>CAKSVK010000012.1 GCA_934502905.1 uncultured Chitinophagaceae bacterium
ACGCTTCAGTATATTGCTGTTATAGGAAAAAGTAATATTTCCTTTATTACTCAAAATGGTAAGAAAATCATCGAGCCTTTTCTGCTGTACGGACAAGCTTATCTTTCTTTCCAGTATGGACTGCGCGGTCGAAATAAAGTAAATACCTAAAAAGGACAGGCATAACAATCCCTTTCTTATCATTGATATAATATTTTTCATCTTCCCGATGTTAAAACAATTAGTAAATAGCGATAGTATCTCCTTCGTGGCTAACGGAAACCATCAGAGTATCCTTTATCACCTCCAATATTCTTTCCAGGGTCTCTTCGTTGAAGGTTACATTAAGTGGCAGGTTGTACAGGTCTTTATTTCGTATGATGATGTGAGCACCGTATACCTCATTCAGCTTTTCTACCAATTTCCATAAAGGCGTATTGTCGCATATAAATGTTTTACTCACATAATAGTTATATAGAACATCCTCTTCTATTGTTTTCTTCAGCACCGAACCCGATCTCTCAATCATGGCTTTTTCTCCCGGGTACAGCTCTAAGATTTGTTCCTTATACTGCACCTGAACAACGCCGGAACGTACGATCACCTCCGTCAGATCTTCCTGTGCTTTTACATTAAAAGAGGTGCCCACTACTTTTATCAGGACTTCGCCCGCAGTGATCATAAAAGGTCTTTCTTTGTTGGGCGTCACGCTAAAAAACGCCTCTCCTTTTAGTTGCACGGTCCTCTCCTGTTTACTTTTCTCTGTATAGGACAGCTCTGCGTTCTTATTCAGCGTCACCACTGATCTGTCCGGCAGGGTATCAGTTTTTACGGCATTCAGGGTGGCCAACGCAAAAGTTACCGGCTTTGCGGTATTATTGGGCAATAAAAAGTAAACGCACCAAAAACCTGCGAGCAGTAGTATAACAGCAGCCACCACTCTTTGCAAGAACACAAGCTTGTGAGAACGCGACCTCACCGATACCACAGGTGTACCGATAAATCTTTTCCTGAACTTCTGCCAGGCTTCATCTTCATTTATATCCAGCAGTTGCGGTATTTGTCTGCTGTCATTCCATATCTGCATATATGCCTCAAAACGCTGCAGGTTCTCATCACTCTTTTCTATCCAGGTATACACCTGCTGATCCTCCCCCGCGCTGGTTTCCCCGGCAAAATATTTTGCCAGTAAAGCATCCATGTTTTCGTCCGGATAATGAGTCACCTGTATCAATTTAAGTTATTTAAAATGTAAATAAGGGTTGCAGAAATAGTAGTCAGGTAGTTGCCCAGTAATACCCGGAGTTGTTTTAGCGCCTTTCCCATCTGCGCTTCTACCGTCTTCACGGATATTTCCAGCCGATCCGCTATTTCACGGTATTTCAGCTCTTCAAACCTGCTCATTTGAAAGATCAGGCGGCATTGTTCCGGTAAGCTGTCAATAGCGGACTGTATCTGGCTAACCATTTCCTTATTTGAAATGCCGGTTGCCTCCGGCTGGGCTTCCTGTTTCTGCCATAGTACCTGCCGGGCATGTTCCTGTCTTATCTTTTGATGTTTCCTGTAATTCAGGCAGCGATGGTAAACTGATTTGTACAGGTATGCCTTTACGGAAGTATCAAAGACAACTGTTTCGCGCTTTTCCCATATCTGATAAAAGACCTGCTGTACCACTTCTTCCGCCATTACCTGGTCATTCAGCATAGCAAAAGCATAGGCAGCCAATTCCCTGAAGTGACCTTTAAAAAGCTCCTCGAACGACGACTCTGTAATCTCAACTGATAAACCCGATGGCATATTCTTTTTATTGTTCGAATCTTTAACCTTACCTGCGGGCTCAAAGATAATCGCTTCCAGACTGATTTATTTTCATATAAGACAATCCAGCCAGCCTGTACCCTTATACCTGCGGAAACTTTTTGTTGATTACTGATCAGGAGAAAGAGAAAAAGTATTCTGTGAATACATGTCGGACGTATTCGGCCATTCCGTTTCTATCTGTAAGGACTAACAGGAATACCTTTGCATGATCATGGGACGAAGCAAATGTATAAAGCTTTATTTATTCACTATATTTTTCAGACCAATATCCGATGTAACGAAATGCCCCTTTATTCCTTTATTGGCTCCATAAACAATATTACCATCAATTTCGTACGGACCCTCTCCATAACGGTCTTTAATGGTTGAATACACATGAACAGCATAATAGGACGGATTATTTACCCATATCCTGTTGTTCATTACTTTTCCAGATTTTGCATTTGAAAAAACAATTGCATCCGCATTTACTTTTATAGTATTATCATATACCCCCACCCCATTTACCTGTGTAACCCTGACATTTGTAAATGCAGAAGAAGTATCTATTATATAGTTTTTCCTGATCACTATTCCCGACATATCCCTGAAGCCGCCTTTCCCTACCGACGTGACAAGTATTCCCTTTTTTAACTCATTTTTTTCTACAACGCCAGGGCCAACCGGGGCTATCTGCAGCTTACTGTTCAGTACATTGTTACGGATAAGAAAATTGGACACATCGTGGCAGGTGTTCACGCTGCCAGATCGCGTCACCACGCTGTCAATCAGTAAGCCATCAATACCGGAGGCCGAAAAATCGAGTACATCGGAAAAAGTATAACTAACATTTTTTACAACGGCATAAGGTTCGGTACGTATGGAGTTACCATACTTCACTACACCGTTCGTAAAAGGCAGGTCATATATATGCCTGACCGTAATACTGTCTACACCTTTTGTACCACCAATGCTGATTCCCTGGCGGAGATAGTTCTTTTGATAAATGCGCTCTATTGTTATATTCTTGCTGTTCGTTGACACTATAATAACGTCACCCGGAACGTTTTGAACAACCAGGTCGTGTATATGAACATTTCGCACATCAAAGCTGTCTGAATAACAAATAATAGCTGCTGACTGCGCATCATGTCCGAAAGAAGCAGGGGGTGGATAAGTTTTAAACGGGTTCTCCATATCGATCGTCATATCTGACACCTCTACATTCTCTGTAATTTCCGACTTTGAGCCAATGAAAAATATCCTTCTGAAGTTTTTCATGTCATTAGGATCCAGCTTCACCACTGTTTTATCCATACCCTCTCCTGATACTTTTGTGTTAGAATACACATCTATTATTGAAAACGGCGCTTTATCCCTTCTGCTGACCACGTATGTTCCCTTGGGTAAAAATACATTTCCTCCTCCGATTCTTTTCGTCATATCAAAGGTCAGTCTAATGGACTCCCTGTCATTAGATATCCCATCTCCTTTCGCACCATACCATTTCACACTGAAAACAGAATCCTTTTCCTGCGGGTTTACCTTAAGATCCCTGCCGAACAGCTGCTGATGATAGCTCGCCTGGATGATCCCTCCGTTCAGAGTTCCCTTTCCTGTAATACATGCCCCTGGTTCAAACCTGATCGTTTTATTCCGGGGAATATTTATTACCTTATCAACTACAATACCGCTGTCCCGAAATACTATTGTATTGATACCCGGATCTTTTAAAATCTGCTCCAAACTATCCGATATATCTCTATGACCGGACGACACATAAAAAAAATGTACGGGGGCAGTGGAATCGTGTTTTTCCTTATTTACGAAAAATAAAAAAAGAAACAGAATACGGACTATTGAAAAAAGGATCATCTTTGAATCTATTCTAATATTTAATTAATTAAACTTCCATATCAGGTCTTCTTTCTCCGGTTCTTTTAAGGGCCATTTCATGACGCCAGTCTTCTATTTTTTGAGGGTCACCACTCAGCAGCACATCGGGCACTTTCCACCCCCTGAAATCTGCGGGACGGGTATATACAGGCGGCGCCAGCAAACCATCCTGGAAAGAATCAAAAAGCGCAGAAGTTTCGTCATTTAATACACCAGGCAACAACCTGCCAATAGCATCTATCAACACGGCAGCGGGCAATTCGCCTCCGCTCAGCACATAGTCCCCGATGGATATTTCCCGGGTAACATAGTGCTCCCTGACCCTTTCATCTATGCCCTTATAATGACCGCATATTAATAAAAGTCTGCTCTTTAGCGAAAGTTGATTTGCTATTTTCTGGTTAAATTTCTCCCCGTCAGGTGTGAGATAAATGATCTCATCAAATTTTTCATTTGAAGAAAGGGACTGAATGGCGTTTACAAGCGGTTCGCACATCATTACCATTCCGGCACCTCCACCATATTGATAATCATCTATTTGCCCATATTTGTTGACAGCCCAGTTTCTCAGGGGATGAACCTGCACCTGCAAAAGCCCTTTATCTCTCGCTCTTTTCATTATAGAATGCGACAATGGACTCTCCAGTAACTCGGGCAATACGCTTATTACATCTATATGCATACCTGCAAAGATAGTCTGCAGAAGAATTACAATAAAGAATGCATCAGTCTGGTATTATAAACAAGGGCTCAGGGGCTAGGGATCATATCGAGATATAAAAATAAGGTTACCCGAAGTAACCTTAATTATAAATACCAGCACTGATGCAATGCAGTTATAATCAGGTAAAAGGTTTAGGGTTATATATTAACAAATGTTTGTTTAATGACGCGGAAAGATCAGAGAAGGATGCATGGTCAAAAAATATTATAATGCAAACCAGGTGTTATGACAGCCGAAATCGCTGTATAAATAAAAACTCCTGCACACCACTAAGAGCATACAGGAGCCTGTTAAATTAGAGTGGAATATTACTCTACCATAAAGAAGCAGGATATTCCCCGCTGGAAACCAGGGCATTGATTTCCTTCTTTACTTCGGGGGCATCTTCCTTATACGTTACCCCAAACCAGGCAGCATCCGTGGGAACTACTTTCAATACATTATCGGGGAGGGTGATGAACTGTGCCGCTACGTCCACAACAAATATTTCAGCCTTGGGCTGGTTAATATTCTTCTTAAGGAACTCATCAAACAAGTCTTTACAAATCGAAAAAACATACGGAGTAAAACACCAGAAATTCATTGACACTTTTGAGTCGGAAGGTACTTCCACCTTAGCATCACCATCTTCATATACTATTTTTCCATCCTCTTCATAAATTTTTGTACGCTCGGCTATGGCTACCAGGTTATTGGCCGCATCTACTTTACAAACGCCCCGGCTAACAGATCCGTTAGCGGAAAGGGTATTTGTAAGGTTATAACCGATCAGCCCAAAAGTGTGATCATTTGCTTCCTTTACCAGGAAAGCGTATGCTTTCCGGAAAGCGTCACGACCGTAAAAATCGTCCGCATTGATGACAATGAACGGATCCTGAACAGCAGGAGCCGCACACAGCACTGCGTGCGCAGTACCCCAGGGCTTGGATCTGTCCGCCGGGATCTCATATCCTGATACATACGAGGTCAGGTCCTGGAAAACATATTCTACTTCCACCTTACCTTTCAGCCTGGGTTCAAATATTGCTTTAAAGTCTTCCGCAAACTCCTTCCTTATGATAAATACGATCTTTTTAAACCCTGTTTGCAAAGCATCGTATATTGAATAGTCCATTATCGTTTCCCCGGAAGGTCCGAAGCTTTGCACCTGCTTAAGGCTGCCATACCTGGAAGCCATGCCGGCTGCCATAATTACTAGTGTAGGTTTCATTTTTTAGAAGTTATGAAGTGTTTATATTTACCGGTGCGAAATTAACTGAATTATGGCTAACTTGGCATCGTTCATAATTGATTTTAAATTAGCATACGTTAATTCACAACAATAACCGCTAAGAACAACCAACATACTCTAAATTATTATTTACATGCTAAATCTCAGTGGCAAAATCGCCGTTATTACAGGTGGTGGCAGTGGTATAGGCAAGGCTATATCTGTCTTATTTTCAAAACAGGGCGCCAATACCTATATACTGGATATGGACGAAAAAGGGGCCGGCGATACCGTTGCCGGCATTCAGTCTTCCGGAAACAAAGCAACCTTTCTCAAGTGTAATGTTGCCGAACAAAAAGATGTAAAAGAAATTATTGAAAAGATCGTTGCAACACACGGGCAAATCGACATCCTGGTAAACAATGCAGGTATAGCGCATGTTGGGCAGGCAGACACCACGGATGAGCAGGATTTTGACAGGATTGTTTCGGTTAATATCAAGGGTGTGTATAATTGCCTGCATGAAGTAATACCTGCAATGAAAAAGAAGGGAGGCGTTATCCTGAATATGGCTTCCATTGCAGCCATGGTTGGTATTCCCGACCGGTTTGTGTATTCTGCAACAAAAGGTGCCGTAAATGCCATGACGTTATCGGTGGCAAAAGATTATCTTCAGCAAAACATCCGCTGCAACTGTATTTCGCCCGCCCGGGTACATACCCCTTTCGTAGATGGCTTTATCAGGAAAAATTATCCGGGTAAGGAAACGGAGATGTTTGAAAAGCTGTCAAAAACACAGCCGATCGGCAGAATGGCTAAGCCGGAAGAAATCGCTTTCCTGGCATTATACCTGTGCTCGGATGAAGCTTCCTTTATTACCGGATGCGATTACCCGATAGACGGAGGATTTGTGAAGCTGAACAACTAACATTTCTGTATACGGAACAATTTTTACCTGTTACCTTCGTTTGCAGCTAAAATACAACGTGTGAAATATATTTTACCGGGAATAATGATGTGCCTGATCGGGATTTCCTGCACCAAGCAGGATGATATGCCGACAGAACCCAAACTTATTTTCAGGTTTACATTCGATTCAACCCAAACCAGGCTGAATGCACATGGTGTAGAGACAGGAATACAAGAAGGGCATGCCGCTCAAAGCCCGGTACTGAATAGTATGAGCGTTAATTATATTGAATTATCTCCCGATGATACCACTTCGCCGGGGCAGGGTCCGGTTATATATCGTGGGGACGAAACAAAAGAAGGAGGCAGCACGGCCATTGATTTCACCCGGTCTGTGTTCGCAGGAAATAATGAGGTTTTTTATGCAATTTCGCTGAAGGAGATCCCGCCGGGAGAATACAAACATCTCAGGCTTTCTGTTGCCTGCCAGCATTTCAGCGTACAGTTTCATATTGACACCACCATGAACGATACCGTTTCCATTAAAGATGATTTCCGGGGAACAATGGCTTCTTTCATTGGCTATAATACCTACCTTGCCACTTACAATATAAAAAACCAGTCCGTTACGGTAGACGAAAACAGGGAACAAGGGTACTGGGCGCTTGAATCCACCCTCTCTGCCGAAGGATTCAGTGAAGATATCCTGTTTTCAGGGCAGGCGCCTGCCGGTGCTACAACTGTTGTGAACCCCCTTTTTGATACTTCACCTATCCCTGAGGGATCGGATATAGTTACCGCTGCTTTTGCATCCCGCAGCCTGGTGATCAGTGGCGACGAAAGCTCCAACGTCATTGTTGAAGTTTCTATTTCTACAAACAAAAGCTTTGAGTGGAAAGAAGTGGTCCATAACGGCAAATGGGATATTCTTGAAGAGCCGGTTATTGATATGGGTATAAGGGGTATGATCCCTGTTATCCGTTAATCAGCAATGCCTATCCTTCCCGCATTTATTACTGTCCTGTACAATGCTGCATTATCTATCCATAATTTATTGATGGTTTGGACAATTGTTTACATGAAATGGAATATATTTAGCCTTACATTAACCGGGACTGATTAAAA
Source organism: uncultured Chitinophagaceae bacterium (assembly GCA_934502905.1). Lineage (GTDB taxonomy): Bacteria > Bacteroidota > Bacteroidia > Chitinophagales > Chitinophagaceae > Agriterribacter. Next base: position 7,644 of record CAKSVK010000012.1, read on the forward strand.
AAGTCGCTGGACGTTTCATAGCAGCATAATATTAAACGCTTCTGTATGATAAAAAGAATGGCTTTTCTTTCAACGGCATCTACACTTTTCTTTTCAGTCGCCTGTCTCACTTTTGTAGTAGATACGCAGGCGCAGACCAGCAAATCATCTCCTGTAAAGTTCAAAAAGCATATCCTTTCCAATGAGTATGTATCGGAAGGCGTAGCAGTAGGCGATGTGAATAAGGACGGGAAGCTGGATGTGATAGCGGGTACCTACTGGTGGGAAGCGCCCAGCTGGAAAAAGCATGAGATCATACCGGGAGAACAATATTCTATCCGGACATATGGCAACTCATTTTTAAATTTTACTATGGATGTAAACCAGGACGGATGGATAGACTATATCCGCGTGGGCTTCCCCGGGAAAGCCACCCACTGGTACGAAAACCCGCAGAACAAAGGTGGACACTGGAAAGAACATCTTATTTATCCTTCGGTAGGCAATGAATCTCCTATGCTCGTGGATGTGGATGGAGATGGCAGGGCCGACCTGCTTTGTAACGACCCCACCACCAAAAAGGTACTTTGGGTAAAAAGTCCGGTCAAAAAAGGAGACACCCAATGGACGCCTTATATCATCAGCAACGATACACTGCAAAGCACTGCGGTGTACACGCACGGATTGGGACTCGGCGACATTAACGAGGACGGCAGAAAGGACGTGATCGTACGCGAGGGTTGGTGGGAAGCACCGGCAGACAGAACACAAGCAGACTGGAAATTCCATAAAACCGACCTGGGCGCCGAATGTGCACAAATGTATGTATTCGACTTCGACAGGGACGGCGACAAGGATATTGTCAGTTCCTCTGCGCACAAATATGGTATCTGGTGGTATGAGCAGGTGAAAAACGGTAAAGACATAAGCTGGAAGAAACATGAGATATTCATGGACTTTTCACAAAGCCATAGCCTGGCGCTGGCAGATATTAACAGGGATGGCCACCCCGACCTGGTAACCGGTAAAAGGTTTTATGCGCATAATGGCGGTACCGATCCCGGAGAGGAAGATCCTGCTGTATTATATTGGTTTGAATATAAGCCGGGCAAAACACCGCAATGGACCCCTCACCTTATTGACGATAATTCCGGTTCCGGACTGAACCTGGTAGTGCAGGATATCAATAAAGACAAACGCCCGGATATTATTATCGGTAACAAAAAAGGCATTTTTGTATTCGAACAATTGAAATAAAACTTACTGCAAGAAATTTTCTTAACTACAAAATTATTACCACGATGAACTTTGGCATTAACACATTTCTTTTTGTATCCCCCTTTACGAATGAAAGTGTTTCCCTGTTCCCCAAATTCAAGGAATGGGGATTTGATTCCGTAGAAATAGCCCTGGAAGATCCTTCACATATCGATCCGGCTTTTGTCAAAAAAGCCCTGGACGAAAACGGTTTGAAATGTTGCTCTATCTGCCCGGCCATGGGCCCCGACCGGGACCTGCGTGGAGATGCACAACAACAGCAAAACGCCATCAATGATATTAAGGGGATACTGGATGCCATGGTGGTACTCGATTGCCCGGTGTTGATCGGACCGCTTTACTCTTCTGTAGGCAGGGCTGAACGCGTGGAGAAAGAAGATTATAAAAAACAATGGAACCAGGTAGCTGCACATCTGAAGGAACTGGCAGCGTATGCGGCATCACTCCATAAAACGCTGGCAATAGAGCCGTTGAACAGGTATGAAACAGATTTTATCAATACGGCTGACCAGGCACTGAAAATGGTCAATGACGTCAACCATCCGGCACTCCTTGTTCACCTGGATTCCTATCACATGAACATAGAGGAAAAGGATTCGGCAAAAGCGATCCTGAGAACCGGCAATAAGCTGGGGCATTTTCATGCCTGCGGTTGCGACAGGGGGACTCCCGGTAATGACCACATCAACTGGAAAGATATTGCCGCTGCACTTAAAGAGGTCAACTATGATGGCAACGTAGTGATCGAATCATTTCTGACACAGGTGGAGGTAATTGCCAAGGCAGCTTCCATATGGCGCGATTTTGAACCCTCGCAGGAAGATATCGCGATAAAAGGTGTTAAATTCTTAAAATCGATATTATAATTCCGGTAATGGAAAACATCAATAATATTATTTTTGATCTGGGAGGTGTCATCCTTACACTCAATATGCCGGAAACAGAAAGGTTGCTGTCCTCTCATGGCATCACCAGCTATAATCAACTGTTCCGCAGTGGCAATGTTTCAGACTTTTTTGAAGCCTACGAAGTTGGTAAAATAGATGATGGAACATTCCTGCAGTCGTTAAAGAAGCTTACCGATAAAGAAGTTTCGGATGCACAGCTGATACATGCCTGGAATGCCATGCTGGGCGTTTTTCCTGAAGAACGTATCAGCCTGCTCCAATCTTTAAAAGAAAGATACAGGCTATTCCTGTTCAGTAATACCAACGCCTTACATGTAAAAGAAATCAGGGACCGGTATACAAATACATACCGTACAAGATTTGATGATCTTTTCGAAAAAACATATTATTCAAATGAACTGGGGCTGCGTAAACCAAACGTAGCCTCCTTTCAGCATATCCTGCACCGGGAAGGCCTTATTCCTTCCGAAACAGCTTTTGTTGACGATTCATTAGCAAATGTAGAAGCAGCGGAAGCAGCGGGGATCAAAGGTATTCACGTCAAACCGGGTATGACCATACTGGATATTCCGTTCTGATCATTTTGCGTGGGAGCCAAACTTTCTTCTGAGGGTCAGGAATGGTCGTTCCACAAAGTGATAAGAAACCGCAGCAAGCGTAAAGCTCAGGCCTGTTACAAGCAGGTACCATTTCATATCATGGGTCGGATAATAGGTAGATACCAGCTTGAGTGAAACCCAATGAAAAAGGTACAGGGAATAACTTAGTTTACCGATATAAAGAATAACCCTGTTCACAAAGGGCTTCAGTATCCAGACCTGTTGATCCGCAAACAAAAGGGAAGGTACCGTCAGGCACAGCAGCCCGCCTGTGAGCGTATTTTTAATAGTGATCTGGTACCAGGCGGCTTCGTATTTCTGCGATAGCAACAACACAACAACCGCCAGTACGGGAATCAACCATACTTTCAACAACCTGGTATATAGCCTGGAAACGATCGTAGCCGGATAGGCATAGATCAGTAATGCCGCAAAACAGCCATATAAAATGGAATCTGCCCGTGTATGGGTGGTGTAGTAGGTTTCATTGATCGTAAAAATGATATCCGTACTTTTTAGCCATAAAACGATCCTTATCAGCAAGATCAGTACCAGCAGCCCGCCGATAATATATAAGAACCGCCGGGTAACCGGCTTGTATGCATATAAAAACAGGACCGGAAAAACCAGGTAAAAATGTTCTTCGACGGAAAGGGACCAGAGGATTTTTGCAGTCAGCGGATAATTATCGGGAACAACCGGTGGAAAATACACAAGGTAATAGTTGGTGAAATAAAAAAGACCTGCCAGTATATCGGTGATCACTAGCTGGTAATTTGCCACCCAGATCACTATAAGGGTGATAGTAATATAAAATAAAAGTGCCGGGTAAAGCCTGAACAAACGCCGCAGGTAGAAATCCTTCAGACCTATAGTATTCGTCTTCCGATATTCTTCTATCAGCAGTTTGGTTATCAAAAAGCCGCTGACAAAGAAGAAAAGCGTTACGCCAAATTGTGCCAGGAAAAGATATTCCATACAAAGATGCCCCAGGATTACCAATAAAATGGCGTAGCCACGGAAACCATCCAGGAATGGGATATACTTTGGATTACTGCTCATACATTTTTTTATTCATTGCCTAATAAAAAAGAAACGAACCTTGGTTCGTCTCTTTTTATCAGTCTTGTATCTTTTGAAGCTACTTCATTATCTTGATCACAGAAGATTCGCCATCATGCGTACTTAATACCTGCAAATAGTACACGCCGGAAGTTGTGTTTTTTCCACTGAGATCCAGCTTATGAAGGCTTCTTCCTGCAGGCACATTTTCAAGTATCCTGGAGAACACCAGCTTGCCCGCACCATCCCTCAGCAGCACCACCAGTTTAGGCTTGGCTACCTTAAGGTTCAGGTCCACAGTAACATCATTTACAAACGGTGTCGGATAAGCGCCAATAGTAATCTGGGATGCTTTTACGTCTGCGCTGTTTCCTGTACCTGTCAGGCTCACCTGCTCATCTGTACCCCCTCTTCCCGATGTACCACCCGATCCGCCCGGTGCAACCGGTACCGCCTGAATGGATAATCCATTGAGATAACCCTTTGATCCCTGTGTAGCGGTCATAATAAGTATCTCCACACTGCCTGTTGCGTCCGGCATAGCATTAATCTGCGCTGTATTGGTCGTATTATTTCTCCAATCCAGCACTGCAGTCTTATCTCCTATAATATAATGGGTATAAATGCCTATCGGGTCTTTACTGCTGCTGAAGAATACAAAATTGTAGCTCATAGACTGGTTAAGTCCCGTTACCTTCAGCTTCACCAACTCCCCATACTGGATGTAGTAGAAAGACTTCATCACGTTATCAGGAACAACCCCTGAATTATTACCTGTATTGGAACCGTTGAAATCATCATATCCGTTGAAATTTTGCACCACGCTCAGGTTGATACCCGTTCTCTGGTAATCAGCGTTCATCATATTACTCAACTCGAAACCATCCGTTAACAGTTGATTGGTATTGTTCCATGGAGCAGGCGCCATAGAGCCCGGCGATCCATCGTTGAAATTTACGTCAATCGTATACTGAACCGTTGCAGCTCCGAGGTATGGTGAATATTCGGAAACGCTTCCACCGTTCCTGGCCCTCATCTTATAATAATAAACCGTTGCGGGTGTCAATCCGTTATCAGTATATGATTTAGCAGTACCGGACAGGTCTGCAATTTTTACATAACCGGTACCCGGGGCGCTGGAGCGCCATAATTCCAGGGTACTGCCCGATGCACTTTCATTTACATCCCACTCTATTTCCAAAGATGTCTTCCTGTTCTTTTTCACTCTCAGGTTAGAAGGTGGCGTAAGCTCCATGTTGTGCGCCTCAATTACCAAAGCGCCCAGGTAAATATTAGCGCTGTTAGACGGAAGCTTGCTGATCGTCACCGTAATCTGGTTATTTACCGGCGTCAGCCCTACCAGCCTTGCTGTCTTCATAAAGTTGGAAGCTACATCCAGCGTATCTTTTACAGAGCCGACAGCATATACCTGCTTCGGGGCATCCAGCGAAGGGGAGCTGCCATAAAATACAAGGTTGTATTTTCCTGCCGGCAAACCTGAAACAGTAACAGTCCGTGTTGCCGCAGTGCTCTTAAAGCCCGTTGTAATAACAGCATCTGCATATACACCTCCGTTATTACCAGTGGAAATTGCTTCCGCATGTGAAGACATCGCTTCATTAATACGTATCACATAAGGTGTGGTTGCCGCTAATTCATTTTTAGGATGCGTCAGCGTTGCTCCTGCAGCTACAGCAGCCCCTGCGTTGAAATCGTTCCACGGAGCAGTGTTTGAAGGATTAGCTGCCGAATTGAAGTTGATATAGGTTGAAGTCATCAACTTATCTATCACGTGGATCGCAAACTCCCTGGAAGAAGAAGCACCGTAATTATCGGTAGCCGTCACTGTTATACCCGGATAGGTAGCCAGCGCATCTGATGAAGATATCGTGATCACTCCCTTACCTCCTCCATTATCTGTGAAGGTAGCAAACGAAGGCAACCCTGATACCGCTAATGTCACCGTTTCCGTCGGATCATCCACGGCCGAAATATTGATATTTTTTGTTTCTCCTACTTTCAGGTACACATCTGCTATCTCTTCAATTTTCGGCGCCTTATTCGGTACGTTCACCCATACGATCTGCGAGTTGGATACACCGTGCTCATTTCTTACCCGCACGATATAATAGTATGTTTTGTTTGAAGCAGTAGAGGCATCATCAAAATGCTCAAGCTTATTATCCGTTACCCCAGGGTTCAAAAGCATATAGGGTCCTGAAAGCCTTACCCCCCTGTACACTTCATAACTATCGGCATTGTATGCCACGTTCGTCCAGGATAACTTCACGGTATCACTTTCAAGCCTTGCCGCCATATTTATGGGTCTTGCCGGTGCAGAAGCATCGTCAACCAGTTCATCAATCACTATTGCAGTCAGGTAAGCTCTTGTGGCATTGTTATCATCCGCCCGATCGATATTCAGGGTTAAAATGCCATTTTCCGGCGCCAGAACATTGGTGATGATTGCTGTATTGGATGTATTTTTCGCGGCATTGAGGCTAACGCTTTCCGTACCGATGGTATACTTTGCAGAATAGATCCTGTCATCGTTATTATAGCTTCCAAAGAATGTGAAATTATACCGTTTGCTGGCATTCAATCCCGAAATTTCAATATTCCTGGAACCATCTATCCAATAATGGGATTGCAACACATTATCAGGGTACACACCTGAGTTGGCACCTGTATTCATACCGTCGTTGCCCACACCGAAACCACTGCTTACAATTTTTAAACCAAGGGTTGTAGTACCACCATTTTCATCTTTCAGCGAAGAGAAAGTGGTATTAACAGGTACTGTCGCGGTATTGGTGTTGTTCCAGCCGGTAGACGGACCAGCAATGGCGCCGCTACTAAAGTTTACATACACCCTGCGTCCCGGAATAGAAGTCGGGTTCACAGTAATGGTCAGGGTGGCCGTATCCTTTCCCTGCTTCGGGTCTTTTACCGTAATCAACATATTGTATACTCCCGCCTGTGTATGTTTCGGAGAGAAGGTAAACTTTACGGAGTTGTTGTTTATTTCACTAACAGCAAATGCAGGTTTCTGTGTAAACGTCCAGGTAAGCGCATCTCCCGCATCAGCATCTGTAGCATTGATATTAATCTCTGCCGTTTCCCATTCATTCATCACGATGTGCTGAAAGTCTGAAATTACAGGTGGATTATTATCGTTTACGGTAAGGCTGAACGAAATGATCGTGGTATCATTCTGCGGATTGATCGCTTTAACGGTAATATTGTTATACACCCCTTGCTGGGATTGGTTCGGGCTGAATGTGATCACCCCTGCATTATTTCCGGAACTGGAGAAGCTACCAAAGGCAGGAAGATTTTCTGCCAGCAACTGTAAAACCTCGGTTGAGCCATTTGATGCTGTAACCGGTACCTGCAGCTGCGTTCCGTATTTCATATACTGGTTCTCAATTACCCCAATCACAGCAGGCAGCCCCAATGTGGTAGCGCTTACTTCATTACTAAAAGCAGACTCTCCACCCGGGCCTATTGCTTTTACCTTATAATAGAACAAAGTACTTGAAAAGAGGTCTGTGTCACTAAATGTAGTTGCATCTGCAGGCAGTTCAGCATACAGGAAATAATCCGTATTATTCCGATAGGAACGGTATACCTGATATTTAGTGGCGTTCGTACCCGAATTGCTCGTCCATTTTAACCTGATCGAAGAAGAAGTACGTTCATACGCCTCCAGGTTAGCCGGTGCGCCGGGCGCCGGCGGGGCAACAGGAGTTGTTACATTCACAGGCTCCTCTCCCAAAACACTGAAAGGTATTACCTGCTTGTCGATACCCGAACCGTCAGGTCCCTTATAGCTAACGATCAATACCTCATCACCTGTTGCCTCAAAATACTTAACAACAATCGGATAAGTACCGGCATTTAAATGTTTTGCCTGTGATACTTCATTACCCGCTTCCTGCAAACCATCATGGTTCACTACAACATCCGTTTCAGCTTCTCCTCCGATATATATTTTAGCTCCATCGTTGCTGGAAACATAGAAAGTATAACTTCCCGAAACCGGTAAGGTTATAACTCCTGTATATTTTACCGCAAAATAATCCAGACGTTCCTGCATACCCAGCGAGAAGTTGGTAGTCCTGCCAGTTTTTACAGGCAGCATCGTATTGAAATCCGGTATTTGTGAAATGATACCTGTTTCATAATACGCATAATGAACGCCCCTGCCCGATCTGTCAAAGTCCGACTCCCCGTATTGGTTGATCGCCCTTACCTGATAATAATATTTTGTTGCACCTGCTACTGTTGTATCCTGGTAAGCAACCGAATTGGCAGGCAACACAGCTATTGTATTGAAATTTAACCCGTTATCAGACCGGAATACCTCAAAGGCTGTTTCATTGCTGCTGTTATCTTTCCAGCTCAGGCTGACCTTGTTATATAGTGTTGGCGCTACTATTGTAAGCTCTGTTGGTTTTGCAGGCACCGCTCCTCCCGGAGTCGTAGGCGTACCGGCAAAAGCACTGTTCGGTATCGGAACATAGGCTCCTCCTGATTGCGGGGTAGTCCAGGAAATTGCCATCGTTTGCCCGGCAGTTGCCTGGAAGTAGGTAACGGTAATAGGATATACGCCTGCTTCCAGATAAATGCTACCCTCTTTATATTGCGCAGTATGCGAGCCGTCGTTGTTTACCAATGGCGTTGCTTCGTGGCTATATGGCGTACCGATATAAAGCTTGCTGCCATCGTCTGAATAAGTACGGAACTTATAAGTACCGGAAACCGGGATGGTGATCTCTCCTTCCCACATATAAGCGTAATTGGTTTCCTGCGTTCTGTTGTCAATGCTCACATTCGGCATCACTCCTACAGATACAGGATCCATTTCATCAAAATTAGGTAAGGCGCTAATAGAGCCGGTATAAGTGTAATATTTATAGATCAATCCCTGCGAAATAGCCTGGGCCGTTACCTGGTTACTGGCGGGTGATTCATTGCCAGACTGATCCTTTGCCTTTACGGAAACCGTATAGTGCTGGTTAGCGCTAAGATTATAAATCGTATAGGTTGTTTTATCCGTAAACGTTGTCTTTACGCCATTCACATATACATCGTATCCAAGTACACCAACATCGTCCGTGGCTTCTGTCCAACTAACCGAAATGGAAGATTGGGTCGTCCCTACAACCTTCAGGTTCTGCGGAGAAGTAGGAGGAACATTGTCAACATCGGTTGATCCGGACACTTCCCTGGAAAGCGGCGCAGCAGCCGTATTATTAATTGCTCTTACTACAAAGTAATATTTAACGCCTGGTGTCAGGGCATCTGCTATATACGATGTTTCAGCCGTGATGCCTGCCAGCCGGTAAGGACCTCCGGCCTTGGTGGCCATATAAACTTCAAACTCCGTTGCAGGATGGGCCGCCGTGGGGTTACTCAGCCAGTCGAGCCGTAACGAAGACTTGGATACCTTATTAAGGATCAGGTTAACCACAGAATCAGGCTTGTTGGGACCATTTGCATTAATAACTGTAAACGGAGCAGAAAAACCTGTTTCGCAGGTTGCGGACCCCCTGATGCTTACCCTGTATGTTCCGGGCTGAGCGAGATAATTATAAGTAGAGGCTACCTGTGCGTTGGAAGCGTCCACCCATTTGTAACCTGAGTATCCCTCAGGTACCACCAGCTCTAACGATGTTTTACCATCCGGAGAAGGCAAAACGCGGCTGGCAAACTCTTTCATCTGGATCTCGGGAATATCACTTCCGCCCTGGTAAGCAATATCAACCGGGATAGGCGACCAGGGAGACCACTCTCCTTTCCGTTTTAACCGGCAGTCATATTTTCCAATAGAAGTTACGTTCAGGGTGTTACCGGTTGCACCGGCAATAACAGTACCATCCTTTCTCCACTCATATGCCTCAAAACCCGCCGTCACACCCAGGGTCAGGTTAATTGTTTCGCCCGGGCAAAAAGAAGTTCTTCTATGTAACACCCAGGGGTTTGCTTTATGTGCTCTCTTAATAAAAGGATAATAGTCTGGTTCCTTCCAGGCGTAATTCCAGGTATCGTGTCCCCGGTTAGGATATTCTGTATATGTAAAGTTACCGCCATTAACAGCAGATTGTTTTGCTAAAGCACGAGCCGTAGCCGGAGGGGGGGCTATATCCAGAGCACCCTGGAAAAGCCATACCGGCAGAAATAAATTTTCGGTAATATTTGCACCTGATACACTGGACATCGGAACAGCTGATGCAGTCAGTTGCGGATAGTTTCGCATAAAAGACCAGGAAGAGGACCCTCCCCCGGACAAACCACTTACTGTAACCCTGAAAGGGTCTACCTGCACTTCCGGCACCAAAAACTTCTCTATTAATTCAGCCAAGATCTGACGATGAGTAGCCGTAAAAGGCCCTTCCGTATTCTGAGGATATAACAGGAAACCATCATACGTACCATTGTTTACCATGTTGCGATGTGCCTGGGCTCCATGATATAACTGGTATTCATTATCGTAAATAGGCCCGGGTTCCCCCATTCCGTGAAAGAAAATAAATAAAGCATATTTAGTCCCATTACCGGGCACATAATTCCTGGGGTACTTCAGCCTGAAGGCCATCCCCTTGTAGATATAACTTTTAAAATCGGAAGTATTCCAGCTTACCCTGTTGGTCTTTACCCATTTTCCTACCTGTCCCCAGGCAGGTTGAGCAGGCGGGTTGGCCGGATCATATACAACAATCGGGTCATTAGGATCAAAGACCTGTCCTTTGACATCTCCCGCAAATCCGGTCATCAAAATAACAGACAGGATGCTAACAAAAAAACGAATTGTAGAATTACTCATATACGTACATTCAATTTGTATAGATTTTCCAAAGGAAATGGTATTGAATTAAACGACCTTGCAAAATTATACAATACGAATATTCGCCAAAAGGAACAGGGATTTAAAAGAATGACATTGAAAGCCTGAACAGGCACAATCAGTCAATTTATCTTGCAAGGTAAACAACATTTTCTGATTGAACAATTAACAAAGTTCAAATTCCCGACTGTAATTCACCATCCTCAAAGTCAATTATTTGTACCTTAAACACTCATTTGTGCCCCCTCACTCTTATTTGTATTTCTGCCGGCAAACATAAAAGCAGAATTAACTTTTATATGCAACGAATACCTGCTTATTTTGCTCAGGGTTAGCAAGTGTCCGTAACCAGAACCAGCGCAAATGCATCCAAAATATCTGACCATCTTACTGATTTTTATTTCTGAATATATATACGCTCAAACTTGCACAACGTTGGGTCAAACCCCTGCAACAGCCTTCCCGGTTTGTGGAACTTCCACTTTCTCCCAAACCATTGTGCCGGAATGCGGGGGCAGGCAAATTACAGTACCGGGCTGCAATGATGGCGCTTCTTATGGCGATCTGAACCCCTTTTGGTACAAATTTACCTGCTTTTCCTCAGGCACCCTCGGGTTTACGATTACCCCGATGACATCGAGTGATGATTACGACTGGCAGCTTTTTGACATCACCGGGCGCAACCCCGAAGATGTTTATACCGATCTTGCATTATATATAACCAGTAACTGGTCTGCCCGGCCCGGCGCCACCGGCACCGCAGCAAATGCCAATTCCGCTACCAATTGTGCGGGGTACGACTACGCTAACATGAGCAGGATGCCTTTTATTACGGAGGGACGGCAATACCTCCTGCTCGTCAGTCATTTTACCGATTCCAGCCAAAGTGGCTACACGCTCAGCTTTGGAGGCGGCACTGCCAGCATTACCGACCCTAAAGAACCGCATACGGAGAAGGCCAGGGCATTCTGCGATGGCAACACGATATTGCTGAAACTGAACAAAAAAATGCGCTGCAATACACTTGCCCGTGACGGCAGTGATTTCAGGCTATCATCCGGCAATATCAGAGGGGCGAGCTCGCTTACCTGCAGTTCAGGATTTGATATGGACTCCATTGCGATTACCCTGGAGCAACCTATTGCACCGGGCGATTATTCATTGTTTATAAAGAAAGGCAGCGACGGAAATACATTGATGGATTATTGTGACCGGGAGATTCCCGATGGGGAAAGGATCGACTTCACGCTTGAGCCGGTTCACCCCACACCTATGGACAGCCTTGCGCCGGTAGGATGCGCCCCGGATATATTACAACTGGTCTTCAGCAAACCGATCCGGTGCAATTCACTAAGCGGTAACGGATCCGAGTTCCGCATAACGGGTTCAACAACCGTGAACGTCATTGATGCATATGGTAGCTGTGAGAATAACGGGAACAGCGAAAGCATATTCGTCCGGCTTTCAGCACCGATCACAACCAGGGGCAGCTACACCATCACATTGGTGACAGGCACAGATGGCAACACAATCATCGATGAATGCGGTGAGCAGACGCCCGCCGGAGCAAATATCTCCTTCCATACAGTTGATACTGTAGACGCTTCCTTTACCTACGATATAAGGTTTGGATGCGAAAGAGACACTATTTTATATGCACATCCGGGAGGAAATGATGTCAATGCCTGGTTATGGACCTTTGAGGATGGTAATACCCATAAGTTTCAAAATCCACAGAAGATTTATTCTGTTTTTGGCGAAAAAAATGCCACCCTGGTGGTATCAAACGGGGTATGCAGCGACACGGCATTCAATACCGTAATGCTGGATAATGAGCTGATCGCCGCATTTGACGCTTCGGAATTTATTTGCCCGGAAGACTCCGTGGCTTATACGGATCAGAGTAAAGGGCGCATTATATCCTGGAGCTGGAACCTTGGCAATAACCATGTCAGTCAATTGCAGCGCCCGGAGCGGGTTAAATATCCCTCCCCCATGATCAACGAGAGCTATGAGATACAATTGATGGTAGAAGATGATATAGGCTGCCGGGATACAATTTCAAAAAAAGTGACCGTTGTTACAAGCTGCTATGTTTCTGTTCCCACAGCCTTTACTCCAAATGGTGACGGGCTGAACGATTACCTTTATCCCATCAATGCATATAAGGCAGATAATCTGATATTCAGGGTATTTAATGTTTACGGACAAAAAGTATTTGAAACCAGGGACAGGACGCAAAAGTGGGATGGAACAATAAATGGTATACAACAGGCTCCCGGAACCTATGTATGGACATTAGCCTACACACACAGGGATATTGGTCAAAATTTTAATTTAAAAGGAACTATACTGCTGATAAGATAGGGGGATGGTGGATTGCTGATGCAGAGATTGCTGATAGACGATTTTATATGCAGTTACATCGGCAATCCCAAAATCAAAAATCAGAGATCAAGTATTATTTTTGGGTCATGAAGTTATATGGACTTATTGGTTTTCCGCTGGGACATTCTTTTTCGAAACAATATTTCACTGAAAAATTCAATGCTGAAAAGCTCGATTGCAAATTCGAGAACTTTCCTATAGAAGATATTACCCTGCTGCCGGGACTGCTGAAAGAGAATCCCGATCTGACGGGACTGTGTGTGACCATTCCTTACAAAGAAAAAGTCATACCCTACCTGGATACCCTGTCGGAGGAAGTTAAGCATATACAGGCCTGCAACTCGATATACATCAAAAACGGAAAGCTGACAGGATATAATACAGACACAGCGGGATTTGAAAAATCGCTGAATTCGAAGCTGAAACAGCATCATTCGCAGGCATTGATACTGGGTACGGGCGGCGCTGCAAAAGCAGTAGAATACGTTCTCCATAAAAAAGGTATTTCCTGCCGGAAAGTGAGCCGAACTGCCAGTCCGGACACATTTACCTACGAAGAACTTACGCCCGGTATCATTCAACGTTATCCTTTAATTATAAATACTTCTCCGGTAGGCACCTACCCCCACCACAACAATTATCCCCGGATACCCTACGAAGCTATAGGTCCGCAGCATCTGCTGTTTGACCTGGTATATAATCCTCCTAAAACAATTTTCTTGCAAAAAGGCGAAGAAAAAGGCGCTGAGATATTAAACGGTTACGATATGCTGATAGAGCAGGCGGAAGTAAGCTGGAGAATATGGAATGAAAAATAGTGCAGCATAAGCAAAATAAAACTGCCGCGTGTGCATACCATGGCATGTACCAGCGGCAGTAATCTCTTATTAGGCAGATATCGAAAATCAGGAAGCCTGTTGTTTGGCGTCCTTTTCGTTCATTCCTTCTTCAATTTCTTTTTTCACATTGCTCTTCGCATCGTTAAACTCACGAATTCCCTTACCTATACCACGCATAAACTCAGGAATTTTCCTTCCCCCAAAAAGAATCAAAACAGCAAGAATGATCAACACCCATTCAGTCCCTCCCGGCATTGATATCAATAAGGAATTGTAATTTGATAACATCTCTATTAAAATTTTATTAGGTAAACAAAGTTACACTTTTAATTGTTTTATCCACCAACTAAAATGCAGATGAAGTTACTTAACCTTCCTTTAACAACAAACGGAAATCTTAAAAGACTTCCGTTTGCCATAAATATTCTAAGATCCGGTAAATCAGATGCTGACTCTTTTTTCCTTGATCCTTGCACTCTTACCACTACGGCTGCGCAGGTAATATAGTTTAGCGCGGCGCACTTTACCCACTTTGTGCAATACAATAGAATCAATATTGGGAGAAAAAACGGGGAATGTTCTCTCTACACCTACTCCGTCAGATATTTTACGAACGGTGAAAGTAGCTGTAGCACCAGTGCCCTGGCGTTTAATTACATCACCTTTAAACCCCTGTATACGGGTTTTGTTTCCTTCCACTACTTTATAATTAACGGTAACATTATCGCCCGCTTTAAAATTGGGGAAGCTTTTACCGGCATTTGTAGCTAACTGCTCATGAATATATTGAACCGCTGTGCTCATAACTATTAAATTAAGGGTCGCAAAGGTAGTAATTGTAATTAGTAAATCAAAATTTAGTTTAACAAAAAACTATTATCGCCCTTTATCTTGCTACATTTACCGCTCTTTTTTCCCGTATAACGGTTACCTTGATCTGCCCGGGGTAGGTCATTTCAGTCTGTATCTTCTGGGCAATCTCAAAACTCAGCTTTTCGCTGTCTGCATCGCTCATTTTGTCTGCTTCTGCAATTACCCTCAGCTCGCGGCCGGCCTGGATGGCATAGGCTTTTTCTACACCTGTATAACCCAATGCCAGGTTTTCCAGGTCTTTGATACGTTGCAGGTATTGCTGCATGATCTCCCTTCTTGCACCGGGCCGTGCGCCACTGATAGCATCGCAGGCCTGGATAATGGGGGATATAACATATTGCATTTCAATCTCATCGTGGTGAGCGCCGATGGCATTGACCACTGCAGGGTTCTCACCATATTTTTCCGCCAGCTTGGCACCGAGCAAAGCGTGGCTCAGTTCGCTTTCTTCATCAGGTACTTTACCAATATCATGCAGCAGCCCTGCTCTTTTAGCCAACTTGGGATTGAGCCCCAGTTCTGCGGCCATGGTAGCGCAAAGATTGGCAGTCTCCCGGCTGTGCATCAACAGGTTTTGACCATAGGAAGACCTGAACCGCATTCTTCCAACCATACGCACCAGCTCCTTATGTAAACCGTGTATACCCAGTTCGATCACTGTCCGCTCTCCTATGTCAAGCACCTGCTCTTCCAGTTGTTTGCGGGTTTTTTCTACCACCTCCTCTATACGTGCCGGGTGAATACGCCCATCTGTCACCAATCTTTGCAACGATAACCTGGCTATCTCCCTGCGCAGAGGGTCAAAGGAAGACAACACAATAGCTTCCGGTGTATCGTCCACGATCAGGTCAACGCCGGTAGCCGCTTCTATAGCCCTGATGTTACGCCCTTCCCGTCCAATGATCTGCCCTTTGATCTCATCTGTTTCCAGGTTAAATACGGTTACCGTATTTTCTATGGTCTGTTCTGCTGCCGTACGCTGAATGGTTTGTATGATCAGCTTGCGGGCTTCCTTATTTGCTTTGATCTTCGCCTCTTCAATAATTTCCTGCTGCATACCCAGTGCCTGGGTTTGTGCTTCCTGCTTTAAGCTTTCTACCAACTGGGCCTTTGCTTCTTCCGCTGATAAAGCCGCTATTTTCTCCAGCCTGCGGATATGCTCTTCCTGGTGCTTTTCCAGTTCCGTTCTTTTCTGATTAACAACTTCTATCTGCCGGTTCAGGTTTTCCTTGATCGCATCATTCTCTTTTACCTGCTTTTCAATATTTTCAATTTTCTGGTTCAGGCTTTGTTCTTTCTGACGGGAACGGTTTTCAGAGTCATTGATCTTTTTATTTTTTTCCAGGATAACCTTGTCATGCTCTGCCTGCAACTGAACTATTTTTTCCTTTGCTTCCAGCAGTTTTTCTTTCTTGAGCGTTTCGGTGGCTATCTGTGCATCGGCAATTGTTTTTTTAGCCAGCAGATCAGCTTCTTCCAGCTGTTTTTTGGTGTTGGCAGCAAAAATGAATTTACCCAACACAACACCTATAATTATCCCCGCCACAGCGAGTATTATGGACAAGACACTTAATTCCATTGATTTTTAGTTTAAACTATTCTTTTATTATTTTCCTTCCTATGTGCTTTTTTCACCATAGCAAGATGTAATAGGCGAAGATACGAAAGAAGTTTTGAGTTTTTGGAGACAAGTTTTGAAGGAGACACAGGATACAGGTTGCAGGATATGGGAACACAGGAGTATGCAGGACACAAGGCACAAGATGCAGGTCTGCAGCAGGATATTGCGTGTGCCTTCAGACCTGCAACCTGTATCCTGAGACCCGCGACCTGCCCCTTACCTCTTACCACTTTCCTCCAGTCTTCTGAGGCTTTTTTCTACGATCCCCACCGCTTCCTCAACCTGTTCTTTTGTTATAGTCAATGGCGGAGCCAATCTTATTTTATCTCCATGAGTAGGCTTGGCCAATAAACCATTTTCCTTCAGCTCCAGGCATAATTCCCAGGCCGCATTTTCATCGGGATGGTCTATTACAATTGCATTGAGCAGCCCCTTACCACGAATGGTTTTAATAAACGGGGATGATAGCGAACGTAACCCTTCCCGCAATAATGCTCCCATCGTCCCGGCATTTTCCGCCAGGTGTTCTTCTTCCAGCACTTTCAGCGCTTCTATGGCCACGGCGCAGGCCAGCGGATTGCCCCCGTAGGTAGATCCGTGCTCACCGGGATGAATGGTCAGCATTACCGCATCATCAGCCAGCACAGCACTAACGGGCAGCAAGCCGCCGCTTAAAGCTTTTCCCAGTATCAATATGTCCGGGCGAACTTTTTCATGATCCACACAAAGTTTTTTACCGGTACGACATAACCCCGTCTGGATCTCATCGGCCATGAACAATACCTGATGCCGGGTGCATAGCTGCCTGGCCTTTGCCAGGTAACCCTCATCGGGCACTTCCACACCCGCCTCCCCCTGGATAGGTTCCACCAGAAAGCCGGCCACCAGCGGATCACAGATCACTTCTGAAAGTGCCTCTATATTATTATATGGAATAACTTCAAACCCCGGGGTAAACGGACCGAACCCGCGTGTAGCGGTTTTGTCTGTGCTGAAAGACACCACCGAAATGGTCCTGCCATGAAAATTATGGGCACATACCACAATTTTAGCTTTGTTTTCAGGTATCCCTTTTACAGTATACCCCCAGCGACGACAAAGCTTCAATGCAGACTCTACCGCCTCTACCCCTGTATTAACAGGCAATACCTTATCGTACCCGAAGTAGCCGGTAATAAAGGCTTCATATTCTCCCAGGACATTGTTGTAAAAAGCCCTGGATGTGAGTGTGAGCTGCTGCGCCTGCCGGGTAAGCGCCGACACCAGCCTGGGATGACAATGTCCCTGATTGACGGCAGAGTAACCACTCAAAAAATCATAGTAACGTTTATTGTCAACATCCCATAAAAATACGCCTTCTCCCTTCTGCAATACCACCGGCAGCGGATGATAGTTATGTGCGCCGTGCTGTTCCTCCAGTGACAGGTACCGGGAGGTTTTATCTGAAATAGTGTGCATGATCTTATTCTTTCGGAATTACTAATAAACAAATGATACGGCTCAGGTTTGAGACCGGAAGTTATACCACAAGGAAAGTGCGGCACCATTCTCAGAGAGAACTGTTGTGATCCAGGAAGTCCAGATTGAACTCCAGAAAAGCGGGTATGTGCGGTCTGATTAAGATGTTCTGTGTATTTTGGATGAAGGTATGAATATTTTTGTTAGCATATTTTTTAGGATAGCTGTTCCTAAGTTAAAGCCTTCTTTCTATCTTCGCCTTTCATCCACCCAATATTATGCAGCCCAAGGCAAAATTATTTTCTGGCACCGGCTCCCGTTATCTGGCGGAGAAAATTGCTAACCAGTTTGGCGAACCTTTAGGCAGAATAAGTATACAGCGATTCAGCGATGGCGAAATTCAGCCTACTTTCCTGGAAAGCATCAGAGGTGACTACGTATTTTTAATCCAGAGCACATTTTCCCCGGCAGACAATATCATGGAGCTTTTGCTGATGATAGATGCCGCCCGCCGGGCATCTGCCTACAAGATCATAGCTGTGTTACCTTATTACGGCTATGCACGACAGGACAGAAAAGATAAACCCCGTGTGGCAATCGGAAGCAAGCTGCTGGCAAACCTGCTGACAGCGGCAGGAGCTAACAGGGTGATTACCATGGACTTACATGCCCCCCAGATCCAGGGATACTTTGATATTCCTGTAGACCACCTGGATAGTTCTGCAATTTTCATTCCCTATATAGAGCAGCTTAAGCTGGAAAACCTTACCTTTGCCGCCCCTGACGTGGGAAGCGCCAACAGAATACGGGAAATAGCCAGTTTTTTCAATGCAGAAATGGTTATTTGTGATAAGCACCGTAAACGTGCAAACGAAATTGCAAGTATGGTGGTGATCGGTGATGTAACGGACAGGAACATAGTTCTTATAGATGATATATGTGATACCGGCGGAACGCTGGCGAAAGCAGCCGGTTTATTAAAGGAAAAAGGTGCAAAAAGCGTCAGAGCATTGTGCACACATCCGGTATTAAGCGGGAATGCTTACGCGAATATTGACAACAGCGTACTGGAAGAGCTGGTGGTATGTGATACTTTACCCCTGAAAAATAACTCTCCCAAGATAAAAGTGCTGAGTGTTGCAGAGCTGTTTGCCATCGCTATTAAAAATGCATATGAAAACCAGAGCATTACCAGCCTGTTCATTCATAGTCAGCAGAGAAACAAGTAAACTTTTAAACAAACATAAAAATGAAAACAATTACAATCGAAGGACAACCGAGGACCGGAACCGGGAAGAAAGCCGCCCGCCAACTCCGCTCTCAGCAACTGGTGCCTGGTGTAATTTATGGCGGTAACAGGGAAATAAGCTTTCAGGCTCCTGTACAGGCTTTTAAACCACTGGTGTACACTCCCGAATTTCAGTTGGCATCTATTAAGATAAACGGAGAAACTTTTCAATGTATCCTTAAAGATATTCAGTTTGACAAAGTGAGCGATCACCTGCTCCACCTGGATTTCCTGGAACTGGTAGAAGGCAAAAAAGTAGTTGCTGATATTCCGCTGAAGTTTACAGGTACAGCTGCCGGTGTAAAAGCCGGGGGGCGCCTGGTAACCAAAATCAAAACACTGAAGGTAAAAACGCTGCCCAAGGACTTGAAGGAAAATATCGAAGTTGACCTGACCAACCTGGAGCTCAACGAAAATCTGAGGGTGGAAGACGTAAAAGAAAGTCAGTATGAAATATTGAACTCTCCGCGTATTCCCATTGCTTCTGTGGTAATGACCCGTCAGTTGAAGCAGGAAGAGCAAGCGGCTGCAAAAGCACCTGCAAAGAAATAAAATAATAATTGAATATGACACCCAACCCTTAGTGGTTGGGTTTTTTATTTATGTCTTCAAAGCATCTTATCATCGGGTTAGGCAACCCTGGCAGAGAATACGAACACACGCGTCATAATATAGGTTTTGACGTGGTAGAAGCATTTGTATCTAAAAATGGCAGTACTTTCCAAACCGATCGCCTGGCGGAAGTAGCTGAAGTCCGGTGGAAAGGAAGGACTTTTATATGTATTAAACCTACCACTTATATGAACCTCAGCGGGAAATCATTTAAGTACTGGATGGATAAGGAAAAAATACAAATGGAGAATACACTTACCATTGTGGACGACCTGGCGTTGCCATTAAGCAAACTACGTTTAAGGGGCAGTGGTAGTTCGGCAGGGCACAACGGGCTGACGGATATACAAACCGTTTTGGGAACAGATAAATACCCTAAATTAAGATTTGGCATAGGAAATAATTTTCCCAAAGGAATGCAGGTAGAGTTTGTGTTGGGCAGGTGGTACCCCGAAGAAATTCCCGTTGTAAAGTCAAAGGTAGAGAAATCCTGTGAAGTGATTGAGAATGTTGCTATTATAGGGCTTGAGCGAACCATGAGCTGGGTCAACGGGTTGGAATTTGCATAAAAAAGTATGATATTCGGTAAATAATTTTTACAACTATTTTAGATTCAGTTTGTTTACAGTAAATTAGCGTCTTACTTGTACATTATCCATCTTCCTATTGACAGCCCCACTTGCAAAATGTAAACTGTTTTCTTTCGTGATTTTGTTGACCCTGTGAAAAACTTCGAACTAATATTTTATTATGAAGATATTTTGTATTGGCCGTAACTATGTGGATCATGCGAAGGAATTGGGGAACGAAATTCCGGTTGAGCCTGTCATTTTCATGAAACCCAAAAGTGCATTATTGCAATCACATACTCCGTTCTATTACCCGGAATTTACCAATGAATTACATGCAGAAGCAGAATTGGTGCTGAGGATCAGTAAAAACGGTAAATATATCCAGGAGAAGCATGCAAACAAATATTATAATGGTATCAGTGTGGGCATCGATTTCACCGCAAGGGACATCCAGGATGAGCTGAAAGCCAAAGGCTTACCCTGGGAAAAAGCAAAAGCCTGGGATAGTTCCGCAGTTATCGGGAAATGGATCGATATTAGCCCGGACATTAAGAAGCAGGATATTAATTTTTGCTTATATAAAAATAAAGAGCTTGTTCAGCAAGGTAATTCGGGGGATATGATCTTCGGATTTGATTACCTCGTCTCCTATATCTCAAATTATTTTTCGCTCAATATCGGGGATGTGATCTTTACGGGCACCCCGGCAGGCGTTAGTGAATGTGTAGTGGGTGATGAGCTGGAAGGGTTTATAGAGGATGACAGCCTTTTCGAATTTTCAATAAAATAATCTGTTACTTGCCATAAGTAAACGCCGTCTCAAAATTTGGGGCGGCGTTTTTATAAAGTTGGACTCCCCGGTCAGCCATGCTTGTATGGTCATGAAGAAGATTTCCCGCAGATAAGCGCTGATACTATACGCAGACCTTCGCAGAAAGAATTGTTACCCTCAGGTATTGCTTTCCAAAATCAGCGATATCAGCGGAGGATATCTAGCGTAGATCAGCGGGAGAAAAATCGTATGACCTGGAGAAGCTTGCCGCAGCAGTCCCCTTAAAAGCAAAAGGCGCAGACAAGATGCCTGCGCCGGATGAAAATGTTGTGTATAAAATTCAGTTCCTTATATTTTCTCTGGTTGTTTGAAAGCTTTTTTAGCAATCACCTCCGCCATCACCTTGCCGATATCGGCAGGACTATCCACTACATTGATCCCACACTCCCGCATGATCTTCATTTTGGCAGCAGCGGTATCATCTGCCCCTCCCACAATGGCTCCGGCATGCCCCATCCTTCTGCCGGGAGGAGCGGTTTGCCCCGCAATAAAGCCAACAACGGGTTTTGTTCCATGCTCCTTTATCCACCTGGCCGCTTCCGCTTCCATTCCGCCTCCTATCTCCCCTATCATTACAATACCTTCTGTTTGGTCATCCTTCATAAAAAGCTCCACCGCTTCCCGTGTAGTGGTACCGATTATAGGGTCGCCGCCAATACCAATAGCTGTAGATATTCCTAATCCTGCTTTCGCTACCTGGTCAGCAGCTTCATAAGTAAGCGTACCTGACTTTGAAACAATACCGATTTTACCCTTTTTAAATATAAACCCGGGCATAATCCCCACTTTACATTCATCCGCCGTGATCACTCCCGGGCAGTTCGGCCCTATCAGCCGTGACCGGGTACCGGCAAGATAATGTTTTGCTTTTATCATATCCTGTACGGGTATTCCCTCCGTGATGCAAATGATGAGGCCCACACCCGCTTCTGCTGCTTCCATAATAGCATCTGCAGCAAAGGCCGGCGGTACAAAAATAATGCTTACGTTAGCTCCTGTTGCATTTACGGCATCTGCTACGGTGTTGAATACCGGACGATCCAGGTGTTTTTGACCTCCCTTGTTAGGGGTAACGCCTCCTACTACGTTTGTGCCATATTCAATCATCTGCGTGGCGTGAAAAGTTCCTTCCGATCCTGTAAATCCCTGAACAATTACTTTTGAGTCTTTGTTTACTAAAACAGACATATTATAGGTATTACTGTTAAAAGAGGCTGGGCAAAAATATGAAAATTAAACACTCTCCTGTAAATTATTGCAGTAAAACTTCTGTAGAGACAAAATTTAATCTTACAGTGACATACCTCTCCCCCCTTTTCCTGTTTTACTATTACGATCTTGTGGTTCCACTCCATTACAGCCTCCTTTATTTTATCACTTCCCATCTTACAAATCATTTACCCGGTTGTCAAATATTCGCTAACTTCCGCCCTGTCCAAATACAATCATCATGAGCGTAAATTTAACACGGTTCAACAAATTAACCCTTTTTAGCCTGGTGGTATTGATATGGTCTTCAACGGCAGTCAAGGCCCAAAGACCAGACACTGTACTGATACAAAAAATCGTTGCTGAAGCGAACAACAATTCACAACTGGAGTCGCTGGCGCACGAACTGCTGGATGTGATCGGTCCGCGGCTGGTAGGTACACCGCAAATGAAAACGGCAGCAGACTGGGCTATAGCCAAGTTTGGCACATGGGGTATCCCGGCCCACACAGAGAACTGGGGTACCTGGAGAGGCTGGGAAAGAGGTGTCACACATGTAGACCTGGTACATCCACGCACAAGGACACTGGAGGCTACACAATTGGCCTGGAGTGGGAACACAGGCGGCAAAACCGTTACCGCTGAAACCATTATACTGGCAGATCTTCCTGATGCAACAGCCTTCGCAAAATGGCTTCCATCCGTAAAAGGTAAATTTGTGCTGGTGTCCGTATTGCAACCTACCGGCAGACCGGATTATAACTGGGATGAATTCGGAACGAAGGAATCCATTGAAAAAATAAGAACCGAAAGAGACAAAGCAACGGATGAATGGGCTGAAAGGCTTAGCAAAATCGGTGTATCCCCGAAAACACTGGCAGAAGCGCTGGAAAAGGCAGGCGCTGCAGGCATATTCAGCTCCTATTGGTCAAAAGCGTTTGGCGCCAATAAGATCTTTGGTGCATACGCAAAAAAGATCCCGACCCTTGATCTTGCTTTAGAGGATTACGGATTACTATACCGCCTTACCGCTTCGGGTCACAAACCCAGGGTGAGCGTAAAGGCAGATTCAAAAGAGCTGGGCGTTGTTCCCACTTTTAACGTGATGGCAGAAATAAAGGGAACTGAAAAGCCGGAAGAATATGTAATTCTCTCTGCACATTTTGATTCCTGGGATGGCGGCAGCGGCGCTACGGATAACGGAACCGGCACATTGGTGATGATGGAAGCAGGGAGGTTGCTTAAAAAATTATATCCCAATCCGAAAAGAACTATCCTGGTAGGGTTATGGGGAAGTGAAGAACAGGGACTAAACGGGTCCCGTGCTTTTGTGGAAGATCATCCGGAAATTGTCGCTAACCTGCAGGCGATGTTTAACCAGGACAATGGTACAGGCAGGGTGGTCAATATCCAGGGGCAGGGTTTCCTGCACGCTTATGAATACATTACAAGATGGTTATCAGCAGTTCCACAGGATATCAAAAAACATATTGAAACCAGCTTTCCCGGTGTGCCCGGCAGCGGCGGATCAGACTTTGCCTCCTTCGTAGCAGTAGGAGCCCCGGCTTTCTCGCTGAGCTCACTGAGTTGGTCTTACGGCACTTATACCTGGCATACCAACAAAGACACCTATGACAAGGTTGTCTTTGATGACGTGAGGAACAATGCGATCTTAACTGCTGTTTTAGCTTACATGGCCAGTGAAGATCCTGCAAAAACATCGAGGGAAAAAATGGTATTGCCATCTACCCAGGACGGAAGTCCCGGTCAATGGCCGGCACAACGTATGGCAAACAGAAAGGGGGGACAGGATTAAGGCAGGAATATGATTTATAAAAAAGCGTTACCGATAAACGGTAACGCTTTTTTATAAGCTATCATTTAATAAAGTAAGATTATCCGAGATGTCCTTTACTTTTTGATGAAGTAATGTAACATTCAGGTTCTCCAGGTGACGCGCATGGTGCATGTCTGTACCCAACAGGTCAATGCAACGCATTTTGTACAGCTTCTCTGCTGCCAAGGCAATACTTTTTCCATAGTAACCGATCAGGGACAGAAGATTGACCTGCAGTAAGCAACCTGCGTCTCTCAACTCTTCGTATACTTCCGGCTTATTGTGCAGATAAGCATATCGCTCAGGGTGTGCAAGAACGGGTTTGTAGCCCTTCATTTGCAGGTTGAAAATCTTTTGCTTATAATCAATCGGGATACTGGCAAAAGAAAATTCTACCAGCACCAGATTATCCTTTATTGTTAGAAGCGGTTCATTTTTATCCAACAGGCTGTCAAAATGATCGTCT
This sequence comes from uncultured Chitinophagaceae bacterium, assembly GCA_934502905.1. Classification (GTDB taxonomy): domain Bacteria; phylum Bacteroidota; class Bacteroidia; order Chitinophagales; family Chitinophagaceae; genus Agriterribacter. The sequence continues at coordinate 32,315 of CAKSVK010000012.1, forward strand.
AAAAAATACTCTGCAGCTGCCCGCACAGGAATCCTGATATTTCTTTTCTCCAACTCCCTCACCAGCTTATCATAGCCATTCATGATTGTGGTCCGGTTATTGGGATACAGATCCGCCATCAGATGCGGTGTAGTGATTATCTTCTTATACCCCAGCTTCATCAGTCCTTCGATCAACACCACAGAAGTCTCCACATCAGGTGACCCGTCGTCTATCCCCGGTACTAGGTGCGAATGCATATCGCATTTCAACACGCTCAGGTCATGCGCTTGGGGAAGGGGCTTTTTCTTTTTAAAGAAGGAAAACATGGGAATGATTTCAAACAATAAGTTATTGGATAACGCTTTTTCAACCGGAATATTTCTCCTTAAACTCTCCATAGACACTTTGTATGCCTTCTCTGAGACCAATCCTGTTCCGCCACCCCAGCGCATGCAGGCGGCTTACATCCATCAGCTTACGGGGTGTTCCATCCGGCTTTGAAGTATCATGCCTTATAACACCTTCAAACCCAACAATATCCTTTATCATCAAAGCAAGGTCTTTGATCGAAATGTCTTCACCCACTCCAATGTTGACGAATCCCGGCTCATTGTAGCCCTGCATGAGAAAGAAACAGGCATCAGCCAGATCATTCACATGCATGAATTCCCTGAGCGGTGTTCCTGTTCCCCAGATGATCACCTCATCCAATCCCCGGGTTTTAGCTTCATGAAATTTCCTGATCAAGGCAGGTAAAACATGGGAGTTACTCAAATCATAGTTGTCGTTAGGGCCATACAGGTTAGTAGGCATAGCTGAAATAAAATTACAACCATACTGACTCCTGTAGGCATCACACATTTTTATACCGGCAATTTTCGCGATCGCATAGGGCTCATTGGTTGGCTCAAGCAGTCCTGTCAACAGATAATCTTCTTTTAAGGGTTGCGGAGCCAGCTTGGGATATATGCAGGATGAACCCAGGAACAAAAGTTTTTCTACTTTATTCTCATATGCCGCGTGGATCACATTGTTCTGGATCATCAGGTTATCGTACAGAAACTCACCGCGATATTGGTTGTTGGCCAGGATTCCTCCTACTTTGGCCGCAGCCAGGAAAACAAACTTTGGCTTTTCAGCTTCAAAGAAAAGGTCAACTTCCTGCTGTTTTCTAAGATCCAGTTCTGAAGATGCCCGGTATACAATATTAGAAAACCCTTCCGCTTCCAGTTTTCTTACAATTGCTGACCCTACCATGCCTTTGTGGCCTGCCACATATATCTTATCTGCTTTATTCATCCTTACTCGAACTGGTTTTTTATATTAAATCCTTTTTCTTTTAAAAGCTTTTCTTTTTTGAATAACAGAATATCTGCCGCCACCATTTCTTTCACCAGCGCCTCCAGGTCATATTTAGGTTCCCAACCTAATTTCTGCTTTGCCTTGGTAGGATCTCCTATCAGTAAGTCTACTTCTGTGGGCCTGTAATAATACGGATCAACAGCGAGCACTTCCGTTCCTTCCGCTACCTGGAACTCAGGATTGCTGCAGGATACCACTACCGCTCTTTCCTTTTCTTCCTCACCGGAAAATGCTATTTCTATCCCTGCTTCGGCAAAGGCCATCCGGGCAAATTCTCTTACAGGCGTCGTGATACCTGTAGCTATTACATAATCCTCCGGTTGTTCCTGCTGCAGTATGCGCCACATGGCATCCACATAGTCCTTTGCATGTCCCCAGTCACGCCGGGCATTCAGGTTACCGAGGTATAATTTCTTTTGCAAACCCAACGCTATTTTAGCAACCGCCCTGGTTATTTTCCGTGTTACAAAAGTTTCACCCCGTAGTGGCGACTCATGGTTAAACAGAATACCGTTTACCGCAAACATATTATATGCCTCCCGGTAATTCACGGTGATCCAGTATGCATATAATTTAGCCACCGCATATGGAGACCTGGGATAAAAAGGTGTTGTCTCTGATTGCGGTACAGCCTGTACAAGCCCGTACAACTCAGAGGTAGATGCCTGATAGAGTTTGGTCTTTTGGGTCAATCCCAAAAAGCGGATCGCTTCCAGAAGTCGCAGTGCTCCTATTCCATCGGCATTAGCCGTATACTCCGGCATTTCAAAGCTCACATGCACATGACTCATAGCAGCCAGGTTATAAATTTCGTCCGGCTGGGTTTCCTGTACAATACGGATAAGGTTAGACGAATCCGTCAGATCGCCGTAGTGCAGCTTCATCCTGACATCAGGCTCATGCGGATCTTCGTACAGGTGATCAATCCGTTCTGTGTTGAATAAGGAGCTCCGGCGCTTGATGCCGTGTACCTCATATCCTTTAGACAACAATAGCTCTGCAAGATAAGCTCCGTCCTGGCCGGTAATACCCGTAATAAGCGCAGTCTTTGACATTATATTGAATTAATTTTAATTGGTGTAATTCAAACCTTCGCCGGCGAGTGGTGACGCCTACCTGTAGAGTCCGCTGCCGGTCCCTCACCAATCAGAAAATTTGTATAAACGAAAATTTGAACTTTTATTGCGGCATTTGTTTATTCCCGATTTTGCCACCATAAGATTAGTTCTCAGCGAAGGTAAATACACCCGTTTTAATCCGGCAAACTTATTTCCTTTTCAAAAACTGTCCTAGTTTTCTGACGGGCTTTAAGTAAAGCGTAAAGAAGTATGGGTCGAGACCATTCACTTTCCAGGCAAGCCGGTCCTTTTTATTGGCTTTGATCCTGTTGGTCAGCGTGCTTGTGCTCACGCCCCCCACTCTCATCTTTACAATGGTTTTGCGTATGTATACGGCAGGTACATTATGCTTCAGCAAAATCCGCAGCATCAGTTCATAATCTGCTGCAGACCCCAGGTCCATATTGAACAAGCCTACTTTATCGTATACCTCTTTCCGGACAAAAAAAGTAGGATGTGGAGGCATCCAACCATAATAGAAGCTGGATTTTCGATACCCTCCGGCTGTCCAGGTTCGGACAACTTTATCCAGATCGTCTCTTAAAACAAACTGCAGATCAGCGTAACTTGCCTGTACCTCTGGTTTGTCAAACACCAATGCGACCCCCGAAAGGACATCCCGCGAGGCATATATATCATCGGAATTCAGGATACCGATCACCTCTCCCGTTGCATAACCAATGCCTTTATTCATGGCATCGTAAATACCCCTGTCCTTTTCAGAAACGACCCTTGCTACATGCGGAAATTCTTTAACAATAGAAAGCGTACCATCCACGGATCCCCCGTCAATAATGATATGCTCTATATCAGTATGATCCTGTTGCTGAATGCAGGTGAGGGTATCCCTGATCGTTTCCGCACTGTTGTATGTAGCTGTAATTATGGAAATTTTCATTGATTATTCATTCCTTACTATCACACAGTTTTCCAACACCAGCATATCCATTCTTGTCCTTAAAAAACAATCGAGTGCTTCTGCAGGTGTATTTACAATCGGTTCATTTTCGTTAAACGATGTATTCAGCAAAATCGGTATCCCGGTCTTTCTTCTAAAAGTGTCTATAAGACCGTAATATCTTGGTGAAATTTCTTTATCTACAGTTTGTAACCGGCCTGTTCCGTCAACATGGGTAACTGCAGGTATGAGATTGTATTTTTCGGGCCTGATAGGAAATACTTTTTCCATAAAAGGCACTTCATCAACTTTTGTAAAGTATTCACCAACATATTCTTTCAGGATCGACGGTGCAAAAGGTCTGAAACTTTCCCTTCTTTTTATCTTAAGGTTCAACAGATCCTTTGCCTTAGCGTTTCTCGGGTCTGCAATAATTG
>CAKSVK010000013.1 GCA_934502905.1 uncultured Chitinophagaceae bacterium
AAGTAGAGAACCTGCCGCCGTACGACCCGGTACTGGACCTCAGGGACTACGAGTATCCGTCACTGGACCTGCTGGAGACGCACGGCAGCGAAAAGATCGTACTCGACTCTGACGAATTGAAGGCCAACAAGGTACAGATTGTTACCACCCTCAAAAACTACGACATCGAGATAAAGGAAATATTTGCCACGGTAGGCCCAACAGTTACGCTATACGAGATCGTACCCGCAGCAGGCGTACGTATTTCCCGTATCAAAAACCTCGAGGACGATATAGCATTGAGCCTGGCCGCATTGGGCATCCGCATCATTGCGCCGATTCCCGGCAAAGGCACCATTGGTATTGAAGTACCCAATGTAAAGAAAGCTATCGTGAGCATGAAAGGAATGCTGTCCGTTGACAAATTCCAGCAGAATAAGTTCTCACTACCCATTGCCCTCGGAAAGAAAATAGATAATGATCATTTCATCGTGGACCTGGCTACCATGCCGCACCTTCTGATGGCGGGCGCTACCGGACAGGGTAAATCGGTAGGCATTAACGCAATACTGGTTTCCCTGCTGTACAAAAAGCATCCGTCCCAGCTGAAGCTGGTAATGGTAGATCCCAAGAAAGTGGAGCTGAGCATTTACAAGGTGATAGAAAAACATTTCCTGGCAAAACTGCCGGGTGAAGAAGAAGCTATTATCACGGATACAAAAAAGGTCGTCCATACCCTGAACGCCCTCTGCATTGAAATGGATAACCGTTATGATCTCCTGAAGGAAGCAGGCTGCCGGAACATTCGCGAATACAACGAAAAGTTTGCCGCCCGGAAGCTGAATCCTGAAAAAGGACATCAATTTTTACCCTTCATCGTATTGGTTATAGATGAGTTTGCAGATCTTATCATGACGGCAGGGAAAGAAATAGAAATGCCGATCGGAAGACTGGCCCAGCTTGCCCGTGCGGTGGGTATTCACCTCATCATCGCCACACAACGCCCATCTGTAAATATTATTACCGGTACCATCAAAGCCAATTTCCCCGCCCGTATAGCCTTTAAGGTATCCTCAAAAATAGATTCACGTACCATCCTGGATACAGGGGGCGCTGAGCAGCTGATTGGAAGAGGAGACATGCTCGTATCTTATAACGGGGAAGTGACACGGGTGCAATGTGCCTTTGTAGACACACCCGAAGTGGAGGCGCTGGCCGACTTTATCGGTGATCAGCGGGGATATCCGCAGCCCTTTTACCTGCCGGAATATGTGGACGAAAAAGAGCTGGAAAGCAGGGATTTCGATTCGGGCAACCGCGATCCGCTTTTTGAGGACGCAGCAAGGTTGATCGTTCAGAGCCAGATCGGATCTACTTCCCTTTTACAGCGCAAGATGAAATTGGGTTATAACCGTGCCGGCCGGCTTATGGACCAGCTGGAAAGCGCCGGCATTGTAGGACCCAACCAGGGCAGCAAAGCCCGCGATGTATTGTTCAAAACAGAAATGGAACTGGAAGATTTCCTGCAGGCTTTATAAAATATTTATGAAACCAGGTTAAACCCAAAGACGACATTTTCTGTCTTATAAAGAAGGATGCCTATTTTTGCATCCCAGGAAAAATAAACTGAATGAAAAGAATAATATCAATACTTGTACTATGTTTCTCTTTATCAATAGCTTATGCTCAAGGCAACAGCCAGGGTGCTAGTGACCCCGAGGCAAAAAAGCTGTTAGAAGCTGTTACGGCCAAATTTAAGACTTATAGTACGGTAAAAGCAGGATTCACCTTCCAGGTAGAGGACGCTAACGGAAAGGTGCAGGGCACAAAAACGGGTACAGCCTTCCTTAAAGGGAATCAATACAAAGTTGAGCTGACCGACCAGGAGATATACTGTGATGGTAAAAATGTCTGGACCTATGATAAAGGAAGCAACGAGGTGCAGGTCAGCAAATTCGATGCTTCTGAAAACAGCTTCACTCCGCAAAAAGTGTTTACAAACTTTTATGATAAGGATTTTTTGTACAAGCTGAACGACGAAAAAAAGCAGGCTGGTAAAACCGTTCAGGAAGTGGAACTTACACCTACAGACAAATCCAGGACTTTTTTTAAGATACTGGCCTATGTAGACAAGGTTACCAAGAACATCGTATCTACCAAGCTTTTCGAAAAAAACGGTGGAAGGTATATATATACCGTTACCAGCTTTACCCCCAATACAAAGCTTGAAAACAATGTTTTCACTTTCGATGCCAAAAAATACCCGGGGGTGGAAGTGATAGATCTTCGATGACAGCTATGCTGCATCCGAACCCTATGCAACCGTTATTGTATCAGGAAGCGTTTTTACTTTAGACATATATTCAAGTAACATTTACGCCATCCTGTTGTTATATATAACAACAGGATGGCGTAAATAGTTTAATATCAGGGTACGACTGCATTCCGACCGCAGGCGAAGAAGAATAATAGGGGAAAATTGCCGGATTGGTATAATATAAAGGGAGCCGGATACGTTCAATTAAAAACCAAGTTCCGATGGTTCACACAAGTACAAGATCTGCAGTAGAAATACTCCTTAAGACGTGGATGATTTGTGAGGCAACCGTTAACCTGCAGGAGTGTCTCCGCAGGGAATCCAAAGAAGTATTTCATCGTTTTAAAGCCTGTGCCGGCAGATGTTTTGATGCAGCAAGGGAGTTGATGGAAAACGGCGATCTTGATTACGAAGAACGGGTAGCGTGCCTGGTGGAATGTCAGACCTGTATGCATATCTGCCGTCAATATGGACACGTTCCTGAAATTGCCTTCTGCGGGTCTGTTTGTGAAACATGCGTCTCGGTTTTCGGTGTCAATGTATTTTATACACAGCTTAACTGATTCCCAATCCGACTCCGGGAACCTGCTTTCAGATAATCCAAACTTTTTCTTTGTATTTCCATACTGCGCGTATTTCTGCGCAGCCGGATGGTGACGACCCCACCTGCAGAGTCTGCTACCGATCGGTGTCTCACCGACCGGAAAACCTGTATAGAACAAAGACTTGAACTACGCTCACCGAACGTAAATACAGCCTTCTATACTGATGATGTAGCGTTAATACCCTATATTTATACCTGTCATTTTCTAACATCATCAATATCTCCATGAAACAATTACTTCTCACTTTTCTGTTATGCGGCGCACTTACTTCATTCAGCCAGCAGTATGTAACCATTCCCGATATAGGATACTATACTGATTCGTCATCCAGGAAAGAACACTATACCACATCTCAATGTAAGCTTGATCTGTATTACCCAAAAGATAAAAAAGGGTTTGCCACAATTATCTGGTTTCATGGCGGTGGAATTACCGGAGGCAGGAAAGAAATACCCAAGGAGCTGATGGATAAAGGGTATGCAATAGCAGGTGTGGGTTACCGGCTTTCCCCAAGGGTATCTGCTCCATCCTACATCAATGATGCGGCGGCGGCGGTAGCCTGGGTCTTTAAAAACATCTCTCAATACGGCGGCTCCAATAAGCTGATATTTGTATCCGGGCACTCTGCAGGAGGGTATCTGGGAATGATGATCACGCTTGACAAAAAATATCTTGCCGCTTATAATATAGATGCAGATAATATTGCCGGTCTTATCCCTTTCAGCGGACAGACTATCACTCATTTTACTGTGAGGAAAGAAAAAGGGATACCGGAGTTGCAACCCACGATTGATGAATATGCGCCGTTGTACCATATACGGAAAGACGCGCCTCCTATGCTGCTGATCACGGGAGATAAGGAGATGGAATTGTTCGGCAGATATGAAGAAAACGCCTATCTCAACAGGATGATGAAGCTGACCGGTAACACCACGACAAGGCTGCTTGAGCTCCAGGGTTTTGACCATGGCGCCATGGCCGGTCCAGCTTTTCCGCTGCTGCTCCGGGAAGTATCAAATATTGTTACAACCAAAACAGCAAATCAATAATTAAAAATATCCGCTTCCAACGGTCCGGCAACAGTTCTGCAGATCACCATCCGCAGGGCTTTGAAATAATCGGCTTGAAAATGATACAATTATCTCCCGGATATTATTAGATTATACTATATTAGCGGCATATCGCTAATAATCCTTGATTGCTTCATATTCCTGGTGACAACTGTCTGTGTATTATACAAATTCAATTTTCTTCCGGTACCCGGGCATTACCAGAAATCCACTTTTTAAAACAGTTACATGATTAACTTTCGAAAATTATCGATCCTGATACCGGTTTATAACGAAGCCGGAACAATTGACCGGATTTTAGATAAAATAAGGAAAGCGGAACTGATCAACGGGATCGAGAAAGAACTCATTGTAATAAACGATTGCTCAAGCGACAGATCAGAATCTGTCTTACAGGCATATATTAAAACCCACCCCGAAATGGATATCCATTACTATAAACATGAGGTGAACCAGGGTAAGGGTGCTGCAATACACACTGCTATTTCTAAAGCCACCGGGGAATATCTTATTATACAGGATGCAGACCTGGAATACGATCCCAACGAATACAACCTGCTGCTGAAACCCATTATCGATGGCTTTGCCGATGTGGTATACGGATCCAGATTCATGGGAGGAAACCCGCACCGCGTCATGTTCTTCTGGCATACTATCGGCAATAGGGTGATACTGACATTTTTGTCAAACATGTTTACTAACCTGAACCTTACAGACATGGAAACAGGCTACAAAGTTTTTAAGACAGATGTCATCCAAAACATACAGCTTACAGAAAAACGGTTTGGGTTCGAGCCTGAGGTAACTGCTAAAATATCCCGTGTAGCAGGTATTCGCATCTATGAAGTCGGGATATCCTATTACGGACGCACCTATGCCGAAGGCAAAAAAATAAAATGGATAGATGGTTTCAGGGCTATCTATTGTATTTTTAAGTACAATCTTTTCTCACGATAATAATATTGTTCCAGTAGGGTCTAAGTCATATTGATGATCTTAAAAATGTTTGGCCATATAAAGACTCTTCTACAAAAAGCTGCAATCCGATCCGGCTGCTGCAATAGCTTCTATACAACGGGGATTATCAAACCGGGGTAACTGGACTTCATTTTTCTATGCAAGAATTTTGCAAGCTCCTGAACCACTACACGGACTTTTTTACAGAAGCAGTTCCTTACATAAACAAAAAAGCTGACTCCAGAGAGACAGCTTTTTGTTTTATTGGTTAAGGGATCATTTTAATGGTAATGTAATTTCAGGTCTACGCGACGGTTCTTAGCTCTTCCTGCAGCAGTTTTGTTATCTGCCACGGGTTGATCCTGGCCGTATCCCGCAGAAACTAACCTGCTGGGGTCCACACCTTTTGCTATCAGGTAATCAAGTACTGATTTTGCTCTTTGCTCACTCAATACCTGATTTTTCTCAGCATTACCTGTATTGTCGGTATGACCTTCAATATCAAGCTTCAGGTTGGCATCTTCTTCCAGTATTTTCACTACTTCGTTCAAAGACTGGTTGGACTTCGCCAACAACTTCGCACTGCCCGTTGCAAAGAACACATTTTTAGCGGCAACATCAATACGTTTTTTCACTTCCTCCCTGATTTCAGGACAACCCTGGTTGCTGGCAGGTCCGGCCAGAGCAGGACATTTGTCTTCTTCATCATTCACACCATCACCATCCGTATCAGGTATGGGGCAACCATTGTATTTAGCAACACCCGGTTGATTGGGGCATTTATCTTCTTCGTCGTTTATACCATCGCCATCCGTATCAGGTATAGGACATCCGTTGTATTTTTCCAGTCCTTTCACATCCGGACATTTGTCATCCTTATCCGGAACACCGTCACCATCGCTGTCGGGACAGCCATTGAATTGGGCCAGTCCGGCTACCGTAGGACATGCATCAAGAGAATCCACTATGCCATCGTTGTCTGTATCCGGTGGCGGAGGAGGGGGAGGAATAACTTTGGGTTCCTTCTTTTCGAATAAAGAACCTGCTACGCCCAGGCTGTAAAACAAATGATCAGCAGCCGTATTGCTGGTAACAGCCTTCCGGTATTGCGCATTGAAATTGATATAGGCCTGGTCCAAAAGATTTACCTGAACACCTATACCCAGGGGAACATAGGCTCCAAAGTAACCACCCCAATGAGAAGCTCCGATACCTGCTGTCAGATAGGGAGATACCCAATATTTATCGCTCAGCAGCTTTGCATTGATATTTGCATCAAGCTCTGCGAGCAACTTGTCATTTCCTGACTGGGGCCGATCCGGTACAGGGTATCCGACAAATGTACCGCCAAGGCGCCCCATAAAATCGAAGTGATTCGTTAAACCCTGAAAATACGATAAGGCCAACCCCGGGCTCATGCGGCCGGTTTTGTACCATTGCTTGTCTTTGAATACCTGGTTGAGCGAAGTATTCTTTAGATCAGCAGCAGTTTGGAAATCATGGAAGGTAAATGCAAATCCAAAGGCGGGTTTCTTTTTATACTGGTATTTGGATCCGCTGTCCTGTGCAAATGCGAATTGGAATACGCTTATTGCCAGGAGCAATAAAAATGGTTTTCTCATAAATGATTGATTTGTTTAAAGTTTTGCAAAATTATAGTGAATGCTTGTTAATTGAAAAAGATTTGTTCGTTTTATCAGGGACGTTCCTGAGGCTTTTCTATTACTTCCACTTTCACTTTGGTCAATCCCTGCTTTAGAAACCCTAACTGGCGGGCAGCCGCTTTCGAAAGGTCTATAAGCCTCTTGTTTTTATGGTGCATTCTGTCGGTAACTTCAACAATGACGCTTTTTTTGTTTCTAAGGTTGCTTACTTTAACAAAAGTTCCGAGGGGAAGCTTATTATGTGCCGCAGTTAATTTGTTCTCATCATACTTTTTCCCGTTTGCCATTGCCCTGCCATTAAATTTAGCAGCGTAATAACTGGCAGTTCCGGTTTCTGATTTTTTTGTCTGTGCTTTCAGACCTGCCGTACCAAAACACATTAACACAGACAAACATATAGACGCAATAAAATTCATCATTGCATTAACTGATTGTTTACGAATATATTGTGAGGATATAGTCTTACTTCATACCTCACCCCGATACGGACAGGTAATTTTACTATAGTCTGTTTGCGAAGAATTTTTCCCGTGCAATTTTATCTTCAGCGTAAATGTCCTCGTAAAAGATAATAGTATCGTCTTTCGCTTCACAGGTAAAATAACGGATAAACAAAGGGGTTTTCCGGGAAAAATAAACAGTATGCTTTTCCTTTCGGGCCATCCAGGCAGTCAGGGTATCGCGCCTGTATTTTATAGTATCATTCTGCACAAGAAAACGGGATAATGTATCCCATTTCTGAACACGTACACAACCATGACTTAATGCCCTGTCAGCACGTGAAAACAATCCCCGGGCATTGGTATCATGCAAATATACACTGTATTTGTTGCTAAAGTTGAACTTTATCACCCCCAGCGAATTGTCGTCTCCCTGCCGCTGTTTAAGCAGGTATGGAAAGTTTTTCTTATTGAGCTTAAACCAGTTTATTTCATTGGGGTCAATGATGCTGTCGTTCTTATCTACTACCATCAGGTTTTCCTTATCAAGGTAAGCAACATTCTTCTGGATCTTTGGCAGCATTTCATTAAAGATAATACTATAAGGAACTGTCCACTGAGGGAAAATAATATAATTGGTAAGCGTGCTCGTAAGCACCGGCGTTCTTGTTGCAGAGCGCCCTACTATTATCTTCGACTCTATTCTTACAGTATCGTTATCCCAAACTTTCAATTGAAACGAAGGTATGTTTGCCCACGCATAAGTAGAAGGCAGCGTATCTGCCATCAGCTTATACCTGTCCAGGTTAATGGCTAACCGGACAAACTTTTCCCTATCTGTGTTGTTCAGGCTTTTAACCACCATAGGACCGGCTTTTCCATCTACCTTCAATTTTTTTTCTTCCTGGTATGCCCGTACTGCCGCTGCCAGTTCTGCTGAATCAGCTTTGCGGTCATTAAATGTTATATATCCCCCCTCAAACAAACGGGACTGTAGCTGTTGCAGGTACCTGGCCGAATCTTCGGGTATCTCTATGGGAAAGTAGGATATGTAGGTGTAATTAGTGCGATCCATAGTGTCTGTAAAGCCCTTCATAGACCTCCGGAGATCCTGGTATGCCTGTAACCTGGGCTCCTGCTCTTCCAGTACAGGTAGCAGGGTTTCATCTCTAAGCACACCGCTCAACAGTTCCAGGTAAGTGGAATCAGCAATGGTCAATATTTTTCTTGTCGTAATGCTATCTTTTTCGAGTCTTCCAAGCCGCAGGTCCTTTATCAATTGCATAAAGGCATCGGTAAGCATAACATCAGCCCTTGACCACAACGCGGCATCCAGCATAGTAGCCGAGTCTGTTTGCAGCTTTTCGAAAGTATGCCTGAGTTCCCGCCAATGATAGTCATAAGGAAATAACCCGTACTGTTCGCAATTACCAATAAAGCGGTACAGGGAGTCAGCCAATGGATGCCACTGCTTCTGCACACTCCAGGTTCTCATAGGCTCTTTGCCTTCATACCACTTTTTTGCCGGTGCAATCAAACGGAGTGTAATCGAGTCATTTAATTTTCCGTCCTGCTCTTCTATATACCTGAGTATTTCAGGAATCCGTTCATTCACTACTTTATCCAGATCTTCGGGCTGTTTAACTATTTCTACCTCTTTCGGCTCATGTTTGACTTCCGAACAGGAGTGAATGCCTAATGAGCCCAGACTGATAAAAATAACGAAACACCGGTATCCTGTATGCTGTAAACAGTTAAAAAAGCGCATTACCTTGAAAGGGTTGAGTTTTATTATTCTGATCTGCAAAGTAATAAAAGCTTGCCATACCAACCGGATATTACTATATAACTTTAACAGAATCAGCACTGTAACGGGCATTTGCTTTTTGTATTGTGTAAAACCAGGCAGGACTTTTAAGTTCCCTTCGGAAACTTTACAAAAAACAGTCCATTTTACCCTTCCTGCGTTATCCCTGGGCCTATTATAACTTTTTGACAGACCCAAAAGGATTGTTAGCCTTTCTTATTTTAACAAGCGGCTTACCGTACTTTCAACATCGATTTTACCTGCTGCAGCGGCCCATTTTGCAACCGGAAATAATAGATACCCGGCGCCAGGCCTGTACTGTCAAAAGATACCGTATAGGTATTACCTGTCTGGTTAGTATCTACCAGCTTCCGCACTACACGTCCCATACAGTCTATTACCTGCACCAGTGTATGCCCTCCCTGGGTTATATATTTAACAGTGGTGTTAATAGTAAACGGGTTGGGATAATTGGAAATAAGACTGACCTCCGTGGATTTTGGACGACTGACATTACTACATGCGCCCTGCTGAATAACAGGCAGCGACTGGAAGTTCTTCAGCAAAACAGATTGCAACGTTACATTGTCCGCACAAAACCAGCTTTCAAGAATAGAGGCATACACACTCCTGTAATCGTACTGGTGCGGAATGTTGCTGTTGGAACCGGGAGGCGGAATGCCAGGATTGTTACCAATAATGCCGGGCTGCACCCGGGATCCGAAAACCATCATAGGCGCAGCCTCTCCATGATCCGTGCCAATGCTGAAATTGGAGTTGATCCTTCTGCCAAACTCTGAAAAAGTAAATGAAAGAACCCTGTCTTCCAATCCGAGAAATGCCAGGTCATCCTGGAAAGCCTTCATAGCATCCGACAGCTCTTTCAGCAAAACGGCATGCACTCCCTGTAACGGGTTACCCATTTCTGTTTGCATGGAATGTGTGTCAAAGCCCCGCATCGACACCTTATACACCCTTGTCTTCAACCCTCCTTTTATCAAACGGGCCACTATCTTCAACTGGTTTGCCAGTCCGTTATCTTCGGGGTAAGGCAACTGTTGTGTTGACCGCGTGGCTGCCCGCTTAATAGCATCTGCGAACTTCTCGGTTTGCCGGGCTATTTCGCGTATATAGGTCAGCTCCTTCCCTGCCCTCGTTGCCGGGGCCGGGTCCTGCACATCATCTACAATCCTGTAAAAAGAAGTCGGATTGGTGATGGTCATTGCCATTCCTATATTAGGTCCGTGAAAAGCAAGCGATGATAAAGAACCTATCTGGATAGCCGGGGGATCAGGCATCGTTGCGTTAGGATACCCGGAAGGATAATTCGGATACTCTTCATTCAGGTAACGCCCCATCCATCCCGTTGTAACCACTTCATTACTATCGGAAGCACTCATCCATATATCGGTAGACCTGAAATGAGAAAGGTTGGGTTCGGGATATCCTGCGGCCTGCACGATAGCCACTTTTCCATCATTGAACAATTGCTGAATCCCGGTCATTGCCGGATGCAATCCTGTTTTTTCAGCCCCCTGCAACCTGAGAATATTCGCTTCCGGTATTGCGATATTGGATCGTATATTATAATACGCCGAGTAGGTATCCCTCGGGATCACCATATTCAGTCCGTCATTCCCCCCGTTCATCTCGATGATCACCAACACATGATCTGTTTCTTCCGCATAGTTTGTAATAGCATTCAGGAAGCTGTTGGGCGCTAAAGCGGTTACAGATTCCCCGTTTATAAAGGAAGGAAGAATGGTTGCAGGTATTGTATTCCGTAGAAAATCACGCCTTTTCATGTGTTTTTTATTTTAGGATAAATGGTACTCCGGCAACGCCAGTAAATATTGATACAGCTCGCTCAAACGCGCATATACGGTCTGATAAGCCATCATGTTGTTCGGATTGGAGATATGTGCGTTCCAGGCATTCGTCCAGTAAAAATCATTCACCTGTCCGGTAAGCAGTATATCTCTTTTCAGCTGTTCCTTTGTGCTTTCAGATAATTTAATACGATAGAGAATTTCAAGAATATCATGCAGAAGACTGTTGGGATCCCCCGGGTTGCTCAATGTTTTTGTAAACGCAACCACATCGATCTTCAACTCAAAATCGTTGACCGTATAATTACCGGTAGTCATCCTGTCGGTAAATTCGGTCCTTGCGGGATAGGTATTATTAGTGATCCATAACTCATGGAAAGTAGGAACCTGGTAATAAGCAGGCCATCCCGATACACTGGGGGGCTCACCCAGCTCCTGGTCCAGGTTTAATAATATCCAGCTCAGGCTTTGGTTTATTGCGTATTCTGTTTGCCAATCGGAACCAGCCGGAAACGCGACATCAAACTCCCTGCAAAGCCCTAATACAAAATCAACCGGACTTTTTATCAGGCACCCCTGGTTTAAAACATCATAGAAATGCTGGCTTTTAAGCAGGGTCTCTACCACGGGCCTGATCTCCCAGTTATGGTTCACCAGCATCAACGCCAGCGGTTCAATAACATTTGCCTGCGCGGCAGCATCAATTTCGTAGTATACAAACCACCTGTACAGCTCCTTTACTACGTATACAGATGCTTCCTCCGATTTATTGAATATCATGTCAATCAACTCATCTACTTCCTGAGCTCCCGCCGCCCCGGATTTTCCGGCGATCACTTTATTATTATAAAAAGAGGAAAATGTTTTATTCCCCGTATCATGGCGATCGGGGTTAAAATACGATTCCATAGATTCAAGGTCGATCTGCCAGCCGGTCAATACCCTGGCCGCCACCTGCACATCCCGTTCCGTATAGTTTGGATTATTTTCTTTGCCCAGTGTAAACAGTTCCTGAAGTTCCCGTGCAAAATTCTCATCGGGCGATTCTTTCCTGTTGTGCTCACCGTTCTGATACCTTAACATCAAAGGATCGAGGGTTATTTTTTTTGCCAGCGATTTCAGGTTTCCCAGGGCATGCTGCCGGAGCATCTGGTGGTGCTTGTAGGCCATGCGCCCACATCCTGTAGACAATTGGGTAGAAAAGTGATTGTGCCAGAACAAAGCCATCTTTTCCCGGAGACTGCGGTCCTGGTGCACGATACGACTGATCCACCAATGTTGGAAAGATTTGTTTCTCAGGCGCCCTATCCCACCGTCTTCATTAAAATCATTGACCCAGGTAGTACCCGGCATTATGTGGGTATCAGGCTGTGTCTCTGCTTCTGAAATATCATAATCCTTTACAGGCGGAGGAGGAAGAGGAGAAGTAAATGTGAGGAGCTCGTCAACAGCACCCTGCATGGTACGTTGTTCGAAATATTGCACATCTTTCAGGGAAGCGCCGAACATGGTCCGCTTCAGCAAATGAATTACTTCGTTCCTTGTCCATGGCCCGGAGTAAGGTGTTATACCAGAACTGGTTCTGCCCGCTACAATTTTGGGGGATAATTTCTTTCTCTTCAGAGAAAGGAATGCACGTCTGTCCATAGGATAAAAGATTACAGATACAACGGTACTGCATAACTTTTATTAAGCAGGAGCAGCACGACCTGTTCCTGGCAAACGCCTAATTTATCAATTATCAATTTCCCGAAATGAAATGCAATAATCTTTTATGAAAGTAATTGAATGCCCAGACCGGGATTCGAAGAAGGAGTAACGCGTCCCATTGTATAATCCAGGCCTGTTGCAAGATCATCCTGTAATAACAACGGACCATCTGCATCCAGGTAATCAACCTGAGGAGAAAGATGCGCCAACGCAGCCGTACCCACCGTGCTCTCGTTCATACAACCCAGCATGATCTTCAAACCCAGCTTTTTCGCTTCCGCTATCATCCGCAATGCAGGAGTAATACCACTACATTTGGTAAGCTTAATGTTAATACCATGAAAATAGCCGGAGCAACCCTGTACATCTTCCTCGCTGACGCAGCTTTCATCGGCAATCAGCGGGATCGGGGACTGCTCAAAAAGTAGCTTCATCCCTTCCAGGTTATCCTTTGCCAGCGGCTGTTCCACCAGTTCTACGTTCAGGTCCTGCAGTACCGGTAATATCTCAAGCGCTTCATTTAGCGACCAGCCGCCGTTTGCATCTACCCTGAATATTGCATCTGATCTTTTTCTTAAAGACTCCATTATAACCAGATCATCCCTGGTTCCCAGCTTGATCTTATATATCGGCCAGGGTCTTTCTTCCATTTTTTCTATCATCCTGTCCACCGTGTCAATACCAATGGTATAGTCTGTCAGCGGCGCCTGTACGGGCTCTGTATGCCACAAAGCATATAACGGTTGTCCTTTCAACTTTCCGAAAATATCCCAGGTCGCCATGTCCAATGCTGCCACCAGAAACGGGTTTTGTGGCAACAGGTGATGCAGGTAATGCCAGTACCTGTCCGGATGTGTAAAAGAAAATCCTTCGATCATTTTCTTTTTTGCTTCTATATCTTCGACCATCTTCCGGACCGTGATATTATAGTAGCTGATGGCCGGCGCTTCTCCATACCCCGTAACTCCGCCAAATGTTAATGCCACCAATAAAGAAGGCTGGTGCGTCTTGGTGCCTTTTGATATGGTAAACGGATACCGGAAAGGCAGTTCGTGCGATTGATATTGCAGCTTGAAAGGCATATCATTGATTTTTTTTACCGGTCTTTACTTTTAAATCCGGCAGCAGCGAGCAGGCCAGCATTACAATTGAGCTTAGCAGGACCAGCATCAGACCTACCCTTAGTTGAGGGCAGGTACCCAACTCACAGCGGGTAAATAAGAGTATATTTCGTAAAGCCCATGCAAAACCTATGATGCAAAATATCCAGTTGATCCTTTTGGCCCATACGCGTGGAATGAGAAACAATATTATGGCAACCCCGCATACAATAAGGTGCAGCTTACCCGGTTTACCAAAATTCGTTCCGGTGGCATCCATCCCGGTAATGGTATTTGTAATAGAAGGAATACTGATCCAGGGAAGATAACATCCCCATACGATCAATAATGCAGCCGCTACTCCAATCCATTGCGAATATTTCATGTAAACTGTTTTATCAGGCTGCAATGATACAATTTTTCCCAGGTGTAAGAAGCAGCAGCCTGACTTTTATGAGCAGAATCCGATGAAAGCCAGGTGGTTTTGACGTTTAATCCCGGGTTGTCATACGGCAAACCAAACCACAGCACCCCAAAAGTGACCTGAAGGTCAAAAGAATACATGGTTTTTAACATCGCGTTATCATTCAATATTTTATTTACACATAATGTGTAAAAACAGGTATGGTTTATAGGCTTTGCTTCGCGAAATTTGCACCATGTCTACGTTCTCTCATCTCCATGTTCATACACAATATTCTTTGCTGGATGGCGCCGCACCTATCAGCAGCCTGTACCAGAAAGCAATCAAAGACGGCATGCCTGCATTGGCCATTACGGATCACGGTAATATGTTCGGTGTATTTTCCTTTGTAGCCGAAGCGTATAAGCATAAGCTAAACCCGGATGACAAAAAAAGTCCGCTGAAAGTGAAACCTATCGTTGGCTGTGAATTTTATGTTACAGAAAACAGGCACCGGAAAGTGTTTTCAAAAGAAGAAAAAGACCGGCGGTATCACCAGTTGTTCCTCGCTAAGAATGAACAGGGCTATCGTAATCTCACCAAGCTTACCTCCCTTGGTTTTATAGAAGGGATGTACAGTAAATATCCGCGCATTGACAAGGAGCTGATCCTGCAGTACCATGAAGGGTTGATTGCTACCACCTGCTGTTTGGGGGCCCTGGTGCCGCAAACCATCCTGCAAAAGGGAGAAGAAGCGGGCGAAACAGAATTCAAATGGTGGCTGGACATTTTCGGGGAGGACTTTTATGTGGAGCTGCAAAGACACGGCATCCCGGAACAGGAAAAAGTAAACGATTCCCTGCTGAAGTATGCCAGAAAGTACAATGTAAATGTGATAGCATCCAACGATTCGCATTACGTGGATCAAAAGGACTTTAACGCTCATGACATTTTATTGTGCATCAACACAGGTGAAAAGATCGCGACTCCTGCTTTGAGAGAATTTGCAGATGATGATGTATCTGTAAAAAACAAACGGTTTGCCTTTCCGAACGACCAGTTCTTCTTTAAGACAACGGCGGAAATGAAGCAGGTGTTTCACGACCTGCCGGAAGCCATCGACAATACAAACGAAATAATTGATAAAATAGATGTACTGAACCTGAAACGGGATATCCTGCTGCCGAACTTTCCTATACCACAGGAATTTCAGATACACAGCGACAACAATCTCAATCAATGGGAATACCTGAAACATCTTACCTATGAGGGTGCGTATCGCCGTTATGACCCTGTAACCCCTGAAATACAGGAGCGGCTGGACTTCGAATTGTTCACCATTAAATCTATGGGGTTTGCCGGGTATTTTTTGATCGTGAGCGATTTCATCAAAGCCGGACGGGATATTGGCGTATTCGTAGGCCCGGGGCGCGGATCCGCTGCAGGATCCGTGGTTGCCTATTGCATCGGCATTACCAATATTGACCCGGTAAAATACAACCTCCTGTTTGAGCGTTTCCTGAACCCCGACAGAAAAAGCATGCCGGATATTGATACGGATTTTGATGATGAAGGACGGCAGAAAGTGATAGACTACGTAGTGGAAAAGTACGGTAAAAACCAGGTGGCACAGATCATCACCTATGGTACCATGGCCGCCAAAATGAGCATCAAGGACGTGGCAAGGGTAATGGACCTTCCCCTGCCCGACTCCAATGCACTGGCGAAGCTGGTGCCGGAAAAGCCCGGTATATCACTAAAGCGTGTGCTACATGCACCGCTTACAGCAAAAGATGGAGAAAAATCGCTGGAAGAGAAAGAAGGTATATCACCGGACGACCTGGAAAATGTCAAAAAATTAAGAGAATTCTATCAGGGAGTAGATACACCACAATCCAAAGTGCTGCATGAAGCGGAAATACTGGAAGGATCGGTAAGGAACACAGGCATACATGCCGCAGGCATTATCATTGCACCCAAAGACCTGACAGAATTGCTACCCGTAGCGACAGCAAAAGACTCCGATCTGTGGGTTACGCAAATAGAAGGCAGCGTAATTGAAGAAGCAGGGGTGATCAAGATGGACTTTCTCGGCTTAAAGACATTGAGCATCCTTAAGA
The DNA here is from genome assembly GCA_934502905.1 of uncultured Chitinophagaceae bacterium. Taxonomy (GTDB): domain Bacteria; phylum Bacteroidota; class Bacteroidia; order Chitinophagales; family Chitinophagaceae; genus Agriterribacter. The sequence continues at coordinate 16,002 of CAKSVK010000013.1, forward strand.
CCGCCTTACATCTCATCAAGCAAAATCATGACATTGATATCATACCGGATGATATTCCCCTGGACGATGAAGCAACCTACAAACTTTACCAACGCGGCGATACCAACGGTACATTCCAGTTTGAAAGTGTGGGTATGCAGAAATACCTCCGTGAGCTGAAGCCGGATAAATTTGACGACCTGATCGCGATGAATGCTTTATACCGCCCGGGACCACTGGCTTATATCCCCAACTTTATTGACCGTAAGCACGGAAGGGAAATTATACAATACGACCTGCCGGAAATGGAGGAATACCTGGCGGATACCTACGGCATTACCGTATACCAGGAGCAGGTGATGCTGCTGTCGCAAAAACTTGCAGGCTTCAGCAAAGGCGATGCAGACGTGCTGCGGAAAGCAATGGGTAAAAAACAAAAGGCGGTCCTGGATAAAATGAAAACGCAGTTTATTGCAGGCGCTACCGCTAAAGGGCATCCTGCCGATAAGCTGGAAAAAATATGGACAGACTGGGAAGCATTTGCGCAATATGCATTTAACAAATCGCACTCCACCTGTTATGCTTTTGTTGCATACCAGACCGCCTACCTCAAAGCACATTATCCTTCGGAATATATGGCAGCGGTATTGAACCATGCAGGTGCTATAGAAAAGATCACTTTCTTTATGGAAGAATGTAAGCGGATGGGCATAAAAGTGCTGGGGCCGGATATAAACGAATCGCAAAAAGGATTTGCGGTCAACAGGAAAAGTGAGATACGCTTTGGTTTGGGTGGGCTAAAAGGCGTAGGTGAAGCGGCAATTGAAGGCATAATAGAGGAAAGGGAAAATGGCCCCTATACATCCATTTTCGACCTGGTAAAAAGGGTCAACCAACGTGTGGTAAACAAAAAATCCCTGGAATGCCTGGCTTATTCCGGCGCTTTTGATTGCTTCCCGGAAATGCACAGGGCTCAGTATTTTTATACGGCTCCGGGCGATAATGCCACCGGGCTGGAAAAGATTGTAAGATTCGGCAACCAGTACCAAAGCCAGGCAGCCAGTACGGCCAATACCCTGTTTGGTGATCTGCAGATGCCCGATGCCACTCCGCCTAAGCTGGCAGATTGCCCCCTATGGACCTTAACAGAACTACTGGAGCATGAAAAAGAAATTACAGGCATCTTCCTTAGTGGTCATCCGCTGGATCACTTTCAATTTGAAATAAGACATTACAATATCATGTCGATCGCAGATTTCAACGAAGCGAAAGAATCCGTCAGTACGCAGTCATTATCCCGTCAGTACAGGCTGGCAGGACTGGTAGTAGATGCGCAGCACAGAACAACCAGGAATGGAAAACAATTTGGGGTGTACGCATTGGAAGACTATAGCGGAAAAATGGAAATAGCCCTGTTTGGGGAAGACTATGTTAAATGCAAGGATCACTTTGAACTGGGTAATGTGCTGTTTGTGACCGGGGGCTTTAAAGCCCGCTGGAACAGCACAACAGATTTTGAGTTCAAAGTAAGCAATGTAATGCTCCTGGAGACGGTTAAGAGGCTGTTTACCAGGCAAATACAGGTCACTTTGCACCCTAAGGACATTACCGATAATATGATCGGCTTTTTTGATAAAAATATCAGGTCGTACCCCGGCAAAGCTTCCTTAAAATTTGTGTTGGCCGACCGCAATGCCGGCAGGATAGGCTTATATACGCTGGAAAGAGGGGTGGAAGTAAATGACGAATTGACTGCTTTCCTGGAAGAAAAACAGGACTGGGATATCAGCGTACAGTTAACAGACAGAGCCTGATACGACAATATGGCTCAATACAAGATCGGTGAACGCCAGAAGTGAATTATTAAGATAATGGAACTAAATTTGCGAACCTATAGACGATCCTGAAATTAATTAACCAATATAAACTCGATTATTATGGCACTTGAATTTAATGATAACAACTTCCAGGAAAAAGTACTGGATTCTGATAGATTGTCGATTGTAGACTTCTGGGCGGAATGGTGTGGACCCTGCCGTGCCATCGGGCCGGTTATTGAAGAGCTGAGCAAAGAATATGATGGAAAAGTAAATGTTGGAAAAGTAAATGTTGACCATAATCCAAAATTATCAGTTGATTACGGTATCACCTCTATTCCTGCCATCCTGTTTGTGAAAGAAGGAAAGGTAGTGGATAAGCTGGTAGGTGCACAACCCAAATCCAACTTCGTTAAAAAAATAGAACAGCATATCTAAAAAACGCTTCCGGCATTTATAAACAAAAAGGATCATCAGCATACTGATGATCCTTTTTGTTTATAAGGTACATATCACCGTTAGTTCATCTTAAGCACCTTCCTGGTAACAACCTTATCCGCATATACCAGCCGGACGATATAGACCCCTGAAGCCTGGTTCCATAAATTAATGGCAATATGACTAGGACCGGCGCTGTTATTGTAGCGTTCTTTAAATACCAGTTGCCCGGTACTACTATACACAGCAACACCCTGCAGGTTTTCTGCTGACGGGTAATGGCGTATATTGATCATATCCGTTGTAGGATTCGGGCTGATCGTCAGCCCCTTTTCTTTCAGGGCTTCGGGTAAAAGAACCGCATAAAGGTTAATATCATCCAGATAGATATTGTTGCCATATCCGTTGATGGCCCGGAATGCGACGATCACTTCCTGGTGCCTGCCTGCAATATAAGGTGTCAGGTCTACCGTATCAGCTACCCACTGGCTGTCTACCGGCAGGTATGCCGAAGTATGGATGATGTTATAAGGATTGATATCGTTTCCGGCTTTTTTGTAAGCAGAGATAAACGTTTGCCCGCAGTCAACAGAGTAAAGAATTTCCAGCGTGTCCGAATTGCTGCTGTTCGTCTGAGCGGCTGCTCTCCAGAAGGCGACTTTCACCGAATCAGCATTAACAGGAACTTCCACGCGGGGAGAAATAATCGTCGCTTCTCTTCCGTATAACTGGTATCCATAGCTGCTGAATTTAACAGATCCATTCCCACTATGCGAAGCATTGTTTACCCGTGCCGGATTGTAGCTTAAAAGGTCACTGGTATTGGTAACACCCCAGCCGGTCAGGTTCTCTTCAAAGCCTTGTGTAAGCGGAGCGCTTTGCTGAGACAACACGGAAAAAACCGTGGTCAATGTATCATTATTTGTCTGCTGATCCGCAACGCCATTCGGCAATGTCGTGTATACCTTAACGGTATGCTGCCCGGCAGGTACATTTATAACAGAAGAAGTAATGTTGGTTGTCTGTAACGTGGGAAGCGATACATTTATCTGCGTGGCAACAGGAGTCGCCCCGTTTACAGATACATGTAACCGGACATTGTTAAGGGTTTGCGATCCGGTATTTGTAATAGATACCACGGGCTGTATGCTGCCGTTGCAGTATACAACTGTGTTGCTTATGTTTACCGAATTGACTTTAACATCGTTTGTATATGATACAGCCGGAACGCACCCGTTAGAGCTGACCAGTGATTTTCTTTCATCCATCGTTGTCAATGCCAGCTCCATCCTGTCCACCTGCCCTTTGGTAAACATCAGCATCGCCTCATCATCTACATAATCCATGAAATTCATAAACATGATACCCGGCGCCGTACCGGTGCAGTCATCCATTTGCGGAAAAGATGGTGTTCCGTAGGTACATCTTGATTGATTAGGCGTATCATCAACAAGGTCCGAATCAGCGCAGGATGATACACAATCATTGTCGCCCCAGATATGCCATAGATTAAAGAAATGCCCTATCTCGTGGGTGGCAGTACGTCCTTTATTGAACGGCGCCGTTGCGGTACCCATCCTACCAAAAGCATGATGTGCAACAGCCAGTCCTACATCGCTGTCCGCAATGCCGCTCAGCCCCGGCATGAACGTGTAACCAAGATCGTTACCGTCGGCCATTTCGCACACCCAGATATTCAGGTATTTGGAGACATCCCAGCCGCTGGCTCCGCCGGAAGCGCTGTTTTTGATGGGATCGCCGGTTCCCGGAATGGATTTGGTGGAAGAAGTCTTCCGAATGATCCCGGTAGTTGATTGTCCGGCGGGTGTACGCTGTGCCAGGCAGAATCGTATCTGGCTCTTACCGAATACAGAGGCAAATGCAGCCGGCACATTACCGGCATCCAGATTCTCTCCTGCATAGTCGGCATTCAATACATCCAACTGACTTTGTACCTGTTCGTCCGTAACGATACCAGGATTACTCATCACAATATGTACTACCACAGGAATCGTTATAATGGCTTGAACCCTGTTCTGCATGAGGTTCAGCTGCTTTTGCCGCCTGGCAACCTCAACGTCCCGCTGAAAAGCAGCTTGTCGCTTTTCAAACAGCGCTTTTTGAGATGGATTGACCTGAAAGAATTTTTCCATTACCGATCCGGTAGCGCAACCCCGCTGGGCCTGGACCTGCACAGCAGCGATACAACAGAATATCAATCCCCAGAACCTTAAGTCAGCAAAAACTTTGCCCATGATCTTTTTAACGTTTTATCAAAAATATTGCAAGAAAGGCTCATCCCGAAATAAATAGTTTACAGGATAAGATACGTTTCCGGGCAGAAAATGGTTGTAAATGTGACGTACAATATAATAAACAGGCAGAAAACAGGAATGCGCGGGCAGAGATCACACCAGCATTCCGGCTATGCAACCACACATCAGGCAGGCAATGGTTCCCCCGATCAATGCTTTCAGCCCCAGTTCCGTAAGGTTTTTCCGTTGCGAAGGAGCCAGCTGGCTGATCCCACCGATCTGTATGCCTATGGACGCAAAGTTTGCAAAACCACAAAGTGCGTAGGTAACGATCAGCAACGACTGGGGATTGGTTATCATATTGCTTCTCTTCATCTCTGCTAATGAGGTATAGGCATAAAATTCATTCAACACCGTTTTTTCGCCGAGCAGCTGACCAACCGCTACCATATCCGTTTGGGCAACCCCGATCAGCCAGGCAACAGGCGAGAACAGATAGCCCAGCAGCATATTCAATGAAAGGGCGGGATATCGTCCATCAGTAAACTGCTTCACCTGCTCATTTAACTGAGTGATATCTCCCACCCAGCCCAGCAGGGCATTTATCACCCACATCATAGCAGTAAAAACAATTAACATGGCGCCAACATTTACTGCCAGCTTTAACCCGTCCGTAGTTCCAAGCGACAAGGCATCCAGGAAATTATCTCCCAGCTTCTCTTTTGGGACAGACAGATCTTTACTCACCAGTTGCGGTTCCGCCTGCGGGAAAATGATCTTGGAACAAACAATGGCTGCAGGAGCGCTCATGATCGACTGGCTCAGCATATGCAATGCAAAGTAATTTTGCTGCGCTTCATCGCCTCCCCCAAGGAAACCTACATAAGCTGCCAGTACACTTCCAGCCGTGTTAGCCATACCCCCTACCATTATACACAGCATTTCACTGCGGGTAAGCTTATCCAGATACGGGCGGATCATTAAAGGGGCCTCGGTTTGTCCGAGGAAAATATTGGCAGCGGTTGACACGCTTTCTGCCCCTGAAATATTCATTTTATTCAACAAATAGGCAAACACATATACTATTTTTTGAAGTATGCCCAGGTAATATAATACAGAAGACAATGCGGCGAAGAATATGATATTAGGAAGCACCTGCACGGCAAATATGTACCCCCAGGATCCTGAACCATCGGCCAGGTTTTCAAACAAAAACTTGGTTCCGTTATGACTAAGATTGATCAGGGCCACAAATGCAGACGAAACACCCTCCAACATGCTCTTAAAAATGTCAGGGCTTGATAAGCGGGTATAAACCGACACGGTGAGGATAGTGGCAGAGGCCAGGATCCCCCATTTTACCAGCTCAATGTTCTTCCGGTTTAAAAGCCTGACGATAAAAGCAATCAGCACAACACTGATAAGGACGGTAAGACCATGGTTAGGGAAAAAATCCTTTTTGATAATGCCGGCAAAAAAGATCACCTGCCATAATACGACCAGCAAAATACCGCTTATATCCCGGGTAAATGAAGAAGACGGGGCAGGTAATCGTTTTCTTATCTTTCTGACAATAGTATATAATAGTATTGCACCTACAAGTATCCAGAAAACCGGTTGACCCGCTATCTGGGTATTCAAAACGCCCATCGCAAACATTACCTGCGCAAAAATGCCCATTCCTACCAGCCGCCAGTTAATTGCTTTCCTGTTATTACTCAGCAGATAACAGACCAGGATAAGAAAAATCATACCCATTGTGCCCCGGGTGATATGTTCTAATTGCGTGGACATAGTGTAGCAGACAGTTTAAGGCAATATACAACATTGCACCCGTCGTTATACGAAAAAATATACATCAAAAACAAAACAGGCTGCTATTAATAGCAACCTGTTTATTTCTAAAGATAACTCCCTATTTTGTTATTGCTTGATGATCTGCACAGCTTTCTTTTGTTTTCCATCCAGTGTCACATATACCACATATATTCCTCTCGGCAGGCTTGATACATCAAATGCCTGGTTGATCAGTCCCGGGGTGCCCTTCGTAAACTCTTTCTGCATCAACAATACACCGGTAATGCTATAAACCTGAACACTTGTTTTACCGGTCAGTTTGCTGTCAACCCATACATTCATGGAGGTAGTCACCGGATTCGGATTGATTTTTACTTCCAGGTCATTAGCAGGAGCAGTCACTGCCGGATTCTCTTTTTCCACATCCGCAGTCTCTTCACCGATCTTTCTTGAGGAGGCAGCTGCTTTGACGATCACTGTTACCGTAGCTGTAGAAACACTCTTAAGGTTGCTGGTCACACGCAGTTCATATACATATGTACCTGCATTCAGACTGGTAATAGTGGTTTTGACAGCGGTAGGCGACGTTATATTACCTCCGGAAGGACCGGACACTTTACGCCATCCGTAGGATGCAATGCTGGTACCACCTGCAGGTGTTGAGCCGCTTCCATCCAGTGTTGTGCTGCTTGTCGGTAGTGTAATGGTTTGATTACTACCGGCACGAGCCGTTAAAGCAGAAGGACTTACATCTATACTAACCCTGTCAGTGGCAACGCTACCCAAACTGCTCATTACCCTTAACTCATACAGGTATGTACCTGTAGTGGTCAGACCGGTTATGTTTGTCTTGGCAGAATTGGGAGATGAAATATTACCACCTGATGGTCCGGAAACTTTCGTCCAATGGTAAGAAGAAATAGTTGTTCCATTGGCAGGTTGTGATCCGCTTCCATCCAATGTTGCACTGCTGGTCGGCTGATATATTCTTTTATTTTCGCCTGCATCAGCAACAAGCGCAGACCTTGATGAAACTCCGTTTACAGTAATGGAAACCCGATCTGTTACAAAACTCTGCAGGTTACTGGTCACACGAACTTCATATACATAGGTTCCTGCTACGGTTAAACCTGTTACGGTTGTTTTAGCAGATGAAGGCGAAGTGATCGTACCAGCAACAGGTCCAGACACCTTCGTCCAATTATAACCTGCAATAGTGGTTCCCACTGCAGGTGTAGAAGCGCTTGCATCCAGAGCCACGCTGCTTGTAGGTAATGTAATGGTTTGATTATCTCCGGCACGAGCTGTAAGCGGCCCCGATTTTACCGTGATGGTTACCTGATCTGTGGTAAAGCTCTGTAAGCTACTGGTCACCTTCAACTGATAAACATATGTTCCAGCTGCTAATCCGGTAACCGTAGTTTTCGCGGACGATGGTGAGGTAATAGTCCCTGACGAAGGACCGGACACTTTTGTCCACTGGTAGCTTGCAATAGTGGTTCCTGTCGCCGGTATTGATCCTGAACCATCCAGCGTTGCACTGCTGACGGGCAATGTGATAGCCTGATTATCACCAGCTTTGGCTATTAATTTTGAAGTGGGAGCAGCAGCCGCAGCTTTCACCGTAATAGTTACACTGGCAGTTGTGAAGCTGCCCAGGTTACTTGTCACCTTTACCTGATATACATAAGTACCGGTTACGAGCCCTGTAATGGTAGTTTTCACAGATCCGGGAGAAGTAATGTATCCTCCTGAAGGTCCGGAAACTTTTGTCCATTGATAAGATGCTATGGTCGTTCCGGAAGCCGGGGCAGAACTGCTGGCATCCAGTGTTGTACTGCTGGCAGAAACGGTTTGGTTGCTGCCGGCGCTGGCGGTTAATCCTTTAGGTTTTACACTAATAGTAACCCTTGCCGTAGCAGATTTACCTTTATTGTCAGTTACTTTTACTTCAAATACATAGGTGCCCGCAGTAGTTAAGCCCGTTGCTGTAGTCTTTGCCGCAGACGCAGATGTGATGGCTCCCACAGCCGGTCCGGATACTTTTGACCATACATAAGATGAAATACTGGCTCCGCTTGCTGCTGCCGACCCGCTGGCATCTAAGCTTGCGGTGCTGGTTGGTAAGGTAATTGTCTGATTGACACCAGCTTTGGCGGTAGGAGGGCCTGTGGTTACAGCAGGTTCGCTAACAATACTCCTGGCGTGCAGCAACATCCATTCATAAACATTATACCCACCCTGCTTAAAGGTCGGATCATAGGTTTTTGTCCATGCATCGTGGCCGGATTTCTCAAAAACTGTTATCCAGGGCGTAGTAGATGTCGTGTAAAGTGCCTTCAACTTTGCGATTGCATCTTTTGCATTGGTAGGATATTGTTTTGAATCTCCCGAATTAACCGTGATCCAAACCGGCAATTTGGCGTTTGCCATTGCCTCTGCTTTAGCCTGAGTAGGAGAAAAAGCAGGACAAATAGGTAAAATTGCTGCAATAGTAGATGCTCTCTGGCTACCATAGTCATGAGCCATTCCACCGCCCATACTGAGACCGGTAAGATATATCCTGTTTACATCTACCCTGTATTTTGCCTTCACATGTGCTAAAAGATCATCAATAGATTGGGTATAATTACTTTGTGTACTGAACTGGGGCGCTATCACGATAAAGGAATAGTCCTTTCCCCCAACAGTAAATTTCGTGGGAAAGCCTCCTTTATCAATTAACTTGGCAAGTCCGGAATTAGCTTTCACCTTCGGCAGGGTAGCGCTGGTACCGGCACCTAATTCACCAACCCCATGAAGGAAAACAATCAGGGGGTATTTTTTTGATGGATTGGCTGCATAATCAACCGGAAGCGACTCATAGTATGCCTTTATATTAGCTGAAACATTTGTGTATACAGGCGATACGGTCTGCTTCTGGGAATAAGTGTTTGAATAAGATATGATTGAAATGAAAAGTAGAAGTAAAGATTTTACATACGCGCTTACTTTAGCGATCGACGGATTTTGAATCATGATTCTTGGATAAAGAAAATTATACAATAAAGATTACTCAATTAGAATTAATTAGTTATACTCAAAGGATTATAATTCGAAGGGTTAACTTTAAAGTACATTACACTCTCATATAAAAGCAATGGAGAAAATGCAGGAATTGAATACATAGTGATTGGATTTAGATTTAGAAAATTAGTGAGATATGATAAGCAACTATTGTACCAAGAAGGGTGTTTTTTAAGAAAATTTTAAAAAAAACTATTCTTTTTTGGCAGAAGAATGTCGTAAATGAAATTTATTTGAAGAATTTTCATAAAAATTTAAAATACTCCTCACCTTACACAATAAAAACGCATAAATATTGTTCCACAGATTAAAGCACTATGGCATAGACGGCTTTCAGGCCGCCATACTGGTTGTTGTTTTTCTTGCATATATATTTCCTGAGGCTGGCATCCGCCAAAAACCGGTGTCCCTGGACCAGGTAAGCGCTTATGGGTTATCACTCATTTTCTTCTTTTACGGGCTCAAATTAAAGCCCTCCGGGCTAAAGTCCCAGTTGTCGAACTGGAAACTGCACCTGGTCATTCAGTTGTTTACATTCGTTTTATTCCCTGCTATTGCACTGATTATCAAGCCATTTTACAGTGGCGACGCCTTCTATTCCTGGCTTGGTATCTATTATTTATGTGCGCTTCCCTCTACCGTGTCTTCTTCCGTAGTAATGGTCTCTATAGCAGGCGGTAACCTGCCGTCAGCTATTTTTAACGCGAGCATATCTACTTTGTTAGGAGTCTTTATTACGCCGTTATGGGTAATGCCCGTATTGAAGAATGATGCGGGAACCGGGGATCCCGAGGTTGCTAATGTGGTGTTGAAGCTGACCGCCCAGGTGATCGTACCGGTGGCAACGGGACTTTTACTGAACCGCCGGTTGGGGATAGTGGCGGAAAAATACAAAACAACCCTGCGATATTTCGACCAATCCGTCATACTGCTCATTATTTACACGGCATTTGCCCGCTCCTTTTATGAGAAGGCCTTTGCCGGCTTTACGCTCCCGGATCTCCTGAAGCTGGGTGCGGGCATGACCCTGTTGTTTTATATGGTATACTATTTAATGAGGTGGGTCTGCACAAAACTGCATTTCAGCAGAGAAGATACGATCACGGCGCTGTTCTGCGGTTCAAAGAAGTCGCTGGTTCACGCCTCTGTCATGTCCAGGGTATTATTTCCTGCATCGCCGGTGATCAGCATTATTTTACTGCCGATCATGATTTATCATGCGCTTCAACTGATCTTTGTAAGCGTTACAGCACAAAAATTCAGCAGGTCACAGAAAAGTAATTAAATTGACGAAATAAATACCAGGCTATGAACTTTGACGAATGGATCTATTTTTCCATATATGTTGGTGCAGGTATTGTAGCAGGCATCCTCCTGAAAAAATTTCTGACGCCCGCGTTGTTGCAGGCCAGCACCCGTACACGGTGGCGAACGGACGATCTTCTGATTGAGTCGGTCGGAAAGTGGATGATCCCCTGGTTTGTAGTGCTGGGGGCATACCTGGGAAGAGAGCATGTTACCATGGATGCCAAATATCACCTCTGGATCGACCGGGCGGTGTTCGTTTTTTATTCGTTTTCCGTTGCCTGGATCGTAGCCCACGTGCTGACAGGCGCCGTCACCATCAAAAACGAAAAGGAAGAAGGAGCATCTTCCTCCATCATCAGTAACATCCTGAAAGTATTGATCTATGGACTGTGCATACTGTTCATTCTTCAGCACTTCAATGTCTCCATTACCCCTATACTCACTGCATTAGGGGTAGGCGGACTTGCGGTAGCACTTGCACTCCAGGATACCTTATCCAATTTATTTGCGGGCGTACAACTGATCTCCACCAAAAAGATCAGGCAGGGCGACCTGATAAAACTGGAATCGGGCCAGGAAGGCGTGGTAGAAGACATAAGCTGGCGGTATACAACCATGAGAACAGGTGATAACAACAACATCATTATCCCTAACTCCAAGCTTGCAGGGCTTGTTATTCTCAATTATTTTACCCCCCAGCGGGAAGTAGTATTCAATGTTGCCATAGGTGTGGATTACAGCAGCGATCTGGAAAAAGTGGAATCAGTAACAATAGAGGTTGCTAAAAAGGTACGGCAGGAAATGTCTCAATGTGTAAAGAGCTTTGATCCTTTTGTACGCTTTCAGCGATTCGGAGAGAACAGTATAGACCTGCAGGTATACCTGAAAGCAACGGAACAGGGCTCGCAGGGTATCATACGGCACCAGCTTATAAAACGCCTGAAAAGCCGGTATGATGAAGAAGGCATCAATATTCCTTTTCCTACACGTTCTGTTTTTATCCACCCGCCAATAGAAGAAACTCCCAAAAAACCGTAAAATGAAATATCTGTTTATTGTACTCCTGTTATCCATTACCCTGAACAGCCATGCACAAACCCTGACAGAGGCATTACCACACACTGTAAATGTAGATGCCAAAAGGCTGGAAAAAGTAGATAAGCTCGTACAACAATATATTGATAGTGGCTGGATCAACGGGGCAACCGCCATCCTGACCCGAAATGGAAAAATATTTTATCACAAAGGCCTGGGATATGACGATATCACGACCAAAACCGCCTTAAAAAGGGATGCCATTATGCGTATCGCCTCTCAAACCAAGGCTGTTACCAGCGTAGCTGTGATGATATTGTATGAAGACGGAAAAGTCCTGCTGGATGATCCGGTAAGCACATACATCCCGGAATTTAAAAATCCCGTAGTGCTGGAAAGCTTCAATGAAAGCGACACCACCTATACCACTGTTCCTGCCAAATCCGGGATCACAATAAGGCAACTGCTAACGCACACCTCCGGTCTCCACTATGCGCAGATAGGCAACAAAACCTTTAATGCGATATATAGAAAAGCGGGTATTGTTGCAGGGATCGGCACTGAAAAGCTCCTGTTGAGAGATGTCATTAAAAAGCTGGCAGCGTTACCGCTGGCACACCACCCGGGCGAAAAGTACACTTACGGACTCAACACCGACGTACTGGGGTACCTGGTGGAAGTGCTGTCCGGGCAACCACTGGACAACTTTTTCCGTACCCGCATATTTGAGCCGCTGGGCATGAAAGACACTTACTTTTACCTTCCGGCCTCCAAGCACAGCCGCCTGGCAACATTGTATACGGAAGACCAATCAAAACACGCGGTAAAATCTCCGGCTACGCTGGATATCAACGGAACTTTTTATGTCAATTACCCGGCATCGGACGGCACCTACCTGTCCGGCGGCGGTGGGCTGGCTTCTACAGCCTATGATTACGCGATCTTTATGCAAATGTTGTTGAATGACGGGATCTACAATGGAAAAAGGATCCTGAGCCGTAATACAGTCCGCATCATGACAACTAACCAGATCGGCGACCTGCAACTTGGCAAAAATACATTTGGGTTGGGCTTTGAGGTAATAACAGAAAAAGGAAGCGCAACATCTCTTGTTCCGGAAGGCACTTACAGTTGGGGCGGCATGTTCAGTTCTTCCTACTGGATCGACCCGAAAGAGCAGATTACCGGTCAGCTCTTCCTGCAGATCTACCCATACAGTCATGGAGATATCCATGAGAAATTCAAGATAGCCGTATACCAGGCACTGAATAATTAACCATAATTAAATATAAGCCGCAATGCGTTGGATCATATATATAGGACTGATGGCAGGCTCACTTACTACCCGGGCACAGCAGACCATGGATTTTGAAAAATATAACCCACCCTCCACCCTGGTAGTTCCGGAGCACCCTGTTACCCGGGCAAAATTTCCTTTTATAGATGTGCATAACCATCAATGGAACCTGTCGGAGCAGGCCATACCCGGACTTCTGTCTGACATGGACAAGATGAATATGGCGGTAATGGTCAATCTCAGTGGCGGCAACGGCAGCAAATTACAGGGAATGACAACCAGCATCCGGTCTGCCGCACCCAACCGTTTTATTGTTTTTGCAAATGTGGATTTCGACGGCGTTGGCACCACCAACTGGACGGCACAGGCAGTAAAACAGCTTGAAGAAGATGTAAAAAATGGTGCCAGGGGGCTGAAAGTATTCAAAAACCTGGGGTTTTCAGTAACAGATCATTCCGGGAAAAGGGTACCGGTAGATGATCCAAGGCTGGATCCTATATGGAAAAAATGCGGGGAACTGAAGATTCCCGTGTTGATACATACCGCAGATCCTAAATCATTCTGGGATCCGGTGGATGACCAGAATGAACGGTGGCTGGAGCTGAAGACCCATCCCCGTCGCAAAAGAAGCGCCAACGACCCTGCTCCCTGGGAAACCCTGATACAGGAACAGCATCGTATGTTCAAAAAACATCCCCATACCACTTTTATAGCGGCACATTTCGGATGGTATCCCAACGACCTGGCAAAACTGGGCTCCCTGCTGGATGAAATGCCCAATGTAATGGTAGAATTCGGTGCTGTTATTGCGGAGCTGGGGCGCCAGCCAAGGGCGGCAAGCGCATTTTTTGAAAAATACCAGGATCGGATCCTTTTTGGCAAGGATAGTTGGGTACCCGGGGAGTACAATACCTACTTCCGGGTACTGGAGACGGAAGACGAATATTTTCCCTACCATAAAAAGTACCATGCTTTCTGGCGTTTGTACGGTATGGGGTTGCCGGATAGCATATTAAAAAAGATCTATTATAAAAATGCGCTGAGAATCATCAGGGATATTGATAAAACCCTGTTCCCGGATTAGCATTTTGTAAAATTTCATGCTATCTTGCACCTCCTTAAAATGTTTTGAAGTTTATGGAATACAGCAAGATCATTTCGGTTACGGGACTTCCCGGCTTGTACGAGTTATTGAGTTCAAAGGGCGATGGTGCCATTGTAAGATCGCTGGAAGACAAATCTTCCAGGTTTGTATCTTCCCGTGTACATAACTTCTCGCACCTGGAAAGTATTGAGATATACACCACACGGGATAATGTAAACCTTGCGGAAGTATTTCTTGCCATGCAGCAAAACAACACCCCGCTGCCAGACAGCAAAGACAACAAGAGCGTTAAAGCATATTTTGAAAAGGTATACCCTGATATGGATTTTGAAAGGGTATATACCAGCGATATGAAGAAAATGGTCAAATGGCTGGAAGTACTGGTGAATAACAATATAGAGATCAAAGTGCCGGAGTTTGAACAGGAATCTGCAGAGGATGAAGTTCCGGAAGAAGCCGAAGCACCTGAAAAAGTAAAAACGAAAGCCACCGCAGAGGAAGCAGTGAAAGAAACCACCGAGCCTAAAAAGAAAGCACCGGCTAAAAAGAAGGCAGAAGCGCCTTCCGAAGAAAAAGCGCCGGCTAAGAAAAAAGCTGCTTCTGCAAAATCCGATACGACCGACGCACCCAAAAAGAAGGCACCGTCCAAGAAAAAAGCGAAAGAATAACCACTACGTTTTAAGTCTGTTAATCAAGTAATATGTTGGATCCTACTGCCGATATCCAAAAGCAGGAAAGAAGGTTTTTGCCCAAAAATTTCACAATCACCACCTGGCAGGAACTGGAACCCTGGTTCCGGAACCTGGAGAACAGGGATATTCGTTCAAAAGACGACCTGGAACAATGGCTGAAAGACAGCAGTGAAGTGGAAGCTGTTGTGTCGGAAGATGCCTGCTGGCGCCAGATCCGTATGACCTGTGATACAGAAAACAAATCCCTTACAGGAGCATTTAACTATTTCTATACCGAAATTCAGCCGCAGATACAGCCCTATGCAGACAGGCTGAACAAAAAGCTGATCGGCTCACCCTATACACAGGAACTGGACCAGGAAAAGTTCTTTACCTATCTGCGAACAGTACGAACCAATATCAGCCTGTTCAGGGAAGAAAATACACAACTGTTTGCAGAGCTAAACGTGATGCAACAGCAGTATGGCGCTATTGCCGGTGAAATGACCATAATGGTAAACGACAGGGAATATACGTTGCAGCAAGCCGGCAAATTCCTGGAAAGCCCAGACAGGGAACTGCGCGAATCTGTTTACAGGAAAATTAACGAGAGAAGGCTCAAGGACAAAGACCAGCTGAATGACCTGTTTACGCAACTTATCCATAAAAGGCATAAGGTGGCCCAAAATGCAGGGTTTGAGAATTACCGGGATTATGTATTTGTTGAAAAAGGCAGGTTCGATTATACCAAAGAAGATTGTTTCGCCTTTCATGAAGGGGTAAAAAAATATGTGGTTCCGCTGGCAGACAGGATCAACCGGAACAAGAAAAACAAGCTCGGGCTAACAACGTTACGTCCCTGGGATACGGAGGCTGAGCCGGCCGGCGTGCAGCCTCTGCGGCCTTTTAAAGACGGCGGCGAGCTACTGCAAAAATCAATTGATTGTTTTCAAAAGCTTCGCCCGTTCTTTGCAGACTGCCTGAAAAAAATGAATGAGCTAAGGCACCTGGACCTGGATAGCAGGAAGGGAAAGGCACCCGGCGGCTATAATATGCCGTTAGCAGAAAGTGGCGCCCCTTTTATATTTATGAATGCTGCCGGGCAAATGCACGACGTAACAACGATGGTGCACGAAGGCGGTCATGCTATCCACTCCTTTTTATCGCACCCGCTGGAGCTGACAGCATTTAAAGAGTATCCTATTGAAATGGCGGAAGTAGCCAGCATGTCGATGGAGCTTTTCAGCATAGACTACTGGAATAGCTTTTTTGACGATGCCGCAGAATTAGCCAGGGCAAAAGAGCACCAGATGGAACGTGTCATCACAGTAATGCCGTGGATAGCCACTATCGACAAATTTCAACATTGGCTATACGAAAACCCATTTCATACAATTGAAGAAAGAGCCTCGAAATGGATGGAGGTGCAGCAGGAATTCTCTTCTTCTGAAATCGATTTCAGCGGACTGGACAACTATCGCGAAGCAGCATGGCAAAGACAGTTACACCTGTTTGAAGTCCCGTTTTACTATATAGAATACGGCATCGCCCAGTTGGGCGCTATCGGCATGTGGAAGCAGTATAAAGAAAACAGGGAAAAAGCTTTGGATAATTACGTGAAAGCATTAAGTTTGGGAGGAACCAGGACCTTACCAGAATTATACCGGGCAGCCGGTTTACCATTTGATTTTTCACCTTCTTATATCAGGCAATTAATGGAGTTTGTTGCATCCGAAATGCCGGGGTAACAAGCCATAAAAATAGCTACTAATCAGAGCCTTAACCAAAAGTCCCGCTGTTTCTACACCGGGGCTTTTGCTTTTTAATCAAAAAACACACGTATGGTCTGATAAAACAACCGGTTCTGAAAATGCATGGACTCCTTTTCAGAATACCCTACAAACCCCAGCAACCCGGCAGCATTTCCTTTGTTGATCGCTATTTCCAGGTAACCGGCGGCATTAAAAAGCGCCAGCTTCTCCCCTTCGGGCACATCTGCATAGGTTTCGCTGATAGTGTCTATCACTTCTCCCCGTTTAAATGCAATAGAAAACCCCCTTCCACGTCTTTCCCTTTCAAAAGTATCTCTTGTGATATTTACCACAATATTTTCAAACCGGTCAATAAAAATGACCTGGCCATCTATCCAGTCCGGCCCCACCATAGGCTGCAATGGGTTTTTCTCCACGATCTGTATATCACTAACCCCGATCTTCTGCAACGGCTGACCATCATTTACCGCCTTTATCGCTTTACCCATTACCCTTGCTACCGAAATGGTATCCCTGGCTCTTTCAACAGGTAAACCAATCACCATCTCCGGGCTATTCTCCAGGATCATCTGTAATAAGCCGTTGTCCGCACATAAGATATACTGGTGGCGATAATAAGCCAGCAGCAGGTGCTCATTTTTGTTTTCAAAAAGATTGATCAGCAGCATATGAAAGGTATGCTCCGGGTAATTCCGTAACATGCTCCTGCATACATAAGCTGCCTGCGGATAATTAAACGGTGTGAGCCTGTGACTTACATCCACCAGCGTACATGAGGGTATTACCTGCAGCAACTGACCTTTTGCGGCAGCCACCAGGTAATCATTATCGCCAATATCGGAAGTAAGTGTTATTAAGGGCATGCAATATGATTTGCAAAACAATGGAGGTGCAAAAATAAGAGAGTGCAACGGGAAAAAGGGAAGGATAACCGCTTGTATCAAAATAAATTATCAGGATTTAGTAAAGGTTCTTGCATTAAAGTTTGGTTAGAAATGATTTTCCCTTATTTTTGCACTCCCAAAAACAAAAGCTACCTGCACTCAGGTAACATTTGTTCAGATTCCGTAGCTCAGTTGGTAGAGCAATACACTTTTAATGTATGGGCCCTGGGTTCGAGTCCCAGCGGGATCACCATATGGGACAAGTCAAAATTCAAACGACTTGTCCCATTTTTTTTGGGCTTCAATTCCTTGTCTATTAAGGATATAATGTTGATGATTTCGTTCAATCTTTTGGTTCGATGTTGGCAACCGTCGAATACGAGATTTTCAGGGAACATCGAACCAACTATCTTTCGTTTTAGTTCTACTGTACCTTCTCTATACAATGTATCAAGCTGTGCGATGTTGCTAAACGCTTTGTTCCATAAAGGCTCTACCGTTGTTTGAAAATTTACAGCAGCCTTTAATTTTGCTTCCAGCCGATTAATCTTTTCCTCACATTCAGATTTTATAGCCCGATAATCATCACCTTCAATATCTCCACACAAAAGCAGTTCTCTTGCTTTTACAACACGGTTGTTGACCTCCTGCAATTGTACCTTCAAATCTTTTTGTTCATCTCTTTCTCCACGTTCTTTTGACTTATATGTTGACGTAATTACTTCTTTGCACATTTCAAGTCTTGAAAGCGGCCAAACATATTTTTTGATCTCGTCAAACATTTTATCATTCGTCTCTTTTGCTTTGTAACGAACGCCGCAAGCAGAACTGCAATGATAATAATGGTAATATTGTGTTCTGCCTTTTGATGCACTTGCTGTCAACATCCTTCCGCATTTTGGACAGATCAAGAAGCCTCTCAATGGAATGCTGTCATCGGCTGTAACTTTTGTTCCTAAAATCCGTTTTCGTCCATCCAATACATCCTGAACATCATAAAAGAGTGCTTTAGAGATCAAAGGTTCATGTTGTCCTTTTGCCAACAGGCTTTCTTCTTCTTTGTATTTGGGAATAAATATTAACCCGCAGTATATCGGGTTTCGTATGGCAACCCAAAAGTTATTCTTGCTGCACTTTAATCCTTTTTCTTTTGCTTTCTTCCATACTTGTTCAGTATTGAGCTTACTGCGGGATAGTTCTTCAAACGCCCACTTCATTATATCACCCTGAATATCTTTTGGGGCAATATATTTCTTACCGTTCTCATTAACCTTGTTGGCATAACCAATAGGTGCGGTTCCCATCCAGCGCCCTTCTTTCTTAGCTCTGCGCATCCCATGAAACACATTTAACGCTCTCCGGTCATTCTCTACCTCCGGTGCTGCGAGGTAAAACGCCAGCATCATTTTATTTTCTGGAATGGAGAGATCAAGCGGTTGTTCTACCGCCTGCGGCTCGATACCTAACCGACGAAGGGTACTGATCATTTGATACGCATCTCCTGCGTTACGGCTAAACCTGTCCCATTTAGTAAACAGGATAAGGTCGGTATGCCCTTTGTGTTTCCGTAAATCACCCAATAGTCCTGTCCAAGCCGGTCGTTTGAAAGTCTTAGCTGAATGGTCTTCCAAGATTACTTTTCTAACCCGGATATTGTTGATTTCACAGTATTTCCGCAAACGTTCCTCCTGGTCACGTTGCGAATAGCCTTTATCGGCCTGTTCGTCCGTACTTACCCGTACATAAATGTCTGCTATTTTCATACTAAAAAATTAAGTGTGGT
>CAKSVK010000014.1 GCA_934502905.1 uncultured Chitinophagaceae bacterium
TTCCAGGATGAATGACTGGTGGGGCTATTTCTATAAAACGATAAAATCGGCAAACTCACTGATCGACAATTTTGAAAAGGCCGAGTCGGCAACAGAGGAGCAAAGAAATGCAGCAGGTGGTTACGGTTATTTTATGCGTGCCATTAGCTACTTTTTCCTGACCAGGACCTGGGGGGAAGTGCCGATGCCCCTCGAGACAATACCAACACCTAACAGGCCAAAAGCTGCAGTGGAAGAAATTTATAACCTGATTGTATCCGATCTGCAGAAAGCTGAAACCATGTTGCCGGATCATTGGCCTGAACCGGCTAATCAAAACGGTGTTGATATTTTTGCAACCCGTGGCTCTGCCAAAGCCTTGCTGGCAAATGTTTATTTGACCATGGCCGGCTGGCCGCTGAAGCAAACCGACAAATATGCGCTGGCAGCAGATAAGGCAAAAGAAGTAATAGATGGAAGAGCTACCTGGGGATATGAGTTGCTTACCGATTACGCAGATATTTGGAAAATAGGGAACAAATACAATAAAGAAGCGGTGTTTGCCTGTTATTATAACAATGATGTGCCGGAATGGAACTGGGAGAACGGAAATATGATGGGACCCCCTGCGTTGGCGCCCGATTATGAAGAAGGTGGTTGGGATGACGGCTATGGTGAAATATCTTTCTATAACAGGTTCCCGGCCGGACCCAGAAAGGATGCTACTTACCAAAAGGAGTATTTCGTAAAAAATGATCCTGATAATGTGGTAACCTGGGAAGGCACCTTGCAGAAACATCCGTATTTTCTTAAATACAGAGACGATCACAACTATGATTGGAGTACGCACACTATAAACGACTGGTGGGGAAGCGGCACTAACTTTCTTATCCGCTACCCGGAAGTATTGCTGACTTATGCCGAAGCAAAGGCTATGTCTTCTGCCCCCGATGCCAGCGCCTACGCTGCGGTGAACCAGGTAAGGAAAAGGGCGGGTCTGGCTGATCTGCCTGCAGGACTGTCACAAGCCGAATTCAGGGAGGCAGTATTGGAAGAAAGAGGATGGGAGTTTGCCGCGGAAAATGGCATCCGTTGGTTTGATCTGCTGCGCACCGAAACTGTTGGTAAAGCAAATTCCCTGCGCCATGCCTCAGAAGTTCCGTTGATCAACCAGCCGGATGATGCAGCGCATACCCATTATTGGGCGCCGATTCCCGTGAACGACTAATACGAGGTATTGTTGACATTATAAAGGCTTCCAGCTTCTTAAAAGTTGGAAGCCTTTTTTATTTCTATCGAAATGTGAGACCGGCCATTTTCCTGGTATCCTTTTAGTCCGACAGAACGGATATGCACGAACGCTTTTTGCCATAGGTCCGGCAGGTATGCTTTCAATGCCGGTGGAATATGTTTCGTATGGAGCGACCCGTATAAAAAGCCATCGTGCAGGTATACCGGCTCCCGGTCTTTGTATTGATAAGATCGTATGGTGAGCGTACTGTCACCGGCAGAAATATATGATTTTGCAAAGGGGATCCCGGTAAAGAGCAGCGCCCCTTCTTCTGTTTCAGTTCTGTCTGCATCCTTTATGTATTGTAGCACCTGGCTGGCAGCCTTGCTTTTTATTTGTATACTAAATGACGGCTCCGGTATGTTTTGAATCTCTTTTTTCTCTACAGGATTGAAATTTTCATCGTATTCATAGGCGACGATCGTGTCCGGCCGGGTGGTGATCTGCTGAACATTAAAGGTATAATATTGGTTCCCGTTCCGTACCAGGCTATCCATTTCCATGTTAATGATACGACTGATGTTGCCTTTGGCTTTTTCAGGCAGCCATTGTAATATCCCTGCCGGCGGCTGTGTAAACATCATGTGTGCTATAGCAGTAGTATCTGCATCTATTGGCATCGTTTCCCATCTGTCTTTCTGCTTCAGCGTAGTGCTGATATGGTATCCATCTCCTTCCAGCGTAACCTGTATATTCCCGGTATAAGTGTTATTTTTTATTGCTATCACCCCGTGCTTCCTGTCTTGGACCGCCGATGTAAGCCAACCCGGTTCAATCCATTTACCTGCCTGCAGTTGTTCTGTGGCCATTGCCAGTCCTGCAGGGTCGGTATTGCCTATCAGGAAGTATTGCCCGTATACCTGCCCCGACAGGCCCGTAGGATGATGGTATAGATCGTTTTCAACCGAAAAGCCGCGTTGCAGCAAGCCCTGGTTCAGCTTTTCCCCGTTTTTTGCCGGTATCACCATATACCATTTTTCTGCAGGCGTTCCATCCAGGTGAAAGGCGACAATATAATCCGGTATGCTGAACATTTTCCGCCAACTGATTTCTTCAGAAGAAGAGAGCAGCTTCCCGGGTTTCCATTGGGAAGGCGTTGTCAGCAGCTCCCATAAGAGCGTTTCCAGGATCCTTTTTGTATCCACAACTGCTATTGCATCTGCGCTTGCAGGAATATTCTCTACGGAGTAGCTTTTATGCTTCCATATCAGCATACAGGTGACCAGCACCAGCAATACCAGGATCGTCAGCTTTTTCTTCACTTATCAAAAGGTTTCCCGCTCTGTTTTTTCTTTCTCTTTTTCTACTTCGATAATTCCCCTGATGGCATCTGTTATGTTAAAGAGAAATTCAAAGCTGTTGCTATGGTTGCCGTCAATTTTCAGCGCATATGTTGTTTGTGCCAAACCGTTTTTGAAGTTACTTTCCATGGTAATATTTCCCAGGTTTTCCTCCAGCAGTTTCCTGATCTTCCTGTTGGTTTCGGTGCTGAGTTCGGGACCTATGGCCTGCAGCACCTGCTTGGTGTTGATCACGCCGGCGTAGTTGTTGGAAAAAATATTCTTTTTTGTCTGGCCGTTCAGCTTATATCCTTTACCGCTGAATGTATTTTCAATGGTTTCTTTTGAAGTGGTAATCACTACCCTGTCATCTTTCACACCAAAGTAAAGTGCGTTGACCGGTGTTTTTTCATCTTCCAGGCTCAGGGTAAAATAATTGCCGGTTGGGGCATACTTATAATTACCTTTTTCGGCATATTTTACGGGAACAGCGACCAGCTTTTGCATGAAATCAGCTCTCTTAGTGGCTATGGAGAAAGTAAAATCGGGCGACAGCTCGGTTTTTGTTTTCATGATTTCCTTTTGGTTGAAATCATCATCATATTCATAATCCTTGTAGGTTACTTCTTTTAGTCCCATCTTGTGTAAAACAAAGATCATATTACCAGGTGCAAGTTCTGACAGCCCTTTTTCGTCAATGGCTATTTCAAGCAGGTCAACATAGAGATTGATCAGGTCGGCGTATTCGGAAGTGAAGTATGATTTACCAAAATAATCCTTTAAGGATTTATAATAATAATGGATCATGGCCTCTGAATTGAAGGACACGGAGAGATAGCCCAAATGATTGGGGTTGATATAACCGGCAAGCGCCCTGGACTGCCTGCTTTTATACATCTGCCTGCTAAGCTGCTGCAGCTGACCGTCCTGCGAATGGACCAATTGTTTTATTTTGATCTGGTCTTTCTCGAAGAACAGGTTCATGCCCATGATGTAACCGCTTTCTTCTGCACCACTCATCAAAACATGCTGCATGGAGGATAACGGATTGTATCCATAAAACCCGCTCCAAAACTGGGATATAAGCTGGTTGTACAGGCTACCGTAATTCAGCCATACATTCGCATGGGCGGTTTCATCCGTAACGGTTCCATATCCTTTCAGCTCGCTTAAGGATATGGTATTCTTACCTTCAAAAGCTTCTGTAAGCGTTTGTATTGCGGCCGCTCTTTTTTGGGCGGCTTTCACGGAGTCTCTCTCTTTGTACCACTGATCGGAAAGCAAGGCGTTGATGCTGTCTCTCAGGTCATATTTAAGGTCTTCATCCTCAGCATACCATGACACGACCGGGGGAGCGATGTCTTCTTCTATTTCCTTTTTTTTCTTCTTTTTGCTTTTTTCGATAACGGCAGCCCTGTCTTCCATTTCATTTATCTCCTTCCTTCTGGCATCTACTATAGAATCCACCACATTATTGACAGAATCTGTTACTTCCTGTGAAGGATAGTAGTAATCGTACCCATATTTTTCATTTGTGCTGACATACACAAGGATCGCGTTTTTGCCATCCCATCCCAGGTATTTATGGTTGCTGATCTTCAGGTATTCAAAGTGCTGTGCCTTTGTTGTTTTCATTTCAGACCTGTAGTTCCTTTTTACAAGCTCCAGGAAATCCGGCAGGTTTTTGATGCTGATCCGTGTTACAAAGCTCATGCCCGAATCAGAAGATTGAATGTATTGAATCGCCGTTTGGGTGAAATCGATACCTGACCGGTCCAGGGGAAAGATGCCTTCATAGTTCATTTCCTTCTGTATCAGCGACTGGATGAACTTGTACTGGTCTATCTTTTCAATGGGCAGGCTTTCATCAAACCTTGCTCCGTTATATTTAATAACGAGGGAAACATTGTTGGGGACCTGCTGACAAAAGCCGGAATAGCTTATGAGTGGCAGACAAAGGGATATTATCAACTTTTTCATTGATTATTTTGTTAGTGTTATTTTATTCTGAATACTTTTCTTATCTGTTATGATATCCAGGATATTCATGCGCAGCATTACCGCCTTGTTATCAGAAGATATTTTGCTTTCCTGGTTTTCCGAATGAAGGACTTTTTTATCAAAACGGTATATACCGGTAAAGTTGGCGCCCACAAATATTTCTTTATCCGCATTGCTTAATTGCTGGTAGTCTTTTTTAAGCGAGAAAGCACTGAGCCTGGAAAAAATGCTGTTATTATAATCATAGTTTTTTTCAACAGATCCAGGGGGTGCTTTTTCACTTTCCCCGATCTTTTTTACGGCATCATTCAGGCTGGATATGTTGTCGAAGTGACAGTCAAGGGTGGCAATGTAATTTTGCATATCCACCCGGGCAGATACGTTGCTGATTCCTTTTACGGCGGCCAGTTTTTTTTCTATGCCGGCAATTTTATTCCTGATATCCGGTTCGGAGGGAACTTCCCGGCCGTTGATCGTTTTCATTTTCAGGATGGATGCCACGCGGCTTTTGCTTTTGCTCATGTTAAGCGTTAGTTGAAACCTGCCTGATCCGTTTTCGTGCATGGTGACCTGTTCTACGATGTCAAAACATCCCTGCAGCGACAGAGCGATTATGATGAGCAGGGAATGTAATATGTATTTCACAAGTTTCTGTTTGAAAAAGGACGCAACTTATAACTAATATTCCGCACTTATATTTTGCAGAACATAACAAATTGGTCCGTTGCATACAATGATATGGCAAAACTAACATATGGTTGCCGGTGACTTATACTGAATAGTTAGTATTTATTTTTTGTTACCGGCTGTTTTGTCCTGTTAAGCGATCGCTTCTGCCTGTTCACCTTTCAGAGCTGTATAATAAAGTGCAGGTGGATAACTTTATGTAAAAGTATGATATGGAGTATTTTACCAGTAATATTTCAGGTGAGAAATTCCCGGTATCTGAGATGGTACCCGGAAGAACGTTGAGAAATGGTATTTTAAAGGAAGTGTTGAAGGAACACCCGGATTTTAACGACCAGGGCAGGCTTGCGGTTTCCGAGCTGAATTATTATCGTCAACAATATATTCAAAACCTGTTGACCCGTGAAATAGGCACACTTACAGAGCTGGAGGAAACGGTGTTGAAGAATATCGGTCAAAACCACCTTATAGCCGATGAAGCCAGCGAGATCAAGAACCCGGTGACCAGCGGGCAGGCATGGGCTGACAGGATCGCAGCATTTGGCGGGAGCTGGCGCTTTATCGGTCTTTTCGGTTTATTCCTGCTGGGCTGGATGGCATTCAATATCTATGGATTACATAACAGGGGCTTTGATCCATATCCTTTTATTCTTCTTAACCTGATCCTTTCCTGCCTGGCAGCCATCCAGGCTCCTGTGATCATGATGAGCCAGAACCGGCAGGAAGAAAAAGACAGGGATCGTGCAAAGAATGATTACATGGTCAACCTGAAGTGTGAACTTGAAATAAGGATGTTGCATGAAAAAATGGACCATCTGATCATCACTCAACAGGAAAATCTGCTGCAGATTCAACAGGTGCAGGTAGATATGATGAAAGAGCTGATGGAGAAAGTGCAGTCAATGGAAAAAAGAAAATAGGCATTTCGAAGTACAGATTGCCGGAAGGAATTTTCCGCAGGTGCAGGCGGACCCGCCATACAGTCTCCTTCGTCTGGTCTATGCCAATGCCAATGCATAGAAACAGGGTTCTGTAACGTACATGACTCAATGATTAGACCTCCTAATTGGCACTGCAAATGACAATAACGGTATAATATATTATTACAACGAAGGGAGCAACCGGAAAAATAACTTTCGGGTAAGCCGGGAAGATGATGTACAGGTATCCTACAAGGCTTCTATGCGTGTGATCCTGATCCCCCTGAAGCAATCATCCATACAATTGTTTGGAGTATATCCGCAGGTAGAGATCATACCATTATTCGTGGTCTCAAAAAAAAATTCTGTGTTCTCTCTTTTCTTCAGCCACACCTTTTTTGCTTCGTCATACACCGCATCCAGAGTCAGGTAAGGGCATGCGCTGGTGTTTTGGTGCGCACCTAACTGGGAAGTTTCTTCCACCCATTCCAGGGTTTCTTCCAGTGAACTTCCATAGCTGGTTATAAATCCCTGTTCGGTCATTTTCAGGGCTGCCAGTACTTCCTGCCGTTTTTCTTCACTCCATCCTGTTGCCGGCATTTGAACATCGGCAAAGGATGTGTATGCGAATTTTCTTTCTGTTGCTATACCGTTGTTGACCCTGGTCTCGGTTTGCCAACTGCTGCCGGCCCAGGAGGATCCTGTGGTTACAAAAAGGTAAGAGTTGCCGCTGGCGGCTTTGAATTTACTCAGGGCATCCATGCTTTTTTTAAAACCTTTGTCATATTCAATGTCTGATTTAGTGCAGGAGGCTAGAAACAGTGAGCTGCATATGATAAATGCAGAAAGAATTTTCATGGTTTTTTTGAAATTGACAGGTGACGCAGGGGATCCGTTGCATCCTGTCAAAAAACTTGTGTTTCAAATATGTGATTTTTTGTAAATTGTCATTAAATTATTTATATGCAAAATTGGCTCAGAACTTTATTGGCAGGTGGTGCCGCCTATAAATGGGGTGGGGGCTGCCTAAGCTCGATATTAATTTTTTTATTGGTATATTGGTTGCTGGGACACTGCTGAGCCGGAGCATTTTCGAATGGATAAGTAGTTTTTATGCCTTTTCTTTTTTGCTTATTTTTTAAGATGGAGAAGAGCATATTATACTGGTCTTATTTATCCGGTAAAATTCCGAAATAGCGGAAGAAAGGTGATGCAGGGTGGACATTTTGGGTAGCAGTAGCTTACAGATAACAACGGAGTTTGCCGGGACGGGGTCCATAGTAGAACATAAATAATACGCTGGAAGATCGTCAATTCTTTTTATCCCCTTCTTTCGGATATTTTTGAACAAGGTCAATATAGTTAAGCCTTTTGCTGCCGTCATACAGGGGAGCGGCGATTTTTCTTAGTGTTTTGTCGAAAAACTCCCGCGTGTAACGGCAGGTGACTTTAAGTACGCGACAGACCATCACTGCTTCAATATCATTTTTTGCCTGCAATAAGGGCAAATCACTAAAGCTCATATGAGTTGAGCTGTCAAAATGAAGCAACACATGGTAGCTTTCTCCTGTGGCAGCTAATGCAGTTTCTTTATTTTGACGCAAGCGGTTTACGAGTTCGGTCAGATCCTCAAGACTCATACCCAAAGATGCAGCATCAGCCTCATCGGGTGGAATAGTCCGCACACGCTCAAAAAGCAAAAACGGCTGCGTCATTCCAACACCATCAGGCCCCACATAAAATGGTTGCATCATGGCAACACCATCCTGGTCAGCACAACTTTTTATGCGGGTATCGATTTGGCAGGCGCGCGCTGCCGCACGTCCTCCAGCCGAATGGCCCAGCGCTCCTACCCTGGTGAGATCTAAGTGACCGGCAAAGGGAATGCGGACATCTTTCGTTTTATTTAAGCGCGTCAATTGATTCAAAGCAAAACGGATGTCTTCAGCCCACCATTCAATTCGTTTGTTCTCATAAGCGATATGTTGTTCTTCCGTATTGCCAGCGGTGTTTCTCTGTTTTGTTTCAAAAGGAACATCTCCTCCGTCAGTAAAAGAAACAAGCCATGCGTCGTAGGGATGAGAGATCGCTGCTACAATATATCCATGACTTACCAGATCTTCTATCTGTGCAGTATATACCTGGGGGATCATACCCATACCGTGCGAAAAGAAAATCACCGGAGCTTTGTCCAAACGTTTATCAAATCCGGCATCTTCATGGGCATGGGTATGTACATTGCCTGACCTGATCAGGGCTGCACCGGCTGAACCGAACATAGATTGTAATCCGTTACTGCCAAAAGCACGGCTAATTGCGACGGTGTCAAGATAGGGAACTGTTGTTTGGCTGGCGTTTTCGGCCGGGTACCAGATATCAGTAACAATCCTGCGCATAGTAGCGTTTGTTGCCAAAATCTCGGGTCGGGAACTATCCGTCCATTCAAAGCGGTGATACCCGATACCTGATTTGCCCGAAGGTTGCGGTAAGCGTTGTGACCGGGATTGGCGCGGACAGGCTACAGATACAAACAGTAAAAGCACCATGAAATACACCGGTTCCATTTTTTTCATATCCGCTGTTGTTTGAGATAGTGGTATGCAATACTACGTTCCATTCGTCCAAAAAGGTAGTCGCCGAGGTATACCGGTAATGCTCACACTACAACCGCTGCGACTCCTCGTTGGTATCCCTGTGTTGCTCCTTGTTGCTTTTTGAACCAAATCGCAGGCTGAAAGATAGTCCTGTCATCCGGGTTTCATTGATCCTTCTGAAATACGCGACAGAGTTTTTGAGATTTTTCGTGGTGCCGTTTTCCACCCAGCTGTGGAATATATCATCGGCAAACAAGCGAAGCTGTGCTTTTCCTGCCATAAACTCATACTGTATGGCCATATTCATCCGCCACCTCGGTTGCATAGAAGTTTGTCCCTGCAGGTCCCTGTGCCGGTAGAAAACCATCAGTTCTCCCTTCCACTTGTCCGCGATCGTAAACTGGTTGAATACATTTATTCTGCCGGTATACATCTCCTGGCGTATCGGGTTGCCAAAGGTTTCGCCTTTCAGGTATAGCCTTACTACATTGATATTGGTGTTGATACGCCACCACCGGGTAATACCGGTATTGTAGTTGGCTGCCAGCCCGGCAGCAATGCCATTCGCAATGTTTTCAGGTTGCCGGATAAACAGGGTGTCTTCTACCCGCAGCGAAGAAAATATGATCTTCCGGAAACCGCTGTAAATTGCATTGAAGGTCCATTTGTTGTGATGCTGGTACCGTAGATCTACCTGCGTATTGAATTGAGGCAGCAATAAAGGGTTCCCGCCTGAAAAGTTATAGTCATCTTCTTTCACCAGGAAGGGATTCAACTGCTGAAACCCTGGCCGGTTGATCCTGCGCGAGATACTGAGTACGAGATTTTCCCGGCCGGCGCTGTCGAGGCTGTACGAGAAAAAGCCGGAGGGGAACACAGAAAAATACGATCGTTTAAACCAGCTTGCCTGGTCATTGTCCTCTTCAGGCTCCGTACCACGGATATGGGTTTGCTCACCCCGGATACCCAGCTTTGCATTGAAACGGTTGATCTTTTTTTGTACGCTTATATAGCCTGCATTTACCCATTCCCGGTACCTGAAGTTGTTGTTGAAGTCTTCCATGATATGATCCTGCGGATCTTTTTCAGTCATCTGAAAAAGGTTGCGGGTAGAAACGTTGCTGCTTCTGACGCCCGCTTCCAGTCCCCAGTTTTTCTTTGCCGACCAGGTGTAGTCTGCCTGGGCATTGTATATTTTGATATTTGCAGGTGTATGGTATTGATACGTTAATGTATTCAGTGAGGTTATTTTATTCAACAGTATATCTGAGGATCTGTCATGCTCTATATGGTTGACGTCAAATGTCAACTGTCCGCCTTCATTGCGAAACTTATGCGATGCATGAAAGTTGTAGGAGTTGTTTTTGGTAAAATTGCTCTGACGGCTGTTACCATTCCCGGTATACATGCTGCTGCCCAGCTTGTCATCCGATTCACTGGCATATGCCATACGATCCCAACCCGGACCGTGCCGGAGATTAATAATGACGCCTATGCTGGTAGATTTCGACAGATCATAGTCAATACCTAGCCGGCCACTCAGGTTATTGAACCCTGATCTGGTGAAATGGTGCTGTGTAACTGTTGTATGGGTTTCACCATTCTCTTCCAGGAATAGTCTTTCCGTGCGGGCATCAGCAAACCAAGCATCGTGATTGTAGGAAAGATTTCCTGTCACCCGCAGTTGCCTGTAATTATAGTTCAGTCCGGCATTTCCAAAGCCACGCACATACCTGCCGGCATTGGTACCGGCGTTCAGTGAACCGGAAAACCCCTGCAGCCTGTTTTTCTTTAATACAATATTGATCATGGACGAGCCGCCGGCTTCATAGCTGGATGGCGGCACCGGTATCAGCTCCACCCTTTCCACTGTACCTGCCGGAACGGATTTCAGGTAATTGACCAGGTCACCCTCCGACATATGGGTGGGTCTGTTATCAATCAATATTGTGGCTGTACCCCTGCCACTCAGGCTAATAATATTTCCTTCTACTGTAATACCGGGTGTTTTCTCCAGCAGTTGAAGCGCGTTCCCGGATGATCCGCCTATCATTGCGTCTACATGTATGATCGTTCTGTCCAGCTTTTGTTCCACCATCGGTTTTTCCGCTTTCACCACTACTGCGTCCAGTTCTTTTACACCGGTTGAAACCAGTACTACCGGTTCGAGCTGTTGGGTGTTCTTTTCTATTGTTATTTCTCTTTCAAAGGCTTTCATTTCTACTGCGGTTATCCTTAACAGGTATTTGCCGGGCATCAGTATCAGCGTGAATATTCCTGCGCTGTCCGACAGCAGTGTGCGGCTGAACTGAGCACCGCCGGATATATGAACCGTGGCGCCGGCTACCGGTTCGCCCGCCCGGGTGATAACCGAACCAGACACTGCAACGGGTGATTGTGCCCGGGCAACGTGAAAGCTCATCAGCAGCAGTAAGCCTATCAGCCATTGGATCAGAGTGCGTATCATGATTATGTTTTGTGCAAAACTGCCGGTTCACTTCTGCCGGATAAAATTATAATGACCAAACAGCTATTTCCGGGGTGTAAACACTGCAGGTGGATGATAAGTTCTCCTGGTGGCGCAGGGTACCTGTTTTCGTCATGATTTAGATGGTTTTCGTCATAATAGTTATTTTCACTGCAAATAGTGATTCAGATTTGCGGTCATTATTCAACCGCATAAATATTGTATATGGAAAAGGTGAAAGAAAAAAAGGAGAAAAAAGAAAAAGACCCGCAGAAAATAAAGATCAGGAATTATATATTGCTGACCATTGCCGGTGGAATAGTCCTGTTGATGATATTGGCGCCATTTGCGCAGGTAATATCTCATCGAAATGACGAGGCTATAGCCATCTTCCTGACCTTACTGTTCATTACCTGCATGTATATTGGCAGGTACCTGTCCATCGTTTGGATATCCGGACAACGTCCTATCAACAGTAAGCTGTATATCTGGCTGGGTACTGCCATGACAGTTTCCGGTCTTATATTGGTCTTACAGGCGGAGATATTAGATCGTTCCGGGCAGCGCACATTACCGCTAAGCTTTTTCCTGGCAAGCGCCTGCATAACGGTATTCGCTACCTGCCTGGGGATACTGATTAAGGTAACCCGGCATTCTATCAGCAGCCAGTTGACAGAAGCAAAAGCATCTGCTGCACAAAGTATGTCCGAGCTTCATTTTTTGCAATCGCAGCTCAGCCCGCATTTCCTGTTCAATACGCTCAATAATCTTTACGGCATTTCCCTTTCCCAGCACGAGAAAATACCGTCCATGCTGTTGAAGCTTTCGGATCTGCTCCGGTATTCCGTATATGAAGCCAAAGAGCTGTATGTTCCCCTGTCTGATGAGATTGAGTATATCAGGAATTATATTGATTTTGAGCGACTGCGTATCGGCGAAAGACTGGAGCTGGATGTGAATATCGAAGAAGTGTTTGGCAACAATGTCAAAATTGCCCCGCTGTTGCTGATCGTGTTTGTTGAGAATGCCTTTAAGCATTCCAAGAACACCCTGTCGGATAAGATACAGATCAGCATTACGCTGAAGACATTTGGAAAAGATATTCTTTTTGCGGTGAAAAACAGCTACGATCCGGAGACAGAGTCGGGTAAAAAGGAGGGCTATAAGGGACTGGGGCTGGAGAACGTACAAAAACGGCTTGACCTGCTGTACCCGGAAAAATATGAGCTGACGATACTGGCAAAGGACAATATATATAGTGTTAAATTGCAGATCAAAGAATCATAAATGAGTATACAATGCCTGATCGTAGACGACGAACCCATCGCCCGGGATATTGTGAAGCTGTATTGCGCTCATTTACCGATACTGAATGTAAAAGCTACTGCCGCCAATGCTTTTGAAGCCAGGAAAATTTTACTGGAGGAAGATATTGATATTCTTTTTCTCGACATCAATATGCCGGCGCTGGACGGCATTGCTTTTTTGAAAACGCTGAAAAACGTGCCCCAGGTGATCCTGACCACTGCTTACAAAGAATATGCAATAGACGCCTTCGACCTGGCGGTATGTGATTACCTGCTGAAGCCGTTTTCGCTGGAAAGATTTATAGTGGCAGTGGATAAGGCCCTGGAGAAAATTCATCCATCCAATACAGGAAAGGTTGAAGAAAGTAAAGACAACATATTTGTAAAGGCCGATGGAAAAATATTCAATATACAGTTCAATGAACTGCTGTTTGCTGAAGCGAGCGGCAACTATACGAAGCTGTTTACCCAAAACAGTATGATCATGCCTTCCATGACTTTCTCGGCTGTTGAATCCATATTGCCGGCGCAGGAGTTCCTGAGAGTTCACCGGTCTTTTATCATCAATAAGACGAAAATAACGCATGTGGAAGGCAACAGGATTTATATTCAAAAAAATGAGATCCCTATCGGCAGCAATTATAAGACCGATTTTTTGAATGCACTGGGCCTGGGGTAGGAGAGGGCTTGCCCTCTGCCATTTCTATAGAGCAGATGCAGTCTGCGAGAGAGAAATCCTGTGAATGTGTGGGATGCCCCGCTTAGGAAAGGCCTCTATGATCGCGAGATTCCTTCCTACGCTGCTAATCACGTATAATATAATCAGCAGTAAATAGACCATTTGGAAAGTCGCGTGCGGACACGCGACCGGGCCTGCCCGATGGAACTTCACTCGCCCGCCCGACTGAAGGCCGTTCGTGCAGGGCAGCGGGCGGCCTGCACGTGTCCTCACGTGCAGTTCAGGTGCAGATGAAAGCCGATCAGGGACATTCGCCTCCTGCCGCAGCCTTCAAAATGTATCAGTGAACGATTTTGTACAAAATCAAAAATGTTTTCACAGATATTTGTTTAGACAGCTACAAACAAAATTTTATGCTTAGAAAAAATTTGATCATGATGGCTGCTGCGTTATGTTGCTTGCAACAGTTATGCAGCCAGGAAGTTCAGATAACCAAAGCTGAGCTGATAGCGTTGACGCCTTTATGGAAGGGAGAACGGTTTCCCGATGGCCGGCCCAGGGTACCGGATGACCTTTTGCGAAGGATGAAATCGGTAAGTGTGGAAGAAGCGTGGGCCGTTATGAAAAATGCAGGGTATGCCTACCAGGTAGCTTACGACTGGCTGGTAATACATCCTGACAGTGTGCTGGTGGGGCGTGCGGTGACGGCGACGTTCATGCCGGGACGCCCGGATGTATGGGGTGTTATTGATTCTGTCGGGAAGAAAGCCGGGAGAAAAGGCCAAAACAGCTGGCCGGTGGATGTGCTGGTGAAAGGTGATGTATATGTTGCCGATCAGTTTGGAGCCAGTCTGAACGGACCTACCGTTGGCGATAATGTCGGGAATGCTATTTATGCTAAAACAGGAAATGGCATTGTATACGACGGGGCCCTCCGTGATGTGGAGGGACTAAAGGAAATACCGGGCTTCACCACATTTTATACCAGCTACCATCCTTCCTTTCACAATCCTCCCGGAGACCTGAATACCATGATAGTGGGCATCAATCATCCGACGCGCATCCGCAAGGTGACAGTGATGCCGGGTGATGTGGTATTGGGTAAGCTCGGCGTTGTGGTCTTCGTTCCGCCGCACCTGGCAGAAAAGGTAGTTACTACGTCGGAGATCGTACGGTTGAGAGATATGTTTGGTCACCAACGGCTGAAAGAGGGAAAATATACTGCCGGTCAGATCGATGCCAGGTGGTCTGATGAAATAGAAAGGGATTTTTCAAAATGGCTCAATGACCGTATCAATGACTTACCTGTTGGCAAAGAGCAGATCCAGGAGTTCCTGAAAGAAAGAACCTGGTAAACGATCAACAGCTCAATTGTAACTTATTAAAGCCTGCCATATGTCCAGTTCAAGAAGAAACTTTATATCCAAAGCTGCGATCGCAGCCGCCATGACACCTTTTGCATCCTTATCCGGTTTTGGTAAGCCATACGAAGCTGCGATCGATAATTTTGAAAAACGGTCGGCGCCCTCCGACCTGAAGATCACAGATGTAAAATGCGGATACATCCGGGGCAGCCTTTTTGTGAAGGTATTTACCAACCAGGGCATATACGGATGCGGGGAAGGAGTAGATGCCATTCCCGGAACCTATCATCTTGTAAAAAACTTTGCACGAAGGATCAACGGGCAAAATCCCCTGAATGTGCACCGGCTTTTTGAAAATATCCGCCGGTCAGGCTTCTTCCAGGGGGCACAGTCGGGTATGTACATTGCTGTGCTGTCCGCCATAGAAACGGCATTATGGGATATAGCAGGTAAAGCGCTGAATGTGCCGGTCTACCAGTTGCTCGGCGGTAAATTCAGGGATAAGATACGGGTGTATTGCGATACCGCCTTATACCAACGTGATCTGCCGCAGCCGAAGGATTTTGCTGAATCTGCATTGAAGGCGAAACAAATGGGCTTTAATGCTATCAAATTTGATCTTGACCAGGCAAACGACCCAAAGAAATATGATCTCTACAACTGGACGGCCAGTCCCGGGGAGCTGCAGCGGATGTATGACCAGGTAGCGGCGGCAAGGGAGGCCGTGGGCCCCGAAACAGATATCCTGGTGGATATGCATGGACGTTATGATGCCGTTACAGCACAGGCGGTTGCCAAAAGAATGGAGCCGATGAACCTGTTTTGGCTGGAAGAACCGATCCCTGCGGAGAATGTGGAAGCTTACAAGCTGATCACGGAATCTACCAGCACGCCTATTGCAGCAGGAGAGAACCATTACCTGGCGCATGGGTTCAGGCGGATGCTGGAGATAGGTGCCGTGGATATTGTGATGCCTGATCTGCAGAAAGCAGGCGGGCTGGGAGAAGGGCAGCGCATTGCCAATCTTGCCAATTTATATTATACCCCGTTTGCGCCGCATATGGTTGCTTCTTTTCTCGGGGCAATGGCTGCCTGTCATGTTTGTGCTTCCGTTCCCAATTTTCTTATCCTGGAATGGCAGTCGTATTTTCATACGGATCCGATGTTTAAAGAGATTGTAAAGTATGACGGTGAATGGGTGAAAGACAGCTTTATCACCCTCTCTGAAAAGCCGGGTATCGGTGTGGATATAAATATAGATGCGATGAAGAAATATGCCATACCTGGAATGCCTTTTTTTGAATGAGGCCTGGGTTCCTTGTCAGGGAAAAAGCTTTAGTATGTTATGATTGTTTTCGTGTATTTTATACCGTTATAAACGGGTAAGGATATAGTGAATCCGGAGTTTGGAAACTCCGGATAGCAATAGTCGTTATTTCAATCACTTCCAGTGTTCGAAGAAGAATCAATGCAGATCCCTTGTCACTTCCGACCCCGATCCTCCCCGCAGGTTGTCGAGATCTGCACCCAGGTGCGCCTGCTGTACATGATCGATATATATTTTCACATATCCCCTGTCTGCCATAGGGAGTGGCGGTGTCCAAACAGCCTTTCTTTTCCGGATCTCTTCGTCGCTGATGTCCAGGTGCAGCTTCCTGCTTTCCACATCCAGCTCAATCATGTCGCCGTCCTGCACGATCGCCAGGGTGCCGCCAACTGCCGATTCCGGAGATACATGTAATATAACTGTGCCGGCGGCGGTTCCACTCATACGTCCGTCAGAGATCCGTACCATATCTTTTATACCTTTCTTCAGGAGTTTTTCAGGAAGGTCCACGTTGCCTACCTCCGGCATACCCGGATATCCGACCGGTCCTACATTTTTCAAAACGATCACTGAATTTTCATCTATGTCCAGGTCAGGGTTATCAATACGGGCATGGTAGTCTTCCATGGTTTCAAATACAACAGCCGGTCCCCGGTGCTTCATCAGCGTTTTGGTGGCTGCAGAGGGCTTGATGATGGCGCCGTTTTCGCAAAGGTTGCCTTTTAATACGGCAATGCCTGCATTTTCCTGCAACGGTGCCTGGAGGGGGGCGATCACTTCTTCGTTGTAACAAACAGCGGAAGCATTATTTTCTCCCAGGGATCTTCCGTTCACGGTAATGACGTCGTTGTGCAGGTAGGACCTTAATTCTTTTAACACCACCGGCAATCCTCCGGCATAGTAATAATCCTCCATCAGGTATTTGCCTGATGGCTTCAGGTTGACCAGCAGGGGAATTTTGCTGCCTAATCTGTCAAACTCTTCGAGGGTCAGGTCTACCCCGATCCTTCCGGCAATTGCCAGCAGGTGAATGAGGAAGTTGGTGGACCCGCCTACTGCCGCATTCACTACAATTGAATTTTCAAATGCCTGGCGCGTGAGGATCTTTGAAAGTGTCAGGTCTTCTTTCACCATTTCAACTATACGCCTTCCCGAAAGCTGCGCCATTACTTTTTTCCTGGCATCCACGGCAGGTATGGCCGAAGCCCCCGGAAGCGTGAGTCCCAGTGCTTCTACCATGGTGGCCATAGTGGAAGCGGTACCCATTGTCATGCAATGCCCGGCGCTCCTGGCAACGCCTATTTCCGCTTCCAGTATGTCTTCGGGTGTATAGTTGTCTACCAGCATTTTTTCTTTTACCATCCAGTTGAAAGATCCCGAACCCAGGCATTCTCCTTTGAATCTTCCGTTCAGCATAGCGCCACCGGGTACTACAATGGTGGGCAGGTCCACGCTGCAGGCGCCCATCAGCGTGGAGGGGGTGGTTTTATCACATCCTGTAAGCAATACCACACCATCGAGCGGATTGGCGCGTATGGCTTCTTCAGTATCCATACTGGCAAGGTTGCGGAACAACATGGTCGTGGGGCGCATCACCGTTTCCCCCAGGGATGATACCGGAAACTCCAGCGGAAATCCCCCTGCGTCTATTACTCCCCGTTTTACGACCTCTGCAAAATCCCGCAGGTGCCCGTTGCAGGGCGTAAGCTCGCTCCATGTATTACAGATGCCGATAACAGGTCGTCCCCGGAAATAGTCATCCGGGTAACCCTGGTTACGAAACCAGGAGCGATGTACAAAGCCCATTTTATCGTCTTTGCCAAACCATTCAGTACTTCTAAGCTTTTTTTTCATGATTATTGTGCTATAGGGTTTATAGTAAATTAAATTGACCCGGTATTTTTCAATACAACAAGCAACTGTTCAAAGCAGGTTGTTACAGCCGGATTAAAGAAGAAAAAACCTTGTGTAGAAACACAAGGACTGATCATTAATTGCTTAGTATCCACGTAAGCCAGGTAAAGCTGCATCAACAGGGAGCAGCCAGTTTTATCTACAGGATCCTTCGATCCGTTATTGTTTTTTACGTTAAAAGAAGAACGTTATACCCGTACAGGCGGGTGATGAGACCTGCCTGCAGGGTCGCTACCTGCCGGTGAGACACCGACCGGAAAATTTGTATAGAACGAAAGCCTGAAATACATCCAACTGAAAAGGATTCTTTTTTTCTATCGCATTTTTTCGTTTCTTTAGTCAAGTATTAAAAACGTTAATCTCTTCGAAAATGTACCACAAATTATCAGAACTTTCTGTATTGAAACTACCAAAAAAGCACGGTGTAGGATATTAAACACACATGGATGCAGATCCCGTCAATATATCATTGTTTAATAACCTAACGATTCAACAGTGTTTTCATGAACCAGTGTTTTTTTACAAAAGATTCTCCGGAGCTGCAACCGTTTCCGCATATTGTTGAATTCGTTCTGAAAAAGTCGAATACCATTCAGTTCGATTCCCTGAAAAAAAATACCAGCGGCTTTCTGCGTTTATATTATGTGGTGGATGGGAGGTTCGGGTGGATGGTTGATGACAAGAATTATGTTTTGTTTCCCGGAGACCTGGCTATTGTTTTGCCGGGTCAACGTTTTGGCGGAGAAAAAGATTTCCTGGACCTGGGAACAGTTGTATGGCTGCACCTGGATGTGCATTCCGCCGGTCCGGCCGGGAAGCAAAAAAATAACAATTGGTGTGTATTTACGGAGAGTGAATGGCGTGCCATCAGCAGGATCCTGTTTATGAACCCGGGAACTGTATTATCCCGGGTCAAAGAGATAGGAACGGTGTTACAAACAATGCAGGTGGAACTATTGTCACAGGAGATCGGGTTCATTACCCGGACCAATCATTTAATACATGAATTAATGATACTGGCTACGCGGCAACTGACACAGCAAAACAGCTCCCGCAGGGACTTCCCCCAGAGCTTTATGAAGCTGGAGCAGGCATTGCGTGAAAACCTGCTGCATCAATGGACGGTAGATGAAATGGCTGCCCTGATGGCATTGGGCGCAACAGCATTTTCTGAAAAGGTGAAAAGCTTTACGGGTTTTTCACCATTGAATTATCTCATCAACATACGAATATCGGAAGCGATCAGGCTGCTGAAGCAATCAGACAGATCGGTTACTGATATTGCGCTGGATGTAGGCTTTTATTCTTCCCAGCATTTTGCAACAACATTTAAGAAGCTGACTGGCTACACTCCCAGTGAGTTCAGAAAAAACAATACCGACAATTAAATATTTATGGACTGCATTATTACCATAGAAATAGGAACAGGCGCTATCCGGATGGCCGCATTTGACCTGAAGGGAAATCTGCTCGGATCATCTAAAGGAGGGTACCCTACCTTTCATAGCAAGCCTGACTTCAGCGAGCAGGATCCTGAGCAGATATTCATCACCATGCTCTATATCCTGAAAAACTTCCTGAATGAAAAGATCTATCCGGCCAGGTACAATGTGTTGCGTATCAGCTTCAGCTCAGCCATGCATAGTGTATTGCCCATAGACAAAAAGGGGATACCACTGGGAAAAGCGATCGTGTGGTCGGACAACAGGGCCAAGAAAGAAGCCATGGAGCTGCGTAATATTGATCTGGGAAAGCTGTTATATATGACAACAGGTACACCTGTTCATGCGATGTCTCCGCTGAATAAAATAACCTGGTTAAGGAATAATGAGCCTGACCGCTTTGGGGCTGCCAGCAGGTTCCTTGCCATTAAATCCTATATTATTCACCAGTTAACGGGAGAATATGTGATGGATTACAGCATTGCTTCGGCAACAGGCCTGTTGAATATACGTACACTGAAGTGGGATCAGAATGCCTTAAAATACATCGGCATTACTGAGTCGATGCTTCCCGACCTCGTTCCGATCTTTTATTCACCTACCAGGTTGAAAAGAGAATACCGGGTGTCCCTGGGATTGCCGGAAGATGCCAGGATATTGATCGGTTCCAGCGATGGCTGTATGGCCACACTGGGAGCGGGCGTATATGGCGACGGAAAAGCTACGGTAACACTGGAAGAGAGTGGCGCGGTAAGAATCATCGGAAAAGAAATGCTGCAGGATGAAAAGCAGCGGTTGTTCAACTACCTGCTGACGGAAGGCATATATGTTTCCGGTGGACCGACCAATAATGCAGGGGCCGTATTTGAATGGTATGCCAAACAGTTCGGCGAGTTCAGGAAAGCCTTTGACCTGGAAGATTGTATCAATACATTAATTGATGAGGCGGCTAAAGTGATGCCCGGCTCGGAAGGGTTGATCTTTTTACCTTACCTGCAGGGGGAAAGAGCACCGATATGGAATCCCAATGCCAGGGGGGTATATTTTGGACTGAATATAAAACACGAGCACCGGCATATGGTACGGGCAACCATAGAAGGAATATTATACGCCTTTTTCAGTATCGGGAA
The DNA here is from genome assembly GCA_934502905.1 of uncultured Chitinophagaceae bacterium. Taxonomy (GTDB): domain Bacteria; phylum Bacteroidota; class Bacteroidia; order Chitinophagales; family Chitinophagaceae; genus Agriterribacter. Next base: position 20,383 of record CAKSVK010000014.1, read on the forward strand.
AACTGTTGAAGAGCACCGCAGGATCGACAGTCTTTCTGCTAATGGCACTTTCGCTTCTTTTCCGTTATGGACGCAAATGATGGCGGATGTGTTTGATAAGCCCGTTCATATAAAAAGAGGTGCCGGATCAGACAGTGTCGCTGTTGGGTCCTTCCTGGTAAGCGCTACAGAACTGGGGATCTACAAAGACCTGGAGCAGGCGGCAAGAACAGTGGAGCTGCCGGACAGGTTTATTCCGGATGCAGGCCGTCACGCCGTTTATATGAAACATTTCCGGGTTTTTGAGAAGCTGGGGATGAAATTGAAGGAAGAGTTTGAAGAAATTGCCGCCCTGCAGCAGGAAGACAATTAATTTAATTCCACCATTGCTTTAATGACGCCATGGGCAGGATCTAACCAGTTGGCAAACTCATCAGCCACATTATCAAAGGGCACGCGATGGGTAATATAATTGGTGGGAGTGATGTGGCCGTTTTTCATCGAACGGATCACCTGTTCGAAATCCTCCCGGGTTGCATTCCGGCTGCTCATCAGGGTGGCTTCCCTTTTGTGGAATTCCGGATGGCTGAATACGATATCTCCTTTTTGCAAACCGATCAATACATACCTTCCTCCATGCGCAATGTATTGAAAAGCATGATTGATCGCGTTCAGGTTACCGGTAGCATCGATAACGATGGTTGGCATATCGCCATTGGTGATCTCTTTTAATTGCTCCGTTATATTCCCGCTCTTAACATGGATGGTGTGTTGCACATCCAGCCTGTCTTTGCAGAACTGCAGCCTTTGTTCATTTATATCCATTGCAATGACCCGTGCTCCTGCAATTCCCGCAAACTCGATAGCACCCAGCCCGATAGGACCTGCACCAATGATCATTATGTATTCTCCGGGGCATACGCCCGCTCTTCTGATGCCATGTGCGCCTATCGAAAGCGATTCTACCAGGGCCAGCTCATCAAAACTTAATCCAGCTCCGCGCACCAGCAGGCGGGATGGAACAGCAAAGTATTCTGTCATGCCCCCATCAATATGCACGCCGCAAACCTGGAGCTGCGCACAACAATTAGACTTGCCGGCGCGACAGGCAATGCACCGGCCGCAGTTAAAATAAGGAAGGAAGGTGACGGCTTCTCCTCTGCTGCATCCTGCTTCGGGGTGGTCTGTAACCAATTCTCCTGCCAGCTCATGACCCAGTATGCGGGGATACGAAAAGTAGGGCTGTGTACCTTCATATGCATGGAGGTCAGTACCACAAATGCCGATACGCCTGATCTTGACGATCGCCTGTTCTTCGGTGATGGCTGGCGGTGGAGCAGAAATATATTTGAATCTGCCTGGTTCCGTACATACAAGCGTCTTCATCTATCTGTTTGTGTTAGTTATTACACCGGCAAGCTACAAAAAAATATCCCTCGTTGAATTGGAACGGGGACAGATCTCAATCATGGTGTGTCGCGCTGAGTAAACCAATCAGTGTCACTCAGGCGCTCTGAAAATGACATCATCCTGTAATGTCCTCTCGGTCCCAACCGTAGGGTGGGAGAGGTATCTCATGAAGCTGTAACAGATCTCTCTTCCGAACGTTCGGAACCACTTCGTTCCATTCGGGAGGGTCTTTGACTGGCAGTTTGCTGCAAACATGCCATGGGCATGAACGAAGAATAACAGGCTTTGACAGCTAAGCGCCATAATAGTTCTTCCCCTTCACCCGGCGGCTTGTCTACGCTGAGGTACTAAGCGTCTGATCCGGGAAGTAATGACCACTGATTGGGCGATCCGCCTCAAATGATACTTCCGGGATCATAAATCGGGAATTTTGGAATTGTTTCTTACCTTTCAGCCTCAAAAAAGTTTAACCGTGAGGAAAAAAGGATGTAAGGCGCTATTGTTCTTTGTTGTATGTCATTTCTGCTTGCAACAGGGGCATAGCCAGGATTTCAACCCTTATGATCAAAATGTACCTGGTTCGGCGTATAATATTAAAATGGTTCCTGTACAAGCGGGTTCTTTTACAATGGGGGCCGTTGCGGCTGATAAGGCTAAGAAGCCAGATGAACTGCCCAACCGGAAACTGAATATCGAAGCATTCTGGATGGGTGCCTTTGAAATAACACATGATATTTTTGATGTGTTTTTCAGGGATGAGAATACTTCCGTAGGCTCTGAGGTAGATGCCGTCACCCGTCCTACACCGCAATATATAGATCTGAGCTGGGGTATGGGTAAAAGCGGCGGTTATCCTGTAAACAGTATGAGCCAGGACGCTGCGCTGATGTTCTGCAGATGGCTTTATAAAAAAACAGGCGTATTTTACCGTTTACCTAACGAAGCAGAATGGGAATACGCCTGCCGTGCCGGAAGCACTGCTATCTATCCTTTTGGAGACAATCCCAAAGAGCTGGGAAAATATGCATGGTATAAGAGTAACAGTAAAAATAAATACCAGAAAGTAGGGCAGAAGCAGCCGAATGCATGGGGATTGTATGATATGCTCGGAAATGTATCGGAATGGACGCTGGACCAATATGATGAAAAATACCTGGAAAAGCAGGCAGATGGTGGTGAACCCGTTGTGATCCCTCCGGGGAAAAGGTATCCCAGGAGTGTGAGAGGCGGCAGCTTTCATGATGATGCAGACCAACTCAGGAGCTCTTCCCGGCAACACTCTGCGGCTGACTGGAACAAGCGGGACCCCCAGATACCACGGAGCAGGTGGTGGCTGACAGATGCCATGTTTGTGGGCTTTAGAGTTATCCGCCCGCTGAAGCAACCCACTGCTGAAGAAGCCGAAGCCTTTTATAACAGGTATTTAAAAGAAAATTGATTGCTTAAATTAAAATATAAACAAAAGCTATATGAACACAGATAACAAAGGAACTTCTTCCCGCAGGGAGTTTGTAAGGAACTCTTCCCTGATCGCTGGTGGTGTATTGGCCGCCCCCTTATTCAGCAAGGCCAATTATTTTTCCGGTGCTGATGATACCATCAAAATTGCCCTTGTAGGAGCAGGAGGCCGTGGTACGGGCGCTGCTATTCAGGCTTTAAAGACGAAACAGAATGTGAAGCTGGTAGCCGTAGCGGATGCTTTTAAAGATCGTCTTGAAAGCTGCCTGAAGTCCATGAGCCAGGTAGAAGAAATAGACAGCAAACGAATAGACGTTCCGGCAGACCGGCAGTTTGTGGGTTTTGACGGATACTTAAAAGCTATTCCCCTGGCGGATGTAGTGATCCTGGCAACACCTCCGGGCTTCAGACCTCTTCATTTTGAAGCTGCCGTAAAGCTCGGCAAGCACGTATTCATGGAAAAGCCTGTGGCGACAGATCCTGCCGGCATCAACAAAGTGCTGGCAACCGCACAGCTGGCAAAACAGCGTAAGCTGAACGTGGTAGTAGGATTGCAGCGTCATTACCAGAATTCTTATCGTGAATTGTTTAAAAGAAAAGACCTGATCGGTGATATCGTGTCTTCACAATGCTGGTGGGATGGCGATGGCGTGTGGGTGCGCCCGCGCCAGGAAGGACAAACAGAAATGGAATACCAGATGCGTAACTGGTATTATTTCAACTGGCTCTGTGGTGATCATATCACAGAACAACACGTTCATAATATAGATGTCATCAACTGGTTCAAAGGCGCTTATCCCATTAAAGCGCAGGGGATGGGTGGAAGAGAAGTTAGAACCGGAAAAGAATACGGAGAAATATTCGACCATCACTTTGTAGAGTTCCACTACCCTGATGGCACCATTCTCAACAGCCAGTGCCGTCACCAGCCGAAAACAATGAGTAAGGTGGACGAACTGCTGGTAGGTACCAAAGGCAAAATATTTGCGGGTGCAGCCAATATCGTTGACCACAAAGGCAAGGTCATATACCAGTTTGATAAGCAAAAAGAAAACGATCCTTATCAGACAGAGCACGATGAATTATTTGCAGCGATAGCCAAAGGAGAATTCAAGTTCTCTGATGCGGAGAACGGAGCCAGAAGCACCATGACCTCCATCCTGGGACGTATGGCTACCTATAGCGGACAGGTGATTGAGCTGGATAAAGCCCTGGCTTCCAATATTGACCTGCAGCCTAAAGAATACAGCTGGACGGCAGCACCGTCCATATTACCCAATGCAGACGGGTTCTATCCGGTAGCTGTTCCGGGTATAACAACTTACGCATAAACAGGTTGATCTAACGCAAAATACAAGGGTGTTCCGTTATACGGGATACCCTTTTTACATTACATTACCATATAGATTATTTATAAGCAGTTGATAAATAATACTCCGCGACAATCGATTGTAAAGCCGTCGATTAATTGATATACATCAATCAAAAAAACACAATAAAATCTTGCGGTTAATGACAGTTCTCCTACTTTTGTTCAACCAACAACCGATACTAACCGCCGCCTCCAACAACTCCTTGTAAAACCAACTACAACTTTTTTATTTTCTCCAATTCTGTTAAAACCTTTAACCACAAACACCGGTGCAGGGATTGAAAAATTCCCGGACATTCAGTCTGAACTATTAGGTGAACAAAATTTGTGATGATGAAAAAGGTACCTGTGTATTTCTTTATTGCTTTGGCAACAATACTGTTTGGTTATGCCGTACCGGTAAAAAACGATTCCTTTCCTGTAACGGAAGAAGGACAGGAAGTAATAACAGCAGCATCCGTATTTGGTGATATCAGCGGGTTATCGGCCGAGTATATTAACAAAGCGATAGAAGTGAAATGGGAGACCCATGCCGGAACAGATAACAAGCAGTTTGAGATACAACGCAGCACAGATGGAGAAACATTTAAGACAGTGGGACTGATTTTTACTGTAGAAGATATGGATGGATTGAAAAAATATGCTTTCAGGGACAACCTGAAAGGTGTGGAGAAGAAGAAATTGTATTATCGCATCAAGCAGATCAGCATAGATGAGAATTATTGCTTCAGCGATATCGTGACAACAGCTTTACAAAAAAAGGATATTTAAATTTTTATATAGAGGTTGTGAATTTCCTTATAGGAAAAGGCCCCTTGTCCAGGGGGCCTTGTTTTAAAGCAATCTCAGCCCTGATTACCTGAAAGATACATTGCCGATTTTCCTTTGTAAACCAACTTTCGCAAACCTTAGTGCCCTAGTATTGTTAATTGATTAAAAAGTAAAGGCAATGAATTTTATTTTTTTAAGAACGATCGTTTTATCCGGGGGAGTACTGCTCCTTCCGTTTATAACCCATGCCAACGGCGGCATCAAGAAAAAAGACAATGGAACCAGGCCATCCATAGAAATTGTGAACTTCAAAACCAGTTATAATGCAGACAATACAATTGATCTCTCCTGTGTTGTAAAAAGCAACTGTTGTTATAACCTGATCGTGGAGCGCAGTAAAAACGGCAGGAATTTCTCGAATATCGGCTCGTTTTCAGACAACAAGAACCTGGCTGAATATTTAATGGTGGATAACAGTCCCAACAAAACCAATTATTACAGGTTGAAAATAATAGATAACCTGGGGGGAGTCAGCTATTCCAATGTGATGGTAGCACAGCTCTATAATACGGATGTATTGTCCATGGTAAATTTGACCCCTATCACAAAGGACAAAAACCTGGAAGTGGGCTTTGAATTAAAGAACCGGGCATTTATTGTATTAACGATTCAGGATAGTAAAGGCAACCAGGTCTTCCAGAAAAGAACCACCGGCGATACCGGCGAGAACATTTTTGAAATAGAAGGCAGCAAAGAAATGGTTCCCGGAAGCTATTCACTGGAAGTAAGGGTTAATAATTCCAGGCAATTGACAGTACCCCTGATAAAAGAATAACCAGAGAATATCGAAAGACCCCCTAATAGTAATCCGGAAGCGCAGGTAACTGCGCTTTTTTATTCGCGTTGTTTTTTGAAAGGCAGTACCATCGGTGCGGGTGATAATATTCAGGATATGATTGGTCGGCAGGCGTGTTTACTGTGCAGTGCAGGTTTTCGTTCTATACATATTTTCCGATCGGTGAATCGTGGATGCTACAAACGGCCAGGCTTTTCAACTGCACGTGAGGACACGTGCAGGGGCAGCGGGTTGCCTGGTTGCGTGTCCGCACGCAACCTATAAGCCGATATCCGCGAAGAGTCAATTTTTTACAGCCTGTTGGTCTACTTCTTCCGGAAAAAGATCCTAACCGGCACCCCGGAAAAATCGAAGTTTTTACGCAGTTGGTTCTCCAGGTAGTTCTTGTACGGCTGCTTGATATCGTCCGGGTAATTGGTGAAGAATGCAAAGCTGGGAACGGCAGTAGGCAGCTGGGACACATACTTGATCTTTACGGTATTGCCCCTCACCACCGGTGCACGGTAAGCTTCCACCGCCTTCAGCATTACATCATTCAATTTGGAAGTAGGCACTTTCCGTTTCCGGTTTTCAAAAACCTGCAATGCCGTTTCCACCACCCTGAAAACGCGGGTCTTTTCTGTGGCAGAAATAAACAATACCGGCACATCCGTAAAGGGCGCAATCCTTTCCTTCAGCTCCTTTTCATAATCGCGGGCAGTATTGGTCTCTTTATTCAACAGGTCCCATTTATTCACCAGTATCATCATGCCTTTTCCTTTCCGTACTGCCAGGGAAAAAATGTTGACATCCTGGGCAGAAATGCCCTTCTCCGCATCGATCACCAGCATGCAAACATCCGCTTCATCTACGGCTTTGATCGCCCGTATGACGGAGTAAAACTCCAGGTCTTCTTCCACCTTTTTTTTGCGGCGGATGCCGGCAGTGTCAATCAGTATAAACTCTTTCTGGAAAAGATTATAATGGGTGTGAATAGTGTCCCGGGTGGTGCCTGCGATATCGCTGACAATAGTGCGTTCTTCTCCTATCAATGCATTCAGCAGGGATGATTTTCCTACATTCGGCTGTCCGATAATGGCAAATTTGGGCAATGGATCTTTTTCTGCTTCCTCCTCCTGTGCAGGTATCAGTTGCACGATCTCGTCCAGCAGCTCGCCGGTGCCGCTGCCACTGACGCTTGATACAAAAAAAATATTTTCAAACCCCATGCTGTAGAATTCGGTAGCATCCAGCATACGGTCTGCATTATCCACTTTGTTCACTACCAGGAATACCGGCTTGGGCACTTCTCTCAATATTTCTGCAAAAGCCTCATCCAGCGCGGTAATACCGGTGGTTACGTCTACCATAAAGATGATCGCATTAGCTTCGTTCAATGCTATACGCACCTGCTTGCGTATCTCCGATTCAAACACATCATCGCTGCCCGCTACAAATCCGCCGGTATCCACCACGTTGAAGCTTTTCCCGTTCCACTCGGAAATACCATATTGCCGGTCGCGGGTAACGCCACTCATGTCATCCACAATCGCTTTGCGCTCTTCCAGCATACGGTTGAAAAATGTGCTCTTACCCACATTGGGTCTTCCTGTTATCGCTACTGTAAAACTCATTTTTTTAAGTTGCAGGCTGCAAGATACAAGAATTTGTAACTTGTTACCTGTGGACTGACACCAGGCCGTTATTTTAGCAAGAGGTTCCTGAAATCCAGCGAATCGCCGCTGAATACGTTGAAATCTACCTTTGGTTTAATGCCGTTGACCCTGCCGGTTTCGCTATGCTGCCAGAAAATCCAGTCTCTTTTGATGCGGGGCTTATTGGGTTGCAGGTAATGCGCCACCCATAGCGGGTATTCGTCGAACTCCTCTCCCAGGTATTTTTCGTAAAAATCTACATTGGTATAGATAATAGGTTTCACCTTATAATATTTTTCGATCACTTCCAGCCATTCTTTCACCCTTGGGCGAAGGTCTTTCGGCTTTACGCCGTATAATTGCTCTACATCCAGTACAGGTGGCAGGTCGCCCGGCTCCATGATCACCTGGGAGATAAAGTTCTCCGCCTGTTTTCTCCCGCTTTTTGTCGCGATAAAAAAATGATAGGCTCCTCTCGGAATGCCTTCTTCCCTTGCCTTATACCAGTTGCGTTTGAACAGGCGATCCACATTGGTCAGTCCTTCTGTTGCCTTGATAAAAGCGAAGTCAAGCGTAAGTCCGCGGATGTTCATCTTTCTTACTTCAGCCCAGTTGATCACATCCTGGTGGTGGGATACATCTATACCATGCACCATATACCCTGCGGGTATTTCAATGCCAAAAGCATTATACCGGACGAAGTTTACCTGATACTCCTGCCATTTAAGATACCCGAAAAGCGCTGCCAGCAGCAGTCCGAATATGAGCGATACGATCAGCAGCTTTTTAAACCCTGCGCTCTTTTTCCTTTTCCGGGTCATAAGGTAGCAACGGGAGTTAAAGTATTATGCTGTTACCTGCTTTGTATGGTACATGGTTTCCCGCAGTTCCTTTACCCTTGGATCAGCCAGGTACTCATCAAAGGTCGACAACCGGTCGATGATGCCTTTGGGTGTAATTTCGATGACGCGGTTGGCTACTGTCTGCATAAAAGTATGGTCATGCGAGGTCATCAGCACCACTCCTTTGAAATTCACCATGCCTTCGTTGAAAGACTGGATACTCTCCAGGTCCAGGTGGTTGGTAGGTTCATCCAGGATGACGAGATTAGGATTCTGAATCATCATGCGGCTGATCATGCACCTTACTTTTTCACCACCGCTTAACACGCTGGTCTTCTTCAGTATCTCATCGCCGCTGAACAACATTTTGCCCAGAAAGCCTCTCAGGAATGGCTCGTCCACGTCCGTAACCGTAGGCGGTACAAACTGCCGCAGCCAGTCCATCAGGTTGATATCCTTTTCCGTAAAATATTTGCTGTTATCATTCGGCAGGTATGCCCTGGTGATAGTCGTTCCCCATTCGTAGGTACCGCCATCTGCTTTCTGCCCGTCATTGATGACTTCGAAAAAGGTGGTCAAGGCCAGGTGATCTTTGGAGACAAAGGCGATCTTATCGCCTTTTCCTACGGAAAAGGTAATATCACTGAACAATACACGTCCATCTTCCGTTTTTTTCGCAAGCTTCTCAATGTTCAATACCTGGTTGCCTGCTTCGCGGTCCTGTTTGAAAATAATACCGGGATAGCGCCTGTTGGAAGGTTCAATGTCTTCAATCACCAGCTTTTCCAATGCTTTTTTACGGGAAGTGGCCTGCTTGCTCTTGGAAGCGTTGGCGCTGAAACGAGCGATAAAGTCCATCAGGTCCTTCCGCTTCTCTTCCATCTTCTTGTTCTTGTCGCTCAACTGGCGGGCTGCCAGCTGGCTGGTTTCATACCAGAATGTATAGTTGCCGGTATATATCTTTATTTTCTGCCTGTCCACATCCGCTACATGGGTGCAAACTGCATCCAGGAAGTGACGGTCGTGGCTCACTACGATCACAATATTTTCATATTCCGCCAGGAAGTTTTCCAGCCAGCCGATGGTTTCCACATCCAGGTCATTCGTAGGCTCATCCAGGATCAGGATATCCGGGTTGCCGAATAATGCCTGTGCCAGCAACACCCTCACTTTGGTGCTACCCGGCAGGTCCTTCATCAGGGTCTGGTGTATATCTTCAGACACGCCCAGCTCACCCAGCAGGGTACCTGCGTCACTTTCTGCGGTATATCCCCCCATTTCTCCGAACTCCGCCTCCAGCTCGCCGGCACGCATACCGTCTTCCTCGGTAAAGTCTTCTTTTGCATAGATCGCATCACGTTCGTGCATGACCTTCCAAAGCTTGCTGTGCCCCATCATTACTGTCTGCAGGGCGGTTTTATCGTCAAATGCAAAGTGGTTCTGGTTCAGCACGGCCATCCGTTCGCCGGGCGTAATGTCAATGGTTCCCTTGCTGGGATCAATTTCACCGGATAATATCTTCAGGAATGTGGATTTTCCCGCCCCGTTGGCGCCAATTACACCATAACAATTTCCTTTACTGAAACTAAGATTTACTTCATCAAACAATACCCTTTTTCCAAAGGATAATGACACATTATTCACTGTAATCATGAAAAACTCAATTTTTTATAGTTACGCTTCCAGAATGAAGGCGCAAAGGTACTGGTATTTTCTGATTGTTGATTTTGGGATTTCAAACCGATGATCCGACTTGGGAGGTATAAAATGACAGCATATCTTTTCGGCTAATTATTCCTTCCTGCGGCCGGGATGCCAATGATCATGTGGAATAAGTTATTGTAAATCAGTTGCTATGAAAAAGTTGCGCGCGAACACGTAACCAGGTGACCCTTTGCCCTGCACCTGGGGCACGTGCAGCTTATCTATCAGTGACGCCCACCCGACCGGGCACCGGGTGCCATATGCCACGACCCCAATGATTGGTGTTGACTAATTGATTACCCGCAAATGACAGACTTTTTGACAGCCAGGGTGTTTCTGTAACTGTGCCCGGAGATGTCATTAGCGGGCCACTTGCGGCTGGAACAAAAGCATTTTGCCCCGCTTTTACCAAACTGTTGTTAGCTGCAGTCCTTTTTCTCTGTTCTATTTAGATGTTTGTCCAATGTCCAGACGATTGAATTTTCCGTTTGTATCTTGATGGAATTTGAAGTACACGCTGAAAGTTCCCCATTGTCCTGCATAGAAATTTCCGTAGATGTCTTTTCCTTCGTTTTCTACTTTGTCAATATCCAGGAACTTTTCCTTTTTATCAAAAGCATTATCAAAGAATGACTTGAAATGTAAGGTTCTGCCGTCATCTGTGAAGGTAGCGTCGTGAGTAAAATAGGAATACCAGGTTGTTTTGTCATTTGCCTGTAAGGCTTCGATAGCTTTTCTTACGCTTTCGTTTGAGATTTTTGTTAAGTCCATTTTCTGTCCGGTATTTGTAATCGTAGTTTGTATAGAGTTGATGCTATTTGTTTGCCCACAAGCAGTAAAAGCAAATGCGGCAAGTAATGCTAAAGATAAAATTTTCATTTTAATTGGCTTTCAAAGGGTGTTGTAAGCAGACGTGAGCATATTCCGGCCGTATTTTAATCCCATCAACACAGCAAAAGGTATTAAGTGTGGTGTTGATGTTCTTTACTGCCACCGTTTTAGGTTCTACGGAGAAAAAAGCGAACAACAGAGTTATTTGCCTTTCAAAAATATAAATCAACTTTTTAATTGTTGTGGGGCGTATTGCCCGATCGGTGAAATACCAGCTGGTGGCGAACTCCACAGGCAGGTGTCACCACCCGCCTGCAAAGAGCTGAAATACGTCATCATCTTGTTGTGTAGCCTCCGTTTGCAAAAATGGTTTGCCCCGTGATCCACCATCCGTCGGTTACTAAAAATTCAACAAGCGGAGCAATATCTTTGATATCGGTCAGACCACCCAGATCAGATGCCTGTTTGTGGTAAGCTACGGCATCATCGCTTTCCTGTCCGTAGAAGAAAGGAGTATCCATCGGTCCTGGTGCCACCGCAGTTACAGAAATTCCTCTTGAACCAAATTCTTTGGAAGCCGCTCTGGTAAAATGTTCTACCGGGGCTTTGGCACCTGCGTAAGTAGAATAATATCCTGTGAATGCAGCGAGCAATGAAGTTACAATCGTGTTGATTTTGCCGTTGTCATTCAATTTTTTGCCTGCTTCCCGGATGAAGAAATAAGCTACTTTAGCGTTGATGTCGCTCATGCTGTCGTATTCTTCTTCTGTGGTGTCTGCAAATGGCTTTTTTAACACTTTACCCACGGTATTGATGGCGATGTCGACTCCTCCGAATTTTTCAATTGCCGCATCAAAAAGTTGGGTGATGTTTTTTACATCTGTCAGGTCTGCCTGAAACAAAAACGCTTCTCCACCTGCGTTTGTAATGTCTGCTAATGTTTTTTCCGCATCTGCTTTTGTGCTGTCACTATTGTAGTGAATGGCAACTTTTGCGCCTTTCGCTGCAAAATCCCGGCTTAATAAGCCCCCTAAGTTTTTTGCACCTCCTGCAATTAAAACTACTTTGCCTTTCAAATCGTTTCTTGCCATTTTACCTGCTTTTAAATGTTTTAAAATTGATATTGCAAAGGTGGCAGGACTATATGCTTATTTCGTGGTGAACTTTTCGGAACTTTATTTTTTGTTTTCTTTTCGGAATTGACCAGGAGTTTGTCCGATAAATTTTTTGAAGAATTTGGAAAAATTTGACGGATCATAAGTTAATATTCTTGCAATCTCCGAAACGGGTTTATCTGTTTCTGAAAGCATTTGTTTGGCATAGCCTATTATTTTGAGATCATAAAAATAGCAGGGATGATGCCCTGTTTCCTTTTGTACTGTATCGGTCAGGTGTTTATGGGAGACGAATAACCTGCTTGCGATCTGGTTGATTTCCATAAAATCGGTGATGTTGCCCGAAAGAACATCGGCAATGTGTTTATCTAAAAACTGAAAATAGTTTTCGACAATTTCCTGGCTTCTTTTTAATATATCTTGTTCTGCTTTGCTCATTTGTTTGAAAAAAAATATAACAAAGATGTATTTTTCTAAAAAGCTGACTATGGTGAGCTTTTCGGTTTTTTCTTTAAGGGACAGGTTTTCAGATAGGGTGGCTGCTAACAGGTAACGGTTTTGTATAGACGGGGTTTAGCATTCGTATGCCTGAAATACAGCCGGTGAATATTTTTATTTGAAGTTATGTAATAAGGCTGATAGAAATTAGGGAGCCGGACCGGAGCTGAACAGGAATCCAAAAGTTGAGATTCTGTCAGCACCACTTGCACAGCCCGTTTGTTGCATGTTCGCGTTGCTCGTTTAATGAACCGGAAACCGTTAATATCCTGCTGCTTAATCCCTGTTGAAAGTGCCGTACTCAATCTTACCGTCAGGCAGGACCGGAAAATAGCTGTGTTCAGTTCCTGGATAAGCTTTACATATGCCACCAGGGTAAATTAATTGTCAGGAAGATTCTTGCGGTCAATCAAAGTGTTGAATGGAGAACAGGGAACATTTTACAAATCAAAGAAACAATAAGCGCACCGCCATATAAACCTGAATGACACGCATACCCGCTTATCCTCCGGGATAATTTTTCACATCTATTTCGCTGCTATATAAAACAGGTCAAAACAGGTATCATTGGCTGCTTCAATAAAATAATCTTCATGGGTGATGCCCGTTACCAGTCCCTGGTTGTCGCTCAGCAGCTTTTTGCGGTTCAAACGGTTCAGGATATCGTAGGGGATTTGCAGCAGTTGCCGCGGGAGCCGGTATTGCAGGTTAAAGATGTCGAAACGGGTGATCCTTCTGACGGAAGCCTTGTTCTTTTCGTAGTAATCCATGATGCTTGCATTGCCGAAAACGCCCAGTGCTTCCACAGATCTGAAATACCGCAGCATTAATTGCTTCAGCTCATCCACCGTATATTCCCGTACATGCCAGGGATTGCGGGTGATGGACATTTTTTTATTGGGGGTGGTCACGATCAGCTTCCCTCCCTGCTTCAGCACCCGGTGTATCTCCTGCAAAAAAATATGATCTTTGGGGATATGCTCTATCACCTGGAAGGTGATCACAAAATCAAATGAATCTGATGGGATGTCTTTCAGCGGCGGCACGTTCATCTGGAGAAATTCCACATTTGCCGGCGCGTCCGCCAGTGTTTCTGTCTGGAACTTGTCAATAGTCACAAACCTGCCGGCGTGCGGCGCTATGATATCCACGCCATACCCGCTTCCTGTACCGATCTCCAGCACATTGCCGGACACGAGCTTTGCGGCCTCCAGGTAAGCCAATAAAGAGCGTTGATAAACGTAATTATCCGACTGATCTTTCTGCGAAACCCTTTCTGCGGTTTGTAACACTTTCATATTACCGTTATGCTGTTGGTTTTATTCAACGCGAAGGTAAAGAGTTATTGGTTATGTGCTAATCCTGTCTTTGGTCACGGAGCATTAAGTTTTCCGGTTAGTGAGATACTATAGCCGTCAACTCAGGAGATACGATCAATAAAATACCGGAACCTGGCGTTATGTGTTCTGCCTGCAGATCACTTGTGCCACAAAATTCCGCC
>CAKSVK010000015.1 GCA_934502905.1 uncultured Chitinophagaceae bacterium
GGACAGAAGAATAGTACTAGTAAAAGCCCGAGTAAAAGCCCGTATTTTGCATTATAATAAGTTACATTTGGTAAATCAAAACTATAACCATGAGGACAGTTCTACCTTTGAAAAAGATACTCCTTTCTCTTTTAATACTCCATCTTACAGCTTCAGCAGCTATCGGACAGAGCTGGACTGCTGTCTGGAACGAGGGCTTTAATGGGCTGCCTTATGACTGGCACTATCCTATAACAGCCGGAGAAATATATTGGACGGATCCGGCTGCGGGAAACGCCTTGATCAATGGTGCTGCGGAAGCTGCCACAACTGCCGGTTTAACACAGGTGCCGTCTGACGCTGCGGGGGGGCGTTTTTTGATGTTTACTACCAATGCTCCGAATGATTATAACGATTCGGTTTTTCTCCTGAGATCAGTTAGTAATCCTCTTGCTGGAAGTCCTTACAGGGTGTCGTTCAAAATTGTTGCTTTGTCTGAAGAAAACAGACCAAAGATCAAGTTGCAACGTACCATGGGTGGAGTTAAAACCGTATTGTATTCAGAAGAAGATGATTTATTTCCGTTGCTCGATTGGACTACGGTAAGTTATACGGGATCCGGGGTTACGGGAAATGCGAATCTTCAATTTGTGGCAACTGCTCCTTTTATCCTGGAGTGGATTAATGTTGATACGGTGAATGAAGTGGGTAATGATTTTGGTATTGATGACGTTAAAATTGAGACAATTGTTTATGAAATATCCGGTTCTGTGCTGGATGACCATGACGGTGCTACGGACGGGGTAAACGGTATTGCTGTTCCAGGGGTGAATGTGACACTTTATAATGATGAGGATGCTCCGATGCACAATATAGTGACGAATGCCTCAGGCGGGTATAGCTTTACGGTAGTACCAGGAAATTACAAGGTTGAGGTGGCTCCGCCGCCTGGTTATTACAATGTAAGCGCTTCTGATGGCACCCCGGATGGTATCATTTCTGTAGAAATCGTTACGGCAAATGCTGTCGATGTAAACTTTGGTATCAATCGTCCGCCGGTTCCGGAAGATGTCTACCAGTTCCTGGAATCGCCACCTTCGGGATCGGTTCCGCAGGGTTGGATAACCCAACCGGTAAGCGGAGAGGATCCTGGGGTAGGGCCGCTTGCCAATGGCAGTACTATAGTGATTACCATGCTACCGCTTCCGGAAAAAGGCGTACTTTATTATAACGGTGATCCTGTAGTGGTGAATACACCTATTCCCAACTTTTCAACAGCATTGTTATCGCTTACGGGAACTGCAGCAGGACCCGATCTGGTTGAGTTTGGGTATACCTTTGTAGATGCCGCGGGACTATCCGGAGAAACGGCAACATTTGGAATTGAGTGGACGGCAGTGCTGCCTGTTGTGATGGGCAGGTTTACCGCAACGGCAAATAGTGACCTTTCTGTACTTCTGCAATGGGAAACATTGTCTGAAATAAACGCCAGTGGATTTGAAATAGAGCATAGTGTGGACGCAAAGAACTGGAGCACCGTAGGATTCGAGCGTGCTAAGGGTGGAAGCAGCATTCAACAATACAGCTTCACACATTTGCAGCCCCAGGGAGGCGTTAACTATTACCGCCTCAGGCAGGTGGACCACGATGGTCGGTATATGTATACCGATGTACGGTCTGTAAGGATCAACCAGGTTGGACTGAAAGTATATCCTAACCCTGCTTCACACAGGATCTATGTAAGGATTGCTGATCCATCGTCCATCAGGTCTGTACAATTGTTTGATGTTGCGGGCAGACTTATCAGAACTTATCCGGCTGTGACCAATGGACTTGATGTGGCGGACCTTCCGAATGGTTCTTACCTGATCTCGGTAGTTTTAAAAACAGGGGCAAGAGAAACATTTAATATCCAGAAGCGATAATATTTTACTGAATTACTGAAATTCAGTCGACACCAGTGGGCTTATATGTCTCACTGGTGTTATTATTTTAGTACTTTCAGGAAAACAAAAGTATGGCTATAAAATACCTGGCTGTTTTTCTGATCGTGGTTGTTACGAACAATTCCCGGGCACAGACCAAAAAGCTCACTGCCCGACAGGCATGGGGGATGGCTCCTTCCCTGACCAGGGCTACCCATACGGTGCAGGGATGGGCAGATGCCGCTCATTATATTGAATGGGATGTGAACGACAAAAAGCAATATGCTGTACATGTGCGTACAGGTAAGCGCAGTGGGTATAAGGCGTCGCCGGAAAGACAGATGAGGATAACTGTAAAGGAAAAGGATATTTATCTCATCAACGAAGGCGGTGCGGAAAAACAATTGACGCACTCACCCGATGAGGAAGAAAAGAACCCCGTTTTGTCGCCGGACAACCAGTATGTTGCTTTTACACGTAATCATGATCTTTATACTGTCCGTGTTGCGGACGGGAACGAGTTTCGTCATACAAATGATGGTACTGATCTTATTTATAACGGGTGGGCATCCTGGGTGTACTACGAAGAAATATTGGGAAGAGCGTCAAATTACAGGGCTTTCTGGTGGTCGCCGGACAGCAGGTCGCTTGCTTTTATGCGTTTTGACGATACTGATGTACCGCTGTTTTCTATTTACAGCTCAAAAGGGCAACATGGCTTTTGGGAAAACACACGTTATCCTAAAGCAGGAGATCCCAATCCTTCAGTAAAGGTAGGTTTTGTGCCGGTAGAAGGTGGCAAGGTAGTCTGGGCGGACTTTAATGAAAAGGATGACCAATACTTCGGCATGCCTTACTGGAGTTATGACAGCAAAACCATGATGGTGCAATGGATGAACCGCGATCAGGATAACCTTAAGTTTTACCGTGTGGACCCGGTGACCGGCAACAAATCGGAGCTGTATGATGAAAAACAAAAAGAATGGATAGACCTTGATCATGCGGAACGCATCACCTACCTGGCCGATAATAAACACTATATTCTGAAAAGTGATAAAACAGGTTGGGCGCATTACTATTTTTATACGCTTGACGGTAAACTGGTGAACCCGATCACGGAGGGACAATGGCAGGTATCGGCGATTGAAAGAATAGATGAAAAAAACAAAGTGCTTTATTTTTCCGCCAGGAAAGAAAGCAGCACAACCGTTGACCTGTACAGCATTTCCTTTTCAGGAAAGGACCTGCATCGTTTGACCTTCGGTGATTATACACACCAGGTACAGGTATCTCCGGACGGAAAATATTTTGTTACTACCTACTCCAATGTGTCCACGCCTCCGCAAACAGCGCTTGTGGACAACCGTGGAAAAATAATCAGGCAGATAACGGACAGCAAAGCGGATGATTTTGCGCATTATCTTTTTGGTAAAACCACCATGACAACCATTCCTACGCCAGACGGATATGACCTTCCGGCAGTAATCACCTGGCCGACTGACTTTGATGAAAGCAGGCAATATCCTGTGGTAATGAGTATTTATGGCGGTCCGAATGCAGGTAATGTCCGCAATACCTGGAAAGGAACTGCTAACCAGTATTGGGCAAATGAAGGTATTATACAAATAAGTGTTGATCACCGGGCATCCGGGCACTTTGGCAAGGCAGGTGTGGCTTTGATGCATCGTCAACTGGGGCACTGGGAAATGATTGATTATAGTACTGCAGCCAAATGGTTAAAAGAAAAACCTTGGGTAGCCAAAAACAAGCTGCTGATCACCGGGCATAGCTATGGCGGTTATATTACCTGCCTGGCGCTCACCAAATCGTCTGAATACTTCGACTATGGCATAGCGGGAGCGCCGGTTACAAGCTGGGAACTATATGATACCCATTATACAGAAAGATTTATGGACAGACCGCAGGAAAATGCGGAAGGGTATAAACAAGCTTCTGTTTTATCTTATACGGATAAGTATAAAGGCATACTTCGGGTGATGCATGGCGATAGAGATGACAATGTGCATATGCAGCATACCATACAGCTGGCGGATAAGTTTACCTCCGGCACGGTACCCTTCGAGCTGATGATATACCCCGGCAGCCGGCATGGATGGAGCGGGGAAAAAGTGGAATATGACCGCCGGGAAAGAGTCCGCTTTTATTATCAATACCTGCTGGAGAAACCCATGCCTGTAAATATTTATGAGTAAATTACCAATGATATATCATACAAATATTTGTTAATCAATAATTTATAAAGAATTAGTAGTTTTAGAATATCCGGGGTGCGGAGGTTGCGCAGGCATACGCGACCGGGTGACCCGTTGCCCCGGCGCGTGGGGACACGCGCCGTTAGATACAGATTGAATTTACCCGTGAAAGCTTTTGCATGCCACGGCTCAACAATTGAGACCGGATACTCGTAATAATGGTGTGGTGTTATGTGGCAGAACAGACAGGAAAACAGGAAAAATTGTCACACAAGATCGTGATTGGTTCACTTATTGCATCATTAATTGTAAAACATATTATATGGACAAGGTAAATATCGGCATTACAGAAAAGAATCGCCAGGCTGTAGCTGCTGAACTTACTAAACTACTGGCCGACGAACACGTATTATATAATAAAACACGGAGTTATCACTGGAATGTAGAAGGTCCCAGTTTTATGGAGCTCCATAAGTTATATGAGGAACAATATACACAGCTTGCAGAAGTGATTGATGAAGTGGCTGAGCGTATCAGAACGATCGGGCATTTCGCAGAAGGCAGGCTGAAGGAACTGTTAAAGCTGGCTTCTTTGGAAGAAGGAACCATCCCCGTAAAGTTTGATAAGCAAATCCCCAACCTGGAGTCAGATCACGAAGTGATCATTGTAAAGCTCCGCAAATTGATAAAGGATTTTGATGAAAAATATAAGGATACCGGTAGTAGCGATTTTATAACAGGGCTGCTGAAAGAGCATGAAAAGATGGCCTGGATGTTACGGTCCTATCTCGGTTAATGAATATAAATATTTCTTGAAAGCCACCTCCGGGATGGCTTTTTTTTGCGGCTGCTATGGAGTGATAATAAGTTGGGCAAAGCTGAATTTTTAAAGCGTTGGGCATCCCGGCAGGACGCATTGTTGTAATCAGTATCTGCTTTTACAAAACATTAAGAAGTTAAGGATGATTAATCTCTTCTTAATGTTGCTTAATGCCTTAATGGTTGCTACAGGGGAACTAATAGTGCTCCCGGATAACAAATATTAACGCCATTGTTGGGTGTTGTGAATGGGTTATGCACAAGCCTTTACCAACAATACCTGTTGATACTACTGCTGTTGGTAATGCTATACACAAGCGCTGCCGCGAACACCAACAACGGCATTAAGGCCGGGACGCTTTCCTGCAGATGAGCGCAAATTTTATACGCAGATCCCGCAGAAAGAATCGTTACCCTTCCGGGCTCCGGCAGCAAAGATGTCACGCAAAGACCGCAAAAAAGATAGTGTGATGATCACAAAGAAAGAAGGGATTCAAAAAAAGATTGTCTGTGCGGTCTTAGCGCTTCGCGGCAACCTCGCGCGGAATTACCTGCAAGATCTGCGTCATCAGCAAAACAATCCGCGTGGATCTGCAGGAAATACATTTCAAGCCAGTCCTTTGGGACCGGCGCACAGCCTGTGCCCACTGACCGGAAAACAACTGTAATACCCGTTCTTGACAGGCTTTGCCATGTGCTCAAAAAGATGAGCTACACCACTCCCTGTGCCAGCATGGCATCCGCAACTTTTACAAAGCCGCCGATGTTAGCGCCTTTTTCATAATTGATGTGCCCGTCTTTTTCTTTGCCGTGCTTAAGGCATATCCTATGAATATCGCGCATGATGTCCTTGAGCTTATTGTCAACTTCATCTCTTGTCCAGGAATAACGTTGGGAGTTTTGCGACATTTCCAGTCCTGACACGGCCACGCCACCTGCATTAGCTGCCTTCCCGGGCGCATAAAAGATCTGTGCCTTATGAAATACGCTTACGGCTTCCGGGGTGCACGGCATATTAGCCCCTTCTGCTACGCAGATACACCCGTTTTTCACAAGGTTCATGGCATCATTGCCATCCAGCTCATTTTGCGTGGCATTAGGCAGCGCCACATCGCATTTGATGCGCCATGGGCGCTCTCCGGCGAAAAATTCGCAGTTATATTTTGCCGCATATTCTTTTATGCGTTTCCTTTCGTTGTTTTTCAGGTGGATAATATACTCCAGCTTTTCCTGGTCGATACCGGCAGGATCATAAATAAATCCTTCGGAGTCGGACATGGTGAGTACGGTAGCGCCCCGTGATATACATTTTTCGGCAGCATATTGCGCCACATTTCCTGAACCCGATATCACTACTTTTTTACCTACCAGGGAATCACCATTGGTTTTCAGTATCTCTTCTACAAAATAAACCAGTCCGTAACCGGTTGCTTCCGGACGGATAAGGCTTCCGCCCCATTCAAATCCTTTCCCCGTCAATACACCGCTGAACTCTCCTTTGATCCTTTTATACTGGCCAAAAAGATAACCGATCTCCCTGGTTCCCACACCAATATCTCCCGCCGGAATATCAATATCGGCGCCCACATGCCGGTAAAGCTCTGTCATAAAGCTCTGGCAAAACCGCATTACCTCGTTGTCAGACTTTCCCTTGGGGTCAAAATCCGATCCTCCTTTACCACCACCCATCGGCAGCCCGGTTAAACTATTTTTAAACACCTGCTCGAACGCCAGGAACTTAAGCACACCCAGCGTTACCGAGGGATGGAAACGAAGCCCGCCTTTATAAGGACCTATTGCGCTGTTCATCTGTACCCTGAAACCCCTGTTCACCTCCACTTCGCCTTTGTCGTTTACCCAGGGTACACGAAAAATGACCACCCTTTCCGGCTCTACAATTCTTTCCACTATTTTAGCATCCCGGTATTTGGGAATGCTTTGAACATAGGGGATAATTGATTCTGCTACTTCTGTTACTGCTTGTAAAAACTCGTTTTCTCCGGCGTTTCTTGTTCTTGTTTTTTCCAGAAACTGATTGATGATATCATTCATAACTTATAAATAACTAAGGCGTGTCGTTGGGTACCTACAGAATAATTCAATATCTGCTGGTAAGTGTTAAAAAAAATTGAAAAACCTTGCGAATGTATTAAAAAATTTCAATAGTATTCATGGGATATGGAAAAAAATTGTAAACCTGCAGAGTGGGGGTCATAACAGGTTGAAGAAAAGCCAACTTTGTTCATGGTGCTACATTAGTAGCCGCAAAATTAGGGTGCCGGCAGGAGATTTGAGAGGATTTCTTATGCTCAATTTTTGACGGGATACCGGTATACATGTCCCTGCCGCTTATCATCCGGTAACTTCCGTCGGTTACCAGCGCTGTTGCCCAACCGGAATTTGCGTATTATACGTATGTTAACAGCACACATGCAGCCAGGATGTTGTATAAACTGTCTGGAGGTTATGTATCTTCAACTGGCAAGAGACATGTAATAAAGAAAAACCCCCGGTGCCTGCGGGGTTTTCTTTTTTTCCCCAGACAACAGAATTTACAGACTTTTGCCGGCGAATAGCTTCTATCCATGAAACAACTTATTTTTTTGTTTTGCCTGGTTTCCGCCCGGACACTACCCGCCCAGGATACTTTGATAATGGTACAAACGACCGGCAAGCTTCCCTTTCTGGAATATGGCCCCGGCGATAACAGGCTGGGGGGAGCCAAGATGACTTACCTGGATTCAGGTGTAGTGTTAAGGGTTGTCGACTCCCTGGACAGGGATTATATTGTACAGCTTTCGAAGCAGCACAGGGCTTTCATTGCCAAAGAACATGTACAGGCGGCACCGGAGAAATATTCACGTCCATGGAGCCTTACTACCAACTGGCGTGTATTTGGCGACGATACATTTGATTATGTCACCGTCAACGTGGAAGAACGGCTTCCCTACCGCAGCATTCAGCAGATCAGCCCCTCACGGGTAGTGATAGAACTGTTTGGTGCTACTTCCAATACAAACTGGATCACACACCTGCGTTCCGCAAAAGAGATCAAAAGCGCCTGGTATGAGCAAACCGAAGACGACGTCATGCGGATATTTATAGAGCTGAGGAACAAACAGCATTGGGGGCATTTTGTTTATTACGACAGCACGGGGCACAAACTAACGATCCGCGTTAAACGCCAGCCGCCCCTCAACATCCGTAAGATGAACATCGCCATAGATGCAGGGCATGGGGGTGTAAATGTGGGTGCTACCGGCGTGTCATCGGGGATCACGGAAAAAGACTATACCCTCCGGATAGCCAGGGAACTGGATAAGCTGTTGAAGCAACGGAAGGTAAAAACTTTCATGACAAGGGAAAAAGATACTACACTCGAAATGGTTGACCGGGTGCAAATGCTCAGGGAAGCTAATCCTGACCTGTTGATCAGCATTCATCTTAACTCTTCCGGCAACATGCTGATAAGCGGAACCAGTACCTATTACCGTTATATAGGGTTTAAGGAGCTGTCGCAGTCTATCCTTAACAGGATGCTGGAGCTGAAACTCACGGAGATTGGAAATGTGGGAAGTTTTAACTTTGCCTTGAACGGACCAACAGAATACCCGAACTGCCTTGTGGAAGTAGCCTTCCTGAGCAATCTGCAGGATGAAAAAAGGATACTGGACCCTGCGTTTCATAAAGCGGTGGCACAAAAGATCTATGAAGGAATCAATGATTGGTTGAAGAAAATAAAATAATCTTTATACATTTAAGCATGAAAAAAATCACCCGTCGCAGGTTCGTCCATCAGACAGCAAAAACAGCAATAGGGGCTGCATTGGTTGCCGCGACAATTACAAATAATACTAAAGCAATGAGCAGTAACAAAAACCCGTTTATTCATCATGTTTATTTTTGGTTGAATAAAGCCGACAGTAAAGAAGATCTTGCAAAACTTGTTGAAGGATTAAAAAAACTATCGGCAGTGAAGACCATCAAAGTGTCGTATATAGGAAAGCCGGCTGACACGAACCGGGAAGTAATTGATTCCTCCTATAATATCTCATGGCTGTGCTTCTTCGATAGCAAAGCCGATCAGGACAGCTACCAGGTAGATCCTATTCACCTCGATTTTGTGAAACAATGCCAGCATTTGTGGAAGAAGGTAATAGTGTATGATACCGTTGGCATTTAACTGTAGTATATGTTACAAGGCATAAAGGACTTCATGCAGAAGTCCTTTATGCTTTTAGTGTTTATTCAAATGGAGGCTATCTTCTTGTGTGTTTTACCCATCTGCCCTGTACCCATATTTTCTTTCCCCTGTGGTGATCCCAGTGACCATTTACCCATGCATGTCCTTTACGCGGGGCTATATAACGTGGCGGCACATATGCATATCTACCCCTGTGCATCCGGTATTCAGGTCCCATTAATATGGCGCCTGCAAACGGCGGCGGTGGTGATGCTATTATTACGGGCGGCGGCGGCACATATACCCGGGATGTGGAAGCGCAGGCAGAAAACAACAGGATCACTACCAGGGCTCCTGCAGTTGTAAATATAGTTTTCATGACTTTTAGTTTAATAATGAAACCATATCCCATAGACCTTTGCCTGTGGCGGAAGTTTAGCCGCCCGCTGGCTTTTAACCCAACTTTTGCAGACGGGGGTGATGATGAGCCGGCTAACTATTCCAGGTACCCGAACTTACCCCGGTTGAAGTCTTCAAATGCCTGCTGTAATTCTTCATGTGTATTCATCAGAAAAGGGCCATAAGCAGCTATTGGTTCGTCAATCGGCTCTCCGCTCAAAATCAGGACAATACTATCTTCTTCTGCTGTAATGGATACTTCATCCCCATTGTTCTCAAACAAAACAAAGTGGTCTGCAGGCGCTTTTTCTCCATTTACCATCACATCGCCTTCTACCACCAGCAATCCGGTATTAAATTTTTCCGGGAACGGAATGGAAACATTCATCCCCTTTTTCAACCGTACATTGAAGAGGTTAACCGGCGTGAAGGTCAGTGCGGGACCTTTCAAGCCTTTATATTCACCGGCAATTACTTCTACTGTTCCGCCATTATCCGGCAGCGGGTATCGGGTGATCATGCCGGCTGTAATGGACTGGTACCTGGGCGGGTGCATTTTATTTTTGGCAGGCAGGTTCACCCAAAGCTGTACCATTTGAAAAGGACCTCCGGACTTGCTGTAATGTTCTTCATGATATTCTTTATGCAGGATGCCTGCTCCTGCCGTCATCCATTGCACGTCTCCCTGGCGTATAACGCCGCTGTTGCCGGCACTGTCGTGGTGTGCCACACTTCCGTGGTAGGCAATGGTAACCGTTTCAAAACCACGATGCGGATGCACGCCTACACCTCTTGGTTCGTTTTTTGCAGGAAAATCAATCCTGGAGTTATAGTCCATCAAAAAGAACGGGCTCATCCTTTTATTGTGAATAGGTCCTCCCGGAAAAAAATTATGTACCCGGAAGCCGTCTCCTACCATGTGCGGAGCCGGTGGTGCAATGATCTGTTGTATCTTTTTTAAGCTCATATAAAAATGTATTTAGTGTTATATGAGGTGTAAAATTACCCTGCCGGTGACGGCTGGCCATTGATCTTTGTTAAGAAAGAGCAGATGTGTGACTGTAGTTTACATATGTTTTTTTCATTATGACGTTATTAAAAATCTAAAAATAATTGTACTTTGCGCAATCGATTGCGTTGCCTGGTAGCTTTTTAATGTTTACAAATCAATTTTTTAAATCTTATGTGTGGAATAGTAGCTTATATTGGTCATCGGCAGGCATATCCGGTTATAATTAAAGGTTTGAAAAGGCTGGAGTACAGAGGGTACGACAGCGCAGGTATAGCGCTGCTTGACGGCGGCATGAAGCTGTATAAAAAGATGGGAAAAGTAGCGGCTTTGGAAGATGCGGTTATCGGTAAGAATGTAGAAGGTAATATAGGAATAGGGCATACCCGCTGGGCAACACATGGTGAACCGAGCGACAGGAATGCACACCCCCACATATCTAACAGCGGTAAGCTGGCGATGATCCATAATGGTATTATTGAGAATTATGCATCGCTCAAGCGGGAACTTTTGAAGAAAGGTTATCATTTTACAAGTGATACGGATACAGAAGTATTGCTGAATTTCATAGAAGATATTCAACAGAACAATGAAAGTACCCTGGAGGAAGCATTACGGATCGCGTTGAAAAGAGTGGTGGGGGCATACGTGATCGTGCTGATAGACCAGGATAACCCGGGAACATTGATCGCGGCAAGAAAAGGCAGTCCGTTGGTGATCGGTATCGGCAAGGGAGAACATTTTCTGGCGAGTGACGCATCACCGATCATTGAGTATACCAAGGAAGTGGTATATGTGAACGATTACGAGATCGCTATTATAAAACCCGATGAGCTGATCTTAAAAAATCTGGGTAATGAGAGGCAGACACCTTTCATCCAAAAGCTTGACCTGGAACTGGCAGCCATAGAAAAAGGAGGATATGATCACTTTATGCTCAAGGAAATATTTGAGCAGCCCGGTACCATACATGATTCGCTGAGGGGAAGGCTGGATGTGCAGAAGGGAAGCATTACCATGTCGGGGATCGAAAATAATATAGATAAAATAAAAGATGCAAACCGCATACTGATCATTGCCTGCGGTACCAGTTGGCATGCAGGATTAATAGCGGAATATATCATCGAGGAGCTCTGCCGTATCCCGGTGGAAGTGGAGTATGCCTCCGAGTTCAGGTACAGAAATCCTGTCATCAACAAAGGAGATATGATCATTGCTGTTTCCCAGAGTGGAGAAACCGCAGATACGTTGGTGGCTATTGAGAATGCGAAAGAGCAGGGCGCTATCATCCTGGGCGTTGTAAATGTGGTAGGCTCTTCTATCGCCCGGTTATCACATGCCGGGGCCTACACACACGCGGGGCCGGAAATAGGTGTGGCAAGTACCAAAGCGTTTACGGCGCAGCTTACTGTTTTGACGATGATTGCCTTGCGGATCGCCAAAGAAAGAAGCACTATTAGCAATGAACGTTACCTGCATTTGCTGGATGAACTGAATAATGTGCCGCAGAAAGTTGCAGAGGTGCTGGAGAATACTGATCATATAAGGAATGTTGCCTTAAAATACCAGGATGCTACCGATGCCTTATACCTGGGCCGCGGTTATAACTTTCCTGTTGCGTTGGAAGGCGCCCTCAAGCTGAAGGAGATATCGTACATCCATGCGGAAGGATATCCCGCAGCAGAGATGAAGCATGGACCGATTGCCCTGGTAGATGAAAAATTGCCGGTGATATTTGTGGCCACTAAGGATGCCTATCACGAGAAAATCGTCAGCAATATACAGGAGATCAAGGCGCGGAAGGGGAAGGTAATTGCCGTAATTACTGAAGGAGATTATGTAATTACAGACCTGGCAGATGATGTGCTGCCGGTACCTGCCGCGGATGAAGTGATAGCTCCTATTATCAGCACCATACCCCTGCAGTTGCTTTCGTACTACATTGGAGTGGCCAGGGGATATGATGTGGATAAGCCCAGAAACCTTGCTAAAAGTGTGACTGTAGAATAAGTTTAAAACGTAAATGAACGCCTTTGAACCGGATTACAAAAAGAAGCCTTGATTCTTTAGGATACAATTTTATAGCTGCAGAATACCTGCCTGAAGGGCAGGATGAATATTACCTGCGGAATATTCAAAACAGGAATGGTATACAATACCGTGGATTGAGCGCCTGGGAAATAGAAGTGCTGGTGCGCAACAGGAATGCGTCGGACGACTGGAACAAGATATTGGTATCCGATGCATTCAACCCCGAGCTGGTAAAAAACTGTAAGTTTTTCGGACTGGTTCGTATCGGTAAGCTGGAACCCTATTACCTGGAATATCATAACCTGCGTATGCCGGTAGGCTTGTATAACAGCACTATTATCAGCTGCGATTTTGGAGATAATGTAGTGGTAGATGGTGTTAACTATTTATCTCATTACATTATAGGGAGCGAGGTGATACTGGTGAATATCAATGAGCTTTCCGTTACCAATGCCGCCAAGTTTGGCAATGGCATTATCAAGGAAGGGGAGCCGGAAAATATCAGGATATGGCTCGAGCTGTGCAACGAGAACGGCGGAAGAAAAGTAATGCCTTTCACAGGAATGCTGCCGGGTGATGCCTGGCTGTGGTCGAAGTACCGGGAAGATGAGGCATTGCTGGATAAATTTAAGGAGTTTACCCAAAAAGAATATGATGTCAGGCGGGGGTATTATGGAAAGATCGGGGACCGGACCATCATCAAAAATACCAGCATCATCAAGGATGCCTGGATCGGTACCGATGCCTATATTAAGGGTGCCAATAAGTTAAAAAATATAACGGTCAGCTCTTCGGCAGAAGCACCCTCCCAGATCGGAGAAGGATGCGAAATGGTCAATGGTATCATGGGCCTGGGATGCCGGGCTTTTTACGGGGTAAAGGCAGTCCGGTTTATTATGGCGTCTAATTCCCAGTTGAAGTATGGCGCTCGTCTTATCAATTCCTATCTCGGAAACAATTCAACCATTTCATGTTGTGAAGTACTGAATTCACTGATCTTTCCGGCGCATGAGCAACACCATAACAATTCGTTTTTATGTGCCGCGGTGGTAATGGGACAGAGCAATATGGCGGCCGGTGCTACGATCGGCTCCAACCATAATTCGCGCAGCCCGGACGGAGAATTAATAGCCGGGCGTGGCTTTTGGCCGGGCCTGTGTGTAAGCATAAAACATAATTCTAAGTTTGCCTGCTTCAATATTCTCGCGAAAGGTGATTATCCTGCGGAGTTGAATATTCCGTTCCCGTTTGCACTGATCGCTAACGACGTAACCCATGACAGGCTGGTAGTGATGCCGGCATATTGGTTTTTGTATAACCTGTATGCCATCGCCAGGAATGAATGGAAATACCAGGACCGGGATGCAAGAGTGGAGAAGGTGCAGCAAATTGAATTTGGATCGCTGGCCCCGGATACGATCGCGGAGGTGACCGGGTCGTTACCCCTGCTGGAGAAATTTACAGGACGTGCCTTTTTACGTACAAAATACCCGGAACGGCACTTTTCAGATAAAGAGGAAAAAAAGGCAGGGCAAAAACTTCTAAGAAATCATGATCCCATTGTTGAAACGCTGGAAATACTGGCGGAAGGTCTTGAAAACAGCGACCGTAAAACGGTATTGATCAAAGTGCAGCAGGCATATGATATTTTCAGACAACTGGTACGCTACTATACCGCGTTGGAGCTTATTTCCTGCATCCAACAATATGGTATAAAGTCTTTTGCCGGATTGAGAAAATATATACCTGCGAAGCCGAAGAAAAACACATGGCTGAACGTTGGCGGGCAGCTTATTCCAACCCATATTGTAGAAAAGCTGAGAAAGGACGTGAAGCAGGAAAAGCTAAAGGACTGGTCGGACATCCACAACTTTTATATCACCCAGGCCCAGACCTATCCGGACCAAAAGCGGGAGCATGCGTTGGCATGCCTGATGGAGGTAATGCAACTAACGCCTTCCGGGTTTGACAAATCTTTCTTCAGGGAATTGCTGGAAGAGACGATCGCCACCAAGCAGTGGCTTACAAAGGGCATTTACAGCTCAAGGGCCAAAGACTATTCAAATCCTTTCAGGAAGATGGTATACGATACCCAGGCAGAAATGGATACAGTGATCGGTAAGCTGGAAGACAACAGCTTTATCAATCTGCAGAAAAAGGAGTTGGAGCGTTTTAAAAGACAGGTTAAAAAGCTTGTCCGGGAATTGTAGGGTTTTAAAAGCGTAAAATAATTTTTCAGCCCGTTTATGTTGTTTAGATTGTAACTACATACGTATATATGCTTTTTAAAAACCGGCTTAAAAGTGCCTTTCATTATTTCCTGCAGGGGCTTATTATTCTTGCGCCTATCGTTATAACCATCTGGGCCGTTACCTCGCTGTTTAATTTTATAGACAGGATACTTCCGGATATCCTGGAGAAGTTTTTCCCCCAGCTTTCTGTGTATTATGTTCCGGGGCTCGGACTATTGGTAGCTGTTATCATCATTGTGTTCGTAGGGTACATCTCCGGGTCTTTTATATTCGGTAAGCTGGTTGACCTTTTTGATAATATACTTCAAAAGACGCCCGGCATTAAAATTATTTATTCCACGGTAAAAGATTTTTTTGAGGCTTTTGCAGGCAATAAAAGAAAGTTCGATAAGGCTGTGCTGGTATCTGTTGAAGCAATTGATGTGTGGAGAATAGGGTTTATTACCCAACAGGAGCTGGATGAGTTTGGGCTGCATGAATATGTTGCTGTATATGTGCCCCAGTCCTATGCCTTTGCCGGTCACTTATATTTTGTTAAGCGTGAACGTGTAAAAAAAATAGGCGACATAGGTGCTGCAGATGCGATGAAGTTTGCCATTTCCGGAGGCGTCACAGCGTTAGAGGATGACACAAAGTAAGTCCTGATTTTTGATTTTGGGCTTTTTGATTTTGCTCTTCTTCCAATCAGAAATCGTATATCAGGCAATCAGTAATCTTTTGATTATTTTTGATTTTGGGATTCCCAGTTTCGGTTTTCTTCTTCAATCAGAAATCGTATATCCAACATCAGCGATCTTTTGATTATTTCTGATTTTTGATTTTGGGCTTTTTGATTTTGCTCTTCTTCCAATCAGAAATCGTATATCAGGCAATCAGCAATCCTTTGTTTATTTTTGATTTTGGGCTTTCCGATTTCGTTTTTCTTCTTCCAATCAGAAATCATACATCCAACATCAGCAATAACAGAAAAATTTATTCCGGTTGCAGTATTTAATTCTGTAGAAAAGCAGTATCTTTTTACAGGTTAAATCATGTAAAGCTAACACTATGCACCGGAAACTTATCCTTGTTTTGCAGATGATACTGCTGCACAAACTTTGCTTCTGCTGGGGATTCTATGCCCATAAGGAAATAAATTATCACGCTGTTTTTTCACTTCCCCCGGCAATGCTTGTATTGTACAAACCTAATATTGATTTTTTAAAAGAGCATGCGGTTGACCCGGATAAAAGAAGGTATGCGGTGGCAGAAGAGGGTTGCCGGCATTATATAGACCTGAACAGGTATGGTAACTATCCTTTTGAAACGTTGCCAAGAAAATGGGAAGATGCGGTTGAAAAATTCGGAGAAGAAGCTGTCACGGCTCATGGTATTGTTCCGTGGTGGGTGCAGGTCATGCATCGCCGGTTGACCTCAGCGTTCAGGGAAAGAAATTTCAGCGCCATTTTGAAGCTGTCTGCGGAGATAGGTCATTATATTTCCGACGCCCATGTGCCCCTGCATGCGCATAGCAATTATAACGGTCAACTAACGAATCAACATGGTATTCATGGCTTATGGGAAAGCCGCATCCCGGAACTGCTGGCGGCAAAACAGTTTAACTACTTTGTCGGGAAGGCAAGTTATATTTCTTCTCCTGATACATTCATATGGAAGGTTGTTTTAGAAAGTGCAGCAGCGGCAGATACCGTTTTACGGGAAGAAAAAAAACTGACTGAGGATATATCTCCGGACCGGAAATATGCTTTTGAAAGCAGGAACGGTATTATACTGAGGCAATACTCCAGCTACTTTACCGAAGCCTATAATGATGTGTTGGGTAATATGGTAGAGCGGAGAATGCGCCAGTCCATTGCTGCCGTGGCTTCGTTTTGGTATACAGCATGGGTAGATGCGGGGCAGCCGGATCTCCTGAATATAGAACCTCACTTCACACCTGAAGATATAAGTGATTTTAATCATATCGACAGACTATGGCGGCAAACCGGAAATCTTCCTGATTCAAGCCGTCTGCGGATCAGGTGTGGTGAGTAAAAGAATATTTGACGAAAATTGCTGCTTAAAAGAAGGGAATGGTGCAAAGAATGTGGATTTTATAGGAATATTTTTTAACTTTTGTTAAAACTATTTTTAATTTTTTTGTTAATTTAGACCAGAATTAAAAGTTGGAACTTTAAATTGTATTCGTGTTGAGGAATGAATATATACAGGAACAGCGGTTTGCTTTTGTTTTCAAAAGCCATGAGTATAAGTTGTATACCTTGGCCCTGAAGCTTACAAAGTCTGATCAGTATGCAAAGGATATTGTACAGGAGGTATTTTTAAAGTTGTGGCAAAACAGGAGAAATGTTTTTTTCGATTTGGAGCAGGCCGAAGAGTGGCTGTTCAGGATGACAGAAAACAAGATCCATAAATTCCTGCTGAGAAGTGCGGGGGACAGGCGGTTGCGCGATGCGCTTTGGGTTAACATGCAGTGTTTACTGAATGAAAAAGAAGAGGTGGAAGCCCCGGTAGCGGAGTATCACAGTGTAATGGAAAAGGCGATCAATCATTTACCTCCGCAACGAAAACGTGTTTACCAGCAGATCAATAACGAAATTTACCTGAACTATGATTGGGTCAGGTCCGAAGGCAGAAATGAGCCATTCCCCATCAGCTACTTCAAGGGCATCATAAACAAGATAAAGTCCTTTTTTTCCTGATTGCATTTACTTAATTTGAGGTGACTTTTCAGTCCCCGTGGAGATAGATAAATGCAAATATGAACAGCAGCAGAATACAGTACTTACTTCAGCAGTATGAAAACAATAACTGTTCCCGCGAGGAAATGGAGGAATTGTTTCATTACATCAGAACCAGTAAAAATTCTAATGCGCTCAAATCCTGGGTAAGTCAGAAGTACCAGGAAATCCGTAAGCATCATCCTTCATTTACTTATGTAAACGAACATGGCGTCCTGATAACTGAGCTGGGAGATAGCCGGGTCGATGAAAAAAAGATCTTCAGGCGCCCCCGGATCGGCTACCGGGCTGCATTGATCGGGCTGGCCGGTTTTTCGATGCTGGCGGCATTTCTGTGGCTGGGATATAAATATTTAAGCATTACTGAAAAAACAGCCCCGCAAAAGGAAAAAACACTCGTTCAGAAAAGAACGGCAAAGGGGGAAAATAAGTATCTCTTACTGCCGGACAGCACGCAGGTTTGGATGAACGTTGGCAGTGTTCTGGAGTTCTACGATGATTTTAGGGAAGACAGAACGATCAGGCTGGTGGGTGAGGCTTTTTTTAAAATAAAATCTTCGGCAGATCTTTTCAAAATAGATGCAGGTGGTGTATTAATTGACACGCGCGGACCGGCGTCATGTAATATAAAGGCATATAATAATGAGGATGAAGTGATTGTTTCGGTAAGCCAGGGAAAGCTGAATATAGACAGGGGGGATATGGAGGAAAAAGAGCTTACGCCAGGCCGCCAGTTAATACTTGGAAAAGCGGATAAAAGCATCAATGAAAGAGATATACCGGTAGGAAAAATATCTGCCTGGCAATGGGGGGAATATATTTATGATTATGCCATGCTTGACGATATCATATCGGACCTGGAAAGGGTGTTCAATGCAAAAATTGTAGTGCTGGATCCTGAAAAGAAGCAGCAAAAGATCTATGTTTCCCTGAGAAGAGAAATGGGAATCGAAGATTGCCTTGCCCGGATCGGGCGGCTGACGAATATGGAGCTCCACCTGGTAGGTGATGAATATATGCTGGGAGAGTTAGAGTTATCGCCAGCTCCTTAGCTTGTATCCCCTGAAAGAATAAAAGATCAGGTAAGCATAACAGGGCAACAGCACCCAGTACGCCTCACGCAATGTATAGGTTTCCATGTCTGCAAAATAACCATATAATAGCGGTAGCAGCGCGTTGCCGCACAATCCCATGATCAATATAGAGGCTCCCAGTTTCGTGAACCTGCCCAGCCCGTCCAGCGCTAACGGCCATATCCCGGCCCATACCAGCGAGTTGGCAAGTCCCAGCAGCACAAGAAACCAGATGGAAACATCGGTTTGATGCCCGAGAATATTTGTCTGTCCTGCCACAAGAAGAATTCCAAGTGAGAATATAAGTCCCAGCAGCGTACAGATCTTTAAGGCGGTTCCCTGCCGGATATACCGGGGAATGGCAACAATGCCAATGATATACCCGATGATGGTGGTGGTCAGGGTATAAGATGGGAAAACCTTGGCTTCCGGCAGGGCAATGTTCATAGAAAGCGCGTAAGGAATAATAGTGTCGATGGCTATAACCTGTGTGCCCACATGCAGAAAAATAGCAACAGCGCCGAGTATGAGATGGGGGAAGTGGATGATATATTTTTTTGCCTGTCCCTCTTTTGGGGAAGCATTATCTCCTGCCTCATCCGTATTGATCTCCGGCAACGGCGAAAATCTGACGGCAATGCCCAGCAGGCATAATACGATCGCCATCACCGTATAGGGTGGAATAACCCTTCTGATAAATCCATCCAATACGTTTTTCTTTTCAGCTTCATCCATGCCGGTCAGTTGCTCAACCAGTCCGCTATCGGTAGCCTTTAAGATAACTGCTCCTAATACCAATGGCGCCAGTATACCTGCACCTTTGTTGCAGATGCCCATAAAGCTGATCCGCTGGGCGGCGCGTTCCTTGGGACCTAATATGGTTACGTAAGGATTGGCGGCTGTCTGTAATATGGCCAGGCCACATCCAATGGTGAAAAGTCCTGTAAGAAAAAGGGGATAGGCACGTTCATAAGCAGCAGGAATAAAAAGTACCGCGCCCAATGCCATTACCCAGAACCCGGCCATGATTCCTTTTTTAAAACCGATCGCTTTTAAAAGATATGAGGAGGGAACGGACATGACGAGATAGGCAATGTAGAATGCAAAAGCTACCAGGTAAGACTGGAAATGATTGAGCTCGCAGGCTATTTTAAAGTACGGTATCAGGATCGCATTTGCCCATGATACGAAACCGAATATAAAGAACAATACTGCTATGATCAGAAGGGATAACAGTGTGTCCCTTTTGCTGAGTGCACTGACTGCAACCGAACTTAATTTTGCCATTACCTGCTTTTACCTGTTGGTTAATAAAGATGCGGACGCCTTATCCAGGAAGAAATAACAATTAGGATGTGATTGCAGGATACTTGCCGGGAAAAGATTGCTGACCGGATTTTCAATGCTGTTTCTTACCGCTGCAGCCTTACGTTCGTCCGGTACGGAACAAATGATCATCCCGGACTTCATGATCTGCTTTATAGACATGCTGATGGCCTGCAACGGAACATCTTCAAAGGCAGGAAACCATCCTTCGTTCAATTGCTGCCTCCTGCAGGGCTCGTCCAGGTTTACAATAATGTAGGGCTCATCGGTATCAAAATCAGCCGGAGGGTCATTAAATGCGAGATGCCCGTTTTCACCTATTCCCACAAGCGCCACATCTATCGGGTGATCACTGATGAGCGCCCCCAGGCGTTTACACTCTGCTGCAGCATCCGACTCTCCGTTTATCAGGCAGGCATATTGTAACGGGATAGGTAGCAGGTCAATAAATCTTTCAGTAAGATATTTCCTGAAGCTGGCTTTATGTGTAACCGGTAACCCTATATACTCATCCAGGTGAAACATCGTTACCTTGTTCCAGTTTATATCCTGTGCAGCTACCAGTGTCTGGAGTGTGGTAAACTGGCTTGCTCCTGTAGCCAGGATAATATTCGCCGTTCCTTTTTCGGCGATCGCTTTCTTTATTAATTCGGCCGAAAGACTTCCGGCCTTTTCTCCAAGGCTTTTAGCGTCATCAGCAATGGAAATATTCATCTGGTTCTTTTAATAGTTAAAAATAAAATCACTCCCAAAGATGCACAGAAGGAGTGAATATGGCTTTTGCAGGATGGTAAGATACTATTTTTTTAACCAACGATCAAACCAGTCAAAGGCTTCAGCCTGCATAGGTTGATCAAATTTATGCGGACCCGGATAAAAGGAGCATTGGTAACGTTCTGGCATACCTGCTTTCTTGTATATATCCGTGAGAACCGCATCCGCATTTTTCATTTCAGGTAAGGTGTACAGATCATCCTCATTATCGTTTTGAACCAGGGTGGCCAGCGGCACCCTCAATCCCAGTATCTCAGGGAAGTCAAGGTAAGGCGCCAGACCGGGTACGTAGGTCATCCAGGTATGGGTAAATGACTTGTTCAACGCAAAATCCTTCCAGGTTGTCATAAACCCCACGCATACCGCGCATTTGATGCGGTCATCCAGTCCGCCCATGAACACGGTGCGCATACCCCCACCCGATAGCCCGCCACAGCCTATTCTGGAAGCATCCACGTCAGGACGACCGGATAATATATCAAGCGCTTTTCTATCTTCTGCAAAGAAGACGCCGGGCCAGGTAATGCCTGCGCTGAAAAGAGACTTGGCCATAACATGTTCGTGGGCTGCCGCCCATTCATTGTATGCCTTAATATGTTCAGGGTTTTCAGGGTCTGTGTCATTCAGTCCCTGGTGATGTATCTCAGGTACATCCTGCAACATTACCCGCCGGCTGGCGAAAGGAAAGGCGTCGGAGACCATCACCACATACCCTCTTTTTGCCAGCTCGTTCGCCCAGGCTTTGCCGTCATAATAATGATCCTGGTGGTCGGCAACAACAGGATGCAGGTGATCCGAGGTCCTGGTTATTTTACGGGTGCCCAGGTATTTATTCGCGGCGTGATCATGGAAAGCCAGGACCGCGGGAAGTTTCCCTTTGGCATTTTGCGGCTTGAGCACAATGGCGTCTGTCGGTCGCCCGTAAGGAAGCTGCCAGCTTATTTCCTCTACATTCAATCCGTCATAAACGTATTTATTTTTTATGGTAACCCGGGGATCAGCCTTGATGGGAGGGATGCCCATCAGGTCTGTCAGCTTTTCTTTTGCAGCAGATCTCCATTTTTCCAGGTTCGAAGATGTCCATTGTTCCTGCCGGAATGAAAGCCGGGGAACAGAATCGTTGTACAAGGATGTGGCCCAGGGGCCGTACAGTCCGATCAGGCTGGTTACATCGCCCGGAATTTGAAGAGCCATATCTGAAATGTTTAATATTGAATCAGGTGCTGCCGATGTTGAAAAAGCAAGTAAGCTTTTGCCGCCTGCCAGACTAAAGCCTGCCAGCCCTGCATTTTTTAAAAATTGTCTTCGGTTCTTTTTCATGCCCTTATTCTTCTGAAAGATAGGAAAGGATGAGCAGGTTTTTGCATTGCCCATGGATTTAATTGGGAGAAACAGAGAGCTTCTACAACGTTCGGAAGCCGTTATAGTGAACAGGTATCAAAATGCAATCTACTGTAAATCAAACGAGCTGAAAAAAGGGGCATCGCACCTTGCTATTTATAGTAATTATGGAAATGGGTATAATGAGCTGCAGCGCAAATTATTCAGCAAGGAACTGTTTGATTATTTCTCCTGTTTCTTTACAGGCGGTATCCAGGTGGTGATTGGTAACAACAAAGTCAAAGCGATCTCGGAAAGACAGCTCATAAGCGGCCTTTTCTACCCGGTATGCCAGCGATTCAGGGGTTTCGGTGCCACGTTTCTCCAGCCTTTTTTTCAATTCTTCTACTGAGGGAGGCTGGATGAAGATAGACAGGTGGCTGCCGGCGTAGTTTTCCTGGATGCGGAGAGCACCTTTTACATCAATATCCAGTATGGGTGTTCTGTTCTGAGCCCAGATGCGCTCCAGTTCCGATCGTAGGGTGCCATAATACTTTCCTTCGTATACCATTTCCCACTCCACAAAATCGTTTTGTTCAATCTTATGCTGAAAATCCGCTACCGGTATAAAATAGTAGTCTTTGCCATTTGTTTCATAATGCCTGGGGGGACGGGTGGTGGCGGAAACAGAGAAGGTGAGCAGGTGCGGATATTTGTCCAGGAGGTAATGTATGATGGATGTTTTGCCGGCTCCGGAAGGAGCTGTTATAATGATAATTTTTTTTGTCATCAACTGGTATTTACGGAACCTATACTCTTTTTATGTCTGC
The DNA here is from genome assembly GCA_934502905.1 of uncultured Chitinophagaceae bacterium. Lineage (GTDB taxonomy): Bacteria > Bacteroidota > Bacteroidia > Chitinophagales > Chitinophagaceae > Agriterribacter. Next base: position 22,875 of record CAKSVK010000015.1, read on the forward strand.
TCCAAGCGACCGTAAACGATCGTCAATATATTGATATCCCCGGTCTATTTGTTCAATATTTTGAATAGTGCTTTTTCCTTCGGCGCTCAATGCGGCGATCAGCAGGGATACGCCTGCGCGTATATCCGGGCTGCTCATAGTGATGCCCCTTAGCTTTTGTTCCCTTCCCAGGCCGATCACTGCCGCCCGGTGAGGGTCGCATAAGATGATCTGTGCACCCATATCGATCAGCTTATCTACAAAGAACAGCCTGCTTTCAAACATTTTCTGGTGAATAAGAACGGAGCCTTTTGCCTGTGTTGCCACCACCAGTATAATGCTTAGCAGGTCCGGCGTAAAGCCCGGCCATGGATGATCGTAAATGGTCATAACAGAACCATCCAGGAAGGTCTGTATCTCATAGAACTCCTGACCGGGTATATGTATATCATCACCGGAAATTCGGAGTTGTATACCCAACTGCCGGAACTTATCAGGAATTTGGCCGAGATGTTCCACGCCCGCTCCCTTTATAGTGATGTCGCTTTGTGTCATGGCTGCCAGCCCGATAAAAGATCCGACTTCGATCATATCCGGCAACATGCGGTGTTCTGTTCCCCCCAGGTAATCTACTCCTTCTATGGTGAGCAGGTTGGAGCCAACCCCCTGTATCTTTGCCCCCATACGGTTAAGCATCTTGCATAGTTGTTGCAGGTAGGGTTCGCAGGCGGCATTGTAGATGGTGGTTTTACCTTTTGCCATTACCGCTGCCATTACAATATTGGCTGTCCCGGTCACGGAAGGCTCATCCAGCAGCATATAGGTTCCTTGCAGCTCGTTTGCAGTAAGGTGAAAGAACCCGTCATTGGAATCATAATTAAAATTTACGCCCAGCTTTTCAAAGCCGATGATATGCGTATCCAGGCGGCGCCTGCCTATTTTATCGCCACCGGGTTTGGGAATAAAGGCTTTTTTGAACCTCGCAAGCAGCGGTCCTGCCAGCATAACCGACCCTCTCAAACGCCCGCTTTTGGCTTTGTAAGCATCACTTTTTAAATAATCCACGTTCACATTATCTGCCTGGAAAACGCAGGTGTCCCGGCTGGGGCGTTCCACTTTCACATTCATTTCCTCCAGTAGTTCAATCAGCAGGTTTACATCGAGTATATCCGGGATATTACGGATCGTAATTTTTTCGGGACTGAGCAAGACAGCGCTGATGATTTGTAAGGCCTCATTTTTGGCGCCCTGGGGGATGATCTCTCCCTTTAGTTTTTTTCCGCCGGTAACTTCAAAAGAATGCATAATGAATTAGTATGGATGCAAATATAAAACCCCGGAACAATACCGGGGTTTTATTCGTCTGGTTATTTCAGGCGCACTATTATTTGAAGCGCTTTTTAAAGTGTTTGTTACCGCCTTTATTATTGTTGCGGTCATTGCGGTCGTTACGGTTATTCCGTTGCTGGAAGCTCTTGCCACCGCCACGTTGAAAGCGGTTGCTGTCGCGGTTATCCCTTTCGCGGAATGCTTTTACATAAGGTGTATTTGTGAATTCCAGCCTGCCGTCGGTAATGCTGTTAAGCTCACTGCGTATACCATCGTCATGCACCAGTTCCTTGTGCCAGGTATTATAGGCCAGCTTCATGTAATAGGCGATAGTATTCGCGAACCCGGATTGTTTTTCGGGGTTCTCCTCTTTTAATGCCTTGTCTATTACCAGTTCCAGGTTCTTACCCAGGTGAGAGTATTTGGGGTACTTTTTAGGATAAGGCAACTGTGGCGGTTTAGCCTTCAGTGTTTCCCTGGTAGGTATGGGATAAGGACTATCCACATCCAGCTTAAAGTCGGAGATCAGAAAAAGATGATCCCACAGCTTATGGCGGAAGTCTTCTACATTTTTTAAATGTGGGTTCAGGAACCCCATTAATTCTATCAGTGCATGTGCGTTTTTCTGCCGCTTTTCCCGGTCCTCGATATTGATTACATAATCGATCATCTTCTGAATATGCCTGCCATATTCCCGCATAATGAGATGATTTCTCGTGGTATTATATTCCATCAAAATGTTTAAGTATTAGCAAAAATACAGAAAGAGCGGGCAAAATCCCAACTCTTTAAAAATTAATGTAATGCAGGTATATTAACGTATTCCTTTGCTTTATGGTATTTCCGGCGGCAAAACAGGCAGCCGCGTAGTTTTTCCGGAGCCCCTGTCTCAAATTACCGTCCTGTAGCCGGTCTATTACAAAGGAATGGCGTACTTTGCCGGGGAATTTGCCTGATAATCTATTGTTACTCATGAAGATATTGGTATGTGGTTTTCACCGCCGGCGGTTACCCGATATTTACCTGGAATCATTTGTATGCAGGCTTGCCAGGTTTTATCTGGAAAAAAGTGAAATACACCAGGTGCTGTTTTTGACTGGTGAAGAGAGGCTGCCTGGGGTACCTGAAAAAGCGGTACTGCTGGAGGTTAAACAAAGCGGTTCCCTGTTGGGGAAGTTATGGGAGAAAAAGTCTATCCGCCAGATGATAAGGCAACAAAATCCGGATATCGTTCTTTCGATGGATACGGGTTTTGCCCCCCATGGGATAGATGAATTTGTGATAATAACACAGGATCTAAAAAATGCGGACCGGGCAAAGAAAAGCGGGAAAGCAGTTTTTCTGTCGCATTATCTCCGGGACAGCTTCCGGACCGGCAGTTCATCCCCTGTATTGCCTTTGCAGGGTGGTGTTTTTTTTCAGCCGGTGGATTGGGATGAAAGAGAAACTATAAAGCAGCAATACACGGACGGACGGGAGTACTTTTTCTGTTCCGCTTTTCATACTTCGCTGGAGCAGGTAACCATTGTGCTGAAGGCATTTTCTATGTTCAAAAAATGGCAAAACAGCAGTGTGAAGCTGCTGATCTCGGAAACCGGCGGGTTGCACGAAGCTTTACAGAAGCTGTTGGCGCATTATAAGTACCGGGGAGATGTAGTTATTTTTAGTAGTAATAATATTGAGGAAGAAGCCAGGGTAGCGGTGGCATCGTTCGCTGTGGTATATCTTCCTGCAGATGATTATACCGGCCTCCGGATATTGAATTACCTGCAGGCAGACTTACCCGTTTTTACTTGTGAAGCCGGCGCCATCAGGGAGATGGCGGGTGATGGCGTGATTTATTGCGATAAAAACAACGTGGAGGATATTGCCACAAAGCTTAAGACAATCTACAAGGATGAAAAATTTCGTTCCCGGGTCACCGGGTCCGGCCGGCTTGCTTTGCAGGAAAAAATAAAAGAGTTTGAAGCCCGACGCACTGTTATGCAGTTTCCTTTGGGCTGAGACAGGTTTTTTTACTATATGAGCTGGTAGCTTATACCGAACCGGATAAAGTTACGGAAGGCCTTTGCCGACGGATAATGATAGTTCTTTGTACCCAACGGGTAGCCCGCAAGTATTCCCAGGCGATATACCACGAACGTTCGAAACGCGAATCGATTTTTGGCGGCAGGCCTAAAAGCTGATATAATTATAAAATGGTACGGCTGCAATCCGTAATAATGGAAGGGCACCACTTGTCCGCTTGCGGGAAGCCCGGGCGCGGCTACAAGATCTGCATCAGCATCAGGGTAACCAACCGGGCGCCTTGTTGCGTGTCTTCACGCAACTTTTGACAGGCTATTGGCCTTCAGGAGCTTCCTGTATACATAGGAAGAGCTGCTTTTTTCCCCTAAGTATGAGCCAGGCAACCTTTTTTTCATTGAGGCCGTTCAACCGTTCGATGTGTTGACAGCATCCATTGAGCGCCTGAATTCCCCATTCAATTCACAGGCATATCCACATTAAAAATGCGTTATCCACACTAATTCACGTAAAGTATTGGGTTACAGACCTAAAACCATATGAAATCCTTTGCAGGTAAGCATTTCATCAAAAAAGATGCTGTGAATAAAATAATTAAATCAAAACCTTCGTTTAAAGTGGGAAAATGTGTTATTTTGTGTGAAGAAATGGGAAACGGTGTAACTCTTTATAAATGATACGGTTTTTAGGGGAATATGAAGCTACTTTAGACGCAAAAGGTCGGTTTCTTCTTCCAACAGGGATTAAAAGGCAAATCCCGGAAGAAGAAACCGGTAGCTTCTTTATTAACAGGGGGTTTGAGAGTTGCTTAACACTGTATCCGATGAAAAATTGGGAACCCATATTTGAAGAGATTGGTAGAAAAAGTGATTTTGACCCGAAGGTAAGGCAATTCCGCCGCTACTATTTAAACGGGGCAACGCTGGAGCTGGATAGTGCGGGCAGGTTGTTGTTACCCAAAAATCTGATGGAGTATGCCGGGCTGGAAAAAGAGATCCTGCTGGTTTCGGCGTATGATAAAATTGAAATCTGGGATAAAAGTAAGTATCATCAGTTCTTTGACACTTTTTCGCCTGAAGCATTCAGTAAGCTGGCTCAGGAGGTTATGGCAAAAGACGATGTGCAGGGCTGATGTGCTGCGTAAGTGGCAGATATGGAAGCCGCCTGCATTGCCGGCATACCAACTGACTTAAGCTTATAACGATGGAGCAATATCATATACCGGTATTATTAAACGAAGCGATCCGGGGTTTACATATTCACCCGGCGGGTGTATATGTGGACTGCACGTTTGGGGGAGGAGGGCATAGCCGCGCTATTTTGTCGCAGCTGGGCCGGGAAGGAAAACTATATGTTTTCGACCAGGACGACGATGCTCGCAGGAATCTTCCCGACGATGACAGGATCGTTTTCATTCCACACAATTTCCGGCATATACAACGATTCTTAAGGCTGCACGATGCTGTTCCGGTAGACGGGATACTGGCCGACCTGGGTGTCTCCAGTCACCAGTTTGACCAGCCGGCACGCGGGTTTTCTACCCGTTTTGATGATGCTCCGCTTGATATGCGTATGGATCAACACCATACTGTTACAGCGGTAACATTGCTGCAAAACGCATCTGAGCAGGAACTTCACAAAATGTTCGAACAATACGGAGAGGTTACGAACGCAAAAACCCTGGCCAAGCTCATTGTTGAACAAAGAAAACTGGTGGTACTAAAAACAGTCGGTGATTTTAAGCGGGCTGTTGCTTTGGCCGTAAAAGGCAATCCCAACAAATATTTTGCTCAGGTATTCCAGGCGCTGCGCATTGCTGTAAATGAAGAAATGCAGAGTCTGCAGGATCTGTTGCAACAACTCTCTCCTCTTTTGAAAGAAGGCGGACGCGCTGCCATCATTACTTTCCATAGCATTGAAGACCGCATGGTCAAAAACTTTTTCAAATACGGAAGTTTTGAATTGCAGGATGCAGATGCCGTGTACGGAACCCGGGTAGAAAGTCCATTCAATATCCTTACAAAAAAGCCGATAGTGCCTTCCGGACAGGAGGTAAAACAAAACCCGCGCAGCAGGAGCGCCAAGCTTCGCATAGCAGAAAAAAAATAGCACTATGGAAGAGAATGAAGAGATCGTGAAACAGCAGAAAAAGGAAACCTGGACACAAAAGCTGGGTTTCAGAAGGGCTTTTAATTACCAATGGATCGTAAAGAATACCTATTTCTTCCTTTTTCTGGCATTGCTCACTGTTATTTATATATATAATGGGCATTATGCAGAAAAAACGATCAAGGATATCAATAGAAACGCAAAACAATTAAAAGAATTGCAATACGAGTTTAAAACTGTGAAAGGGGAGCTGATGATGAAGGGGAAACAAAGTGAACTGGCAAAAGCGGTGGAGCCGCTTGGATTAAAGGAGCTGAAAGAGCCGCCATATAAGATAGAAGTAAAACGAAAATAAAGCAAGATCCATAAAAGCGAACTGAGTTGGAAGTTAAGAAAGACATACTATGGCGGGTAAATCTCTGTTTCCTGGGGATTTTGTTGCTGAGTGTGTTCGTGATCGGCAAGGCATTTTATATTCAGCAGGTACAGGGAGAATATTGGCGTGGATTGAGTGACAGCCTGCACCTGGAATACAGGACCCTCGATGCCGACCGCGGAACAATTTACAGTGAAGATGGAAGTATGCTGAGTACTTCTATCCCGTTCTTTGACATTCGAATCGATTTTATGGCAGATGGTCTTCGGGAGAAGAGCGGGAAACGTTTTGCCGAGAACCTTGATTCCCTGGCATCCGGGCTGGCTGAACTATTTAAGGATCAGCCGGCAACCCAGTATAAAAAGGTATTACGAAGCGGTTATGAAAAAAAGGAGCGGTATTTTCTCCTCAAAAAAAGAATAAGCTTTGAGCAATACCAGCAGCTGCGCAAGCTGCCGCTGGTACGCCAGGGAAGGAACAAAAGCGGGTTCATTGTAGAGGATATGGAAAAGCGCCTGACGCCGTTCGGACTTTTGGCAAACCGTACTATAGGTTTGTCTAGATCGTATATGGATGGCAAAAAGCAGGTGGTAACACAAAATGTTGGGTTGGAAAAAACGTATGACAGTCTGCTGAAAGGAGTATCGGGCAAACGACTGGTGCGCAGGATCTCCGGGGGGGCATTTGTGCCGGTAGAAGGGGCGGAAATAGAACCCGAGAACGGTAAAGATATCGTTACCACCCTGGATGTGAATATCCAGGATATTGCACAGACCGCACTGATGAAAATGATGCAGGGCAATAAAGCACAGGAAGGATGTGTGATTGTGATGGAAGTGGCAACCGGTAAGATCAAAGCAATAGCCAACCTGGGGTTGATGAAGGACAGCAGCTATTACGAGCTCGATAATTATGCGCTTCGTACGGCAGAGCCGGGCTCAACCATTAAGCTGGTTACTTTGTTGGCCGCTCTTGAAGACAAGCATGTTACCATCAATGACATGATAGAGATCAACAATGGATCCTGGGTATTAAAAGGCAGAACGATCAGGGATTCCGAAAAGTCGCCCAAAAGTTTTATGACGATCAAAGAAGCGTTTGAGCATAGCAGTAATGTGGCCATGGCAAAGCTGGCTTACGACTATGTACAGAAGCCCGGGGCTTTCACAAAACATTTTGAGAATCTTTATTTGACCGGCAGAACGGGTATTGATCTCAATGAAGAGTTCCGCCCGATAGTGAAAGATCCGAAGAAAAAAGACTGGCATTTGCAAACGCTGCCTTCTATGGGATTCGGGTACGAAGTTATGCTGAGCCCGTTGCAGATGTTGATGGTGTACAATGCGGTAGCCAATGAAGGAAAATTGATGAAGCCCTACCTGGTGAACAGGGTGGAAAAAGATGGTATCGTGATGAAGGAATTTACACCACAGATGCTGAGCGCGAAGATCTGCTCCGATAAAACCTTGTTGCAATTGAAGGAATGCCTGGAAGCTGTTTGTACAGACGGAACTGCAAAAGGTGTTTTTAAAGATGCGGTATACAGCGCGGCAGGAAAAACCGGTACCGCGAAGGTAAATGACGGTAAATACAAATATGCCGACGGGGTCTACACTTCTTCCTTTGCGGGATATTTTCCGGTTGACAAGCCCCGGTATTCCTGCATCGTAGTCATCAAAAACAGGCAGCACGCTCCTGTTTACTATGGAGGAAAAGTAGCTGCACCTGTGTTTCGGGAAATAGCAGACAAGCTGTATGCGCTGAATGTGGAAGAAAGGTCCAACTGGGTGGCAAATGAAGCGGCAGACAGTATGAATTATAAATGGAGCGGGCATACAGGAGATATCGGGAAGGTGCTGAAAACAATGGCATTCAGTTATGCAGATTCATTGAATGGCGAAGACTGGGGGCATCTCGTAAACAGCCATACCTATACGCCGGTAATGAAAGGCATAACCGTAAAAGACAGTGCTGTGCCGGATGTAACGGGAATGGGTTTGAAGGATGCGCTGGCGCTCCTTGAAAATATGAACATGAAAGTGGAAGTGAAAGGACGGGGTAAGGTGATAAGCCAGTCGCTGGCGGCGGGGACATCCTTTGCGAAGGGGCAAAAAATAAGAATTGACTTAAACTAGTGTTGTGTTAATGAAGATGTGTTGAATAGGTCTCCCGTCGATGTCGCGGATGTTCGCAGAAGTCGCTTGATAAGATCAGCGCTTATCTGTGTGATCTGCGGGAAAAAGAGCAGGTATTGTTGAGTTGGAACTGGTGTTGTGCTAATGAAGATGTGCTAAATAGATATCCCGCAGATGTCGCGGATGTTCGCAGAAGGGTTTAACAGGATCAGCGTTTATCAGCGCAATCTGCGGGAAAAGAAAAAAGAGGCTTAATAAGATCAGCGCTTATCTGCGGGAAAAGAAAAGATATTATTGAATTGATATAAACCAGGTCGTTACAGGCATTTATGCAATTATTGCAGGACATATTATATAAGGTAAATATCCGGTCGGTACACGGGAACCTGGAGGTAACAATAGATGACCTCCAGATAGATTCGCGTAAGGTAACGGCGGGCACCTGCTTTATTGCCATACATGGACACAGTAACGATGGTCATGCATATATTGATAATGCAGTAGCTAACGGAGCTATAGCAGTTGTGGCGGAAAAGTTACCGGCTTCCAGAAAGGAAGGGGTAACCTACGTGGAGGTGGAAAACAGCGCTGTTGCAGCAGGTTTTATCGCGGATAATTTTTACAATGCGCCCTCATCCCGTATGAAAGTGGTAGGGGTAACCGGTACTAACGGAAAGACGACAATTGCTACTTTGTTGTTCAAGCTGTTTTCCGGACTGGGCTACAAATGCGGTTTGATCTCCACGGTTCAAAACCAGATAGGGGAAACCATAATACCTGCTACCCACACTACACCGGATGCCATCAGCCTGAATGCATTGATGCTGGAGATGGTTGAGCAGGGATGTAGTCATGTGTTTATGGAATGCAGCAGTCATGCCATCCATCAGCACAGGATAACAGGATTGAGCTTTGCAGGTGCCATATTCAGCAATATCACGCATGATCACCTGGATTATCACCAAACTTTTGATGAATATATCAGGGTAAAAAAATCATTTTTTGATGTACTGCCCTCCAATGCTTTTGCCATCAGCAATGCGGATGACAAACGGGGGCTGGTGATGTTGCAGAATACACATGCGAGGAAATACCTCTATAGCCTGAAGACCTTGGCAGAGTTTAAGGGTAAGATACTAGAGAATGGCATTACCGGATTGCTGATGGTGATCAATGACCAGGAAGTTCATTTCAGGCTGATCGGGGAATTCAATGCATACAACCTGCTGGCTGTATTTGCCGCCGCCATTTGCCTGAATGAAGACAAGCAAAAAGTGTTGCAGGTAATGAGCAACCTGACAGGGGCCGAGGGCAGGTTCGATTATGTAATGTCGGAGCGTGACAGAATTATCGGGATCGTGGATTACGCGCATACGCCCGATGCATTGCTGAATGTGCTGGCAACAATAAAGAAGCTGAGACAGGGATATGAAAGAATTATAACCGTGGTTGGCTGCGGTGGCGACCGGGATAAAACGAAACGCCCCGTCATGGCGCAGGTGGCCTGCGAGCATAGCGATAAGGTAGTATTTACTTCGGACAACCCGAGAACAGAAGACCCTGCACAGATACTGAAGGATATGGAAGAAGGACTACAGCCTTCGCAACGTAAAAAGTATACAGTGATACCGGACAGGCGGGAAGCAATAAAGGCAGCAATAGATCTTGCTGCTGCAGAAGACATTGTGCTGATTGCCGGAAAAGGGCATGAAAAATACCAGGATATAAAAGGTGTAAAACATCCTTTTGATGACAGGCAGGTATTGATGGAGATGTTCCGATTACTTGAGAAATGAAATTTAATAACAGGAAATAACCGGTAATATGCTGTATTATCTTTTTGAGTGGTTTAAAAATGAAGGAATAAAGTTCCCGGGAAGCGGGCTGTTCGGCTTTATTACGTTCCGTGTATTACTGGCTGTTTTACTGTCCCTGATCATTTCAACAGTATTTGGCAAAAAGCTGATCAACTACCTGAAGAAAAAGCAAATAGGAGAATCCGTACGGGACCTGGGACTGGCGGGAGAGCAGCAGAAAAAAGGAACCCCTACAATGGGTGGTATTATTATCCTGCTGGCGATCCTTATTCCCACCCTTTTGGTGGCGGACCTTGATAAGGTATATATCCGGTTGATGATCCTGTGTACGATCTGGCTTGGATTTATTGGTTTCATGGATGATTACCTGAAAATAAAAGCCAGGAAAGCGGCGCAGGCACGTGGAGAAAATTATAAGAAGAAAGACAGCGACGGGCTGGCAGGCAGGGTAAAGGTGTTCGGGCAGGTAGGACTGGGAATTATCATCGGCGCTACATTATATTTCAATGATAATGTTGTAGTGTTTCGTGAATACTATGATCCGGGTGCTAAACAGCAGACGGCAGATCTGTTGAAAAGGGGAGAGAGAAAAGTAGGGGATACCATCATGTCCATGAGTGGAGAAGAGCACCGGTATGCCGTTGTAAAAACACCTATTACAACCATCCCCTTTGTGAAGAGTCATGAGTTCAATTACAGCCGCCTGATCAGCTGGATGGGAGAAGGTGCGGAAAAATACACCTGGATAGTGTATATCCTGGCAGTGACCCTTATCATTACCGCTGTGTCCAATGGCGCCAATCTCACGGATGGTCTGGATGGTCTGGCGGCGGGGGTAAGCGCTATCATCGGGGCCTGTCTGGGGGTATTCGTATATGTGAGCGGCAGTACGCGGTTTGCCGAATACCTGAATATCATGTATATACCCAACCTGGGGGAATTGTCGGTCTTTGTCGGGGCATTCGTGGGGGGATGCGTCGGGTTCCTGTGGTACAATGCGCCGCCCGCCGCCGTCTTCGCCGTGGTCAACGACTACCGCCGCTGGAACGAATGGTCACCCTGGGCCGGGCTCGACCCGGCCATGGTTA
>CAKSVK010000016.1 GCA_934502905.1 uncultured Chitinophagaceae bacterium
GTTTGATGACGAGCTGAATATAGCTGTTGTCATCTTCCCATAAGATGTCACCATCAGACAAAGGCGTTCGGCTGTTCTTTCTTATGGCGATCTCCACACCCGATTTTGTAGCTCTCCGGATGATGGTTTTGGTGGTTTCGTACCATTCAATCTCAAAAATATCTTTTGTCTTATGTCCTGTGTCCGGATCAGACAATACCTCCTCGACAATTATCATTAAGCCGTGTTTATGGAAATACCGGAATTTTAAAGAAAAAACAGGTGTTATATAAACCATTGGCAGTGATGATAGATCAACTGCCAATGGAATGATATATTCAGGTCTAGAACAGCAGGTAACGCTGTGCCATTGGTAATTCCTTCAATGGCTCACAGGTAGCTACTTTTCCATCAATTTTTACTTCGTATGTTTCAGGATCTACTTCCAGCTTGGGAGTGGCGTTGTTATGCACCATGTCTTTTTTCTGAACGGTTCTGCAACCTTTCACTGCAAGAGATTTTCTCTTCAGTCCCAGCTTTTCGATATTACCCGAATCGATAGAAGCCTTGGAAACAAAGTTGAAGCAGGATTCGGTTAACGCTGCTCCATAAGCGCCGAACATTTTCCTGTAGCTTACAGGTTGCGGCGTAGGAATGGAAGCGTTGGGATCACCCATCTTTGAGGCGATGATCATACCTGATTTGTAAATGATCTCGGGCTTTACACCAAAGAACTCAGGCTTCCAAATCACCAGGTCGGCGATTTTGCCGGGTTCTATTGAACCAACATACGAATCGATGCCATGTGATTTGGCGGGATTGATCGTATATTTCGCCACGTATCTTTTTACGCGGAAGTTATCGTTCCCCGATTTTCCGTCTTCGGGCAAAGCGCCTCTTTGCACTTTCATTTTGTGAGCGGTTTGCCAGGTGCGGGTGATCACTTCTCCCACTCTTCCCATTGCCTGGGAGTCAGAGCTCATCATGCTGATCACGCCTGCATCATGTAATACGTCTTCTGCCGCGATGGTGGAAGGACGGATGCGGGAGTCTGCGAAAGCCACATCCTCCTTGATCTCCGGGCTAAGGTGGTGACATACCATCAGCATGTCCACGTGCTCGGCAACCGTATTAATGGTATAAGGTTTTGTCGGGTTGGTAGAGGAAGGCAGGATGTTGGGGTACATCGCTATTTTAATGATGTCGGGAGCGTGTCCGCCACCGGCGCCTTCTGTATGGAAGGTATGTATTACCCTACCGTTGATCGCCTTCACAGTATCTTCCAGGTATCCTGCTTCATTCAGGGTATCTGTGTGGATGGTCACCTGCGTATCATACTTGTCTGCCACCTGCAGCGCCATATCTATGGTAGACGGGGTAGAGCCCCAGTCTTCGTGTATTTTTACGCCCAATGCACCGGCTTTGATCATTTCCACCTGCGCTTCTTCATTGGATACATTTCCCTTACCGAAATAACCGAGGTTAACCGGCAGTTGCTCGGATGCCTGCAGCATTTTTTCGATAAAGAACTTACCGGGTGTTACCGTAGTAGCATTGGTACCATCATTCGGACCCGTGCCACCGCCTATCAATGTTGTTAAACCGCTATACAATGCCGTATCTACTATTTCCGGACAGATAAAGTGAATATGCGTATCGATACCTCCCGGTGTTACCAGGTAACCCCATCCGCCATGCACTTCTGTACCGGGACCAATGATCATGCCCGGGGTAACGCCATCCTGAACATCAGGATTACCAGCCTTTCCTATAGCTTTGATCTTGCCGTCTTTAATGCCTATATCGGCTTTTACAATACCCCAGTGATCGATGATGGTGGCTCCCAGGATACACATATCCAGGGCATCTTTATCCAATGCGGAGGTCGACTGCCCCATGCCATCCCTTACTGTTTTACCGCCTCCGAATTTGTTTTCCTCTCCGTAGGTCTGGTAATCCTTCTCTATTTCAATAAACAATTCGGTATCGGCTAACCGGACTTTGTCCCCGGTAGTGGGTCCAAACAGGGAAGCATATTTCTCGCGTTTGATATACAAATTGCCGTTTTCAAACCTTACTTCGTTATTGTTCTGGGCAAATGCGCTGTTCAGCCCCATTACAGATAATCCGGCGGTGGTAACTCCTACGATCTTGATCCACTCCCGCCTGTTCCACTGCTTGGATTCTGATTTGGCTGCTTTCTTTTTATTCGGGTTATTATTTTTTTTATTAACAGACATACGATTAAATTTTTGTTAGAATAAATATGGGGTCTCCGGTTATTTTGCTCCTTTAAACCCGTTCTTTTTCGCTTTAGCTACCGAAGCGGCTTTAACGGCGTTATCGTCGGCGTTTCCATCAGTAAGGTTATTAAAGCCTTTTACCAGCTTCTTACCGCCAAATTCTACCAGGATCACCTGTTTTTTTTCACCGGGCTCAAAACGAACGGCAGTGCTGGAGGGAATATTCAACCGCATGCCTACCGCCTTATTTCTATCAAAATCCAGCGCTTTATTTACTTCAAAAAAATGAAAATGGGAGCCTACCTGGATCGGGCGGTCTCCTGTATTTTTAACTTCTAACTTTACAGTCTTCTTCTTTGCATTGCAGATAATGTCTTCTTTTTTCAGAATCAGTTCACCAGGAATCATAAGAGTAAATTTAATAGAGTTAAGTAATGGTTATCTGATGGGATTGTGTACCGTCACGAGTTTGTTGCCATCAGGAAACAACGCTTCGATCTGAACGTCGTGGATCATTTCGGGAACGCCTTCCATTACCTGGCTTCTCGTTAAAAGCTTGGTACCCCATTCCATTAATTCAGCAACCGTTTTTTTCCCGTCGCGTGCCTGTTCCATTATCTCGCTGGATATATAGGCAATGCACTCGGGGTAATTTAGCTTAACGCCCCGTTTAAGGCGCTTCGCTGCAAGTTCACCAGCCTGGTGTAGCAATAGTTTTTCGATTTCCCTGGGGGTAAGATGCATAATGAATCGTGTTTAATATTATAAAATATAATTGTACGTGAATAGCAAAAGACAGCAGGCCTTTGGTAAAAAGCCATCAACTTCTGACAGGAAACAAAAATGGACGCTCCTTCAAATGTGATTACCTCTGAAAGGTGCAGATTAACATTCCGGAGGAGGAGACAGTAACCTGCCGTCTCCGGCAGCTAATAGGGAGTCATTGGCGAAAGTGCTGTGCTCCAGGCTAGTGGAGGCCAGCTCTATCATGCCCTGCTGGTCGTGCAGGTATTCAGAGAAGCTGCCGGCAGGGCTGTCCTCATTCATGCCCGAAAAAGGGCCGGGGGCAGTTTCTTCATTCAGGGCAATTGATTGCACCTGATCCTGCTGCAGATGTAAAGAAAGCGGTGCACCTATGATCATAAACACGAGTAACAGCATGGCAAATACTGCTGATATTCTGTGTAAAAAAGCTGACATGTTTATGCTGGTGCTCATAACGATGCGGCGAAAGTACTAAATGTGTTAAGAAAAACCTTATGCGCCGGATCGTAAATTTCAGTTACTATTTATACTTAACAAAATATTTGCTTTCTTTTTTTCTTATAAAAGAAAATAAATTCTGAAAGGCTTATTCACATTGACTTCGAGGTTGTTGTAGTTGTTGTGTCGGTAACACTATTTTTAAATTATTATGCTCGATGTTCAAAAAGTTTGTCTTGTACACCGATCTGAGGATTGCCAGGTCCGGCTGACCGGGGTGAGAAGAGGAAATGATTTTTTTCTGATGCATAAAAAGAAAGTGATCTGCGAACTGGTAAGCCAGGGTAGGGTTGTGCATGATGGCAATCACAGTATGCCCGTTCGCCGTCAGCGCTTTAAGCCTGTCCATCAGGAAATGCTGGTAATATACATCCAGGTGGTTGATGGGCTCATCCAGTATCATGATCTCCGGGTTCTGCATCAATAACCGTCCCATCATCACCATTTGCTGTTCACCGCCGGAGAGATGGGTAAAAAGCTTTTTCCGCAGGTGTGCTATATCAAGCTCGTTCAATACCTTCCCCACCATTTGCCGGTCTTCTTTGGTGGGAGAAAAACCTGAAAATGCGGCGCGGCCGGTCAGCAATATGTCCTCTACTGTGAAAGGAAAGACCGTTTGATAGAACTGCGGCAGGAAGCCTACCAACGCTGCCTTTTGTTTGTGAGATAGATTGCGTGTTTGTTGCCCGTTTATCAAAACAGTTCCCTCATAACCGGATAACAAGCCGGTGATGGATTTGAACAGGGTAGATTTTCCACTGCCATTGGTGCCCAGCAATACAGAAAACTTGTGCTTACAAAAGCCGGCATTTACGTCTTCCAAAACAGTATGTTTGCCGTAGGAGAAGTACATGTGCTTTATTTCGATAGCTGCTTCCATCAATGCCAGTTTAATTTGTTTTTCCGCATCAGGTAAATAAAAAAGGGACCTCCCAGCAACATGGTAAATATACCTATGGGGATCTCAAATACAAACATTGCCCTCGAAAAATTGTCAATCAGTAAAAGAAAGCTGCCACCCAGAAAGATGCTGGCAGGAATGGCCCGCCTGTTATCCGCTCCCAGCAGCATCCTTACGATGTGTGGCAGGAAAAGCCCGTAAAAGCTGATAATACCTACTGCCGCAACAGTGGATGCGGTGAGCAAGGTGGCGCAGCCGATCAGGATCCACTTGTCAAATGCCGGATTGACCCCGGCTGCCCGTGCTGCATCATCCCCCAGCGACAGGATGTTTACCCGCCACCTGTAGATAAATACGATCACCAGTCCTGCCAGTACGGGTATATAGGTTTGCTTCAGCTCCTGCCAGGATGCGGAATGAAGGTTACCCATGGTCCACTGGACGATGGCTTGCAGTTTATATGGATTGCTCAGGTATTGCACAATGGTGATGCCGGCTGTAAACATACCGGAGATCACCATGCCGGACAACACAATGCTGATGATAGAGGTGTTGGACCTGATGCCGGCCACAATATATGTAAGTATGACGGCCAGGGTGCCACCTGCAAAAGCCGCTATGTTGACAGGCAGGAATGCGTACGTAATAGCTAAGGCCGCTCCCAATGCCGCTCCAGAGGAAATTCCCAGGACATAAGAGTCTACCAGCGGGTTCCGGAAAATTCCCTGGAGCACCGAGCCGGATGCGGATAAGGCGGCACCTACCAGGAAGGTTAGCAATACCCGGGGCAGCCGGATATTATAGATGATGTTTTTTACCACCTGCCACGCGGTCTCCTCTTCGCTGCTGAACGGGTATAAAAAGATCTTTTTGTACAGCAGGGTGGCGGTAGTGCCCAGCCCGGCCTGTCCCGTAGACCCTATGAATAAAGAGAACAGCAGCACGGGTAACGGCAATGCATAGCAGATGATATAGGCCAGTTTTCTTTTCAAGCAGCTATAAGTTATGATACCGGTTTAACGGCCTGCACGAGGAACAGGTCCGAACTGTCCTGGTCCAGAATGCCTGCCTGTGTGGTGAGATCAGCCTGTACATTCACAAAGCCGCATTGCTGTAATATGGAGATATCCCGTTCCGGTCGCTTATGCCTCGAAATATCCAGCCTGCTTTTAATGATGTTTGCCTGCTCCATAATGTCGGCAGGATATTTTTCATGCCCTTCCTGCGTGAATGTGTAGTTACCAAAATCACCGTCAAAATTCAACAACAGACCGCCGGGTCTGAGCACTTTGTATACTTCCCGGTAGAAGGCTTCCACATCGGGAGTGGTCCAGGTCATAAGCCGGGTAAAAACCAGGTCAAAGCTGTTGGCTGCAAAGTCCAGTTGCTGTGCGTCCATCACGCGGTAGTCAGTGGCCAGGTTCAGATCAGCAGATACCGCCCGTGCCTCATCGATCATAGCCGGTGAGATGTCCACTGCTGCCACCTCGTAACCGGCCATGGCCAGGATATTGGCAAAATACCCCGATGCGGTGCCTACTTCCAGCGCCTTATTGCTTTTGAGCTTGGGTAACAGGTCTTTAAAATATGTCAGCCAGCGTTGTGTTACGGGCTGCGACCAGGCTTCTTTTTTTTCTTCGCTCCAGATAGCGCTTTGTTTGTCCCAGTACCGGGAGATCTCCTGCATCATAATAGTGTATTTAGTTTGTTGCCTGTTTCCGGGCCATATAATTGAATAATGATCTCTTTTACTTTTTCCAGCATTTCGCTTTCCGGCTGTGCATAACCCCATCCCTTCATCCGCACAGCCGCACACAGTGATTTGAGCGTATGCGGGTTATAATAAAACATAGGCATCAGGTTAAAGATCTGCCTGTGCTTAACCGCGTTGATTTCTCCCAGCTCTTTTTTGCTGTAAAATAATGTCGCCGGGTCATTCCACATGACTATGATATCCGGGTTCCAGCTCAATAATGTTTCGGCGTTGATATTGGGCTGATCGATGGATGAAGTACATACATTTTCCAGCCCTGCAAATACCAGGCAATCATGCATCATGCTGTTCCGTCCGATGGTTGAAAATATGCGGCCATTGGCCCACGTAAAATATACGGTCTTTTTATTTTCTTCCGGAACTGCTGTTGCCGCTTCTTTCATTTCCGTGAACAATTCCACAGCAAAGTCGCGGATCATCTTTGCCCGCTCTTCAGCGCCGGTCAATAACCCTATGTCTTCTATTTCCTTTAATACATGCTCATACTTTTCGGAAGAGGCCTGATAAACGGCTATGCCCATTTGCTGCAACGATCGGATGCTGCCCGCGTTCATATGCTGAACAATCACCAGGTCCGGCTTCAGGGCAATAATACTTTCCAGGTTGGCCGTTTCATTGCTGCCGGGTGTCGCGATCGACCGGTTCTTCACCCGGTCATCGATGTGGCTGTAAGGCGTGAACAGTTCCCTGTCAGCATACGTTTCCGCAGGGATCCCCACCAGCTTGTGCTGCACCTGCAGCATGTATATGGCGTCTACCATCGGGTCGAACAGGCACACTATTTTTTCGGCAGGTTTATCCAGTGTTACCGTATTACCCTGCACATCCGTCACCTGCAGGGCTTCCTTTCCGTTTGAAGGTATTTTGTCGGACACACATCCGGCAAAGCAGCACGTTATAAACAGGAATAAATACCTCGTCACGACTTACAGGTTTAAGGTTAAGGCACACCGGAAATTTCTCGGCGCCATTTGCACCCAGTAATACATTTCGTTCCTGTTCCACGCCGTGGAATACAAATGGCTATCGAGGATATTATTCACAATAACATTAATGCTGTATTTTTTTCTTGTAAAGGCAAGACCGGCATCCAGCCTGAAAATATCCTTTAGTACCTCCGGGTTGGTGCTGGTGAATCGTTCCGCTCTTCCGGCCAGGTACTGGTAACCGGCGGAGACGGCAATACCTTTTACCCTGGGAACCGGCAATGTATAATTCACCCAGGTATTCTGGATATGACGGATACGGTTAGGCGTAGGACGCCCCACCATTTCGGGATTTTTCTCATCCTTTGTGATCCTGGACCCGGTATATGCATAGTTGACTATTATATTGAGTCCCTCTGCGATCCGCCCGCGAACATCCAGTTCCACTCCTTCTGAACGATTCTCGCCGGTTTGGTAAATGTCGTTGGAGGCAGGGTCGCGTACGATGCTCCTGTTTCGATAGATCTGAAACACCGATAGGGTAGTGTTCCACGCACCGTCATCCCAGTCTTTCTTTATCCCTGCTTCGTAGCTTTTACCGGTGAGCGGCTTCAGGGCAGCGCCGTTATGTGCAATACCCGCCTGCGGCAGAAAAGAATTATCGTACAACGCATAAACGCTCATCGAAGGTGTGATCATGTAATTGGCTCCCAGGCGGGGTGTGAAAACAAGATCATCCGCTTTCGATTTGTTGCCGTATTGATTGAAATCGGCGTTGGACTGCGTTACACGGAAGCCTGCATTCAGCTTCAGCTTCCCAGTTACTGAAATTTCATCCATCAGGTGTGCGGAAGTATAATACAGCACCGCCCTGGTTACATTATTTTCACCGGTGATGATATTTTCTGATTCAAATGTGCCTCCCATACCGTTATTGTTGACCACATGTCCATACTGCGGATTGGATATGCTGAGGGGGTATATGGTGGAAGCAGTCTCCCAGGTATCAACGGTATTATTCCGCTTGTGGTTAAAGTCTATGCCTCCCAGGATAGCATGTTGTATGGCACCCGTTTTAAACCGGCCCTGCATATAGGCCTGGGTAGAAAAAACATTGTATTCCATACCATCATATACATAGTAGCGGTTGAGTATATCCGGGTCGGTCTCATTTTTTCCATATACCCAGAAAATGTTGCCGCTGCTCGCGTTGTTGATATTACTGATCCGGCCGGTGAGGCTCCAGTTGTCGTTGAATGCGTGTGCTATTGTAAGATAGGCATTATGATCATTCGCCTTATAGGGCTTGATATTCGGATCCGTTAAAGTAAAATCCCGGGGCAGGGTGCCATAGCCGTAAGGTGATATCTGCGCTTCGCTCAGCATCATATAATTGAGCCGCTGATAAATGTATTCGAAGGTGACGGATGTTTTGTCGCTAACCAGGTATTTGAATGACGGGGCTATTAATACACGTTCGTTGTTGTCAAATTTCATAAACCCGTTGGTATGCATACCCATCAGGTTGAGCCGGTACTGAAATGTTCCCTTATCATTCAGCGTGCCGTCCATATCTGCTTCCGCTCTTATAAAGTTGAAGCTGCCGTACATCATCTTAAACGTATTGCGTTTTACACCTGTAGGCTTCTTGGTAATGATATTATAGGAACCGGCGGGATCGCTGATGGCATTCATAAAGCCTGACGGTCCTTTTATAAACTCAATATTTTCAATAATGGCGGCGTCATCTCCCAGCGGCCCTTTTACCAATGGCCGCAGATCCACACCATTTCTCTGTGCGTTGATATACCCGCCGCGGGAGTAGATATCCGGTGAAACACCGTTATGTAATTCTTCCCGCATGGTGCCGCTCACATTGCGGGTAACACTTTCATTGATGTTGTACACCACCTGGTCTTTCAGCACTTCTGCACTGATGATCTGAATATTCTGCGGCGTTTCGATCAGGGCGGATTGTAATCTCAGGTCGGAGGAAATTTTACTGATATTATATTTTTTGTAGTATTTATTACGTATGGTCAGCTCATCCAGGGTGATCACTTTGGCGGAGTCTGCACGCTGCTCTTCCTGCGCCGATACGGTTACGTGAAAAACCAGGGATGTAAAAAAACAGAGTAATTGTTTGTTCATGCGCAGTTGAATTGTTGGTAAAGGATGAGGGCAAAGATAATTTCCTGTAAATAACGGAATAGCAAAAAGGAGAAAAACGTGTTACCTGTTGGCGTTAAAATTTTGACCGGTTATATTAACAAAGTAACACGATGGTGTAATGTGCTGCATACTGAATGGAATCTATTCAGTTATATTCATTTTTTTGGGTTGTGCAACGTCAATACATGGAGTTGTGTTACATCTCTATGGCCCACCATATTGCTTTACCGGTCAGCGATACACTATAGATTTTGAGTACATTCCTTAACAGGGGAACGGGACGTTTGATGCCGCCGGAGGCAGAAGAGAATATAATTTATCCGAAGTGGGAGACATTCGGATCGTGTTTGCAGATCGTCACTGCACGCCACGATGCTCATCTTTTGGAGAAAGGTTATCCATGCGGTAAAGCACTCCCGTTGTAATGCCCCCATAACAGTGTACGAAGCGGAGATTTGCAGGGGTTGCCGACCTGCGTATAGCTCGCAAAGTCGTTGGAAACGGCAGGGAACATAGGCTATCCGAAGTCAGAGACATTCGGATAGCGCAACCCTATAGGTTTTGTACAGAAGTATTAATTATTATTCAATCCCCGGAAATCAACGGGTACCAGCTTGCTGACGCCGGGCTCCTGCATGGTCACACCATATATGATGTCTACCGTGGACATGGTCATTTTGTTGTGGGTAACAATGATGAACTGGGAATTTTCGCTAAACTGGCGGATCATCTTCGTGAATTTACCCACGTTGGCATCATCCAGCGGCGCATCCACCTCATCCAGTATACAGAACGGCGCCGGCTTGATCAGGTAAATGGCAAACAGCAGGGCAGTAGCCGTGAGCGTTTTTTCACCACCACTTAACTGTGTGATGGAAGACGGGCGTTTACCCTTGGGTTTTGCTACAATGTCAATACCGGTTTCGGCCAGGTTTTCCGGATTTTCTAATAATACATCTGCCGTATCTTCTTCCGTGAACAGCGCCTTAAAGACTTTCTGGAAGTTTTCCCTTACTGCGTTAAATGTTTCCAGGAATTTCTGGTTGGCAGTGGTTTCCACTTCCTGGATGGTTTGCATCAGGCTATCCTTTGCTGTTACCAGGTCATTTTTCTGTTCCAGGATGAACTCGTACCGCTTCTTCATTTCCTGGAAGGCTTCGATGGCAGTCGGGTTCACCTCCCCCATATTTTCCAGCCGTTTTTTCATACGGTCACAAGATGACTGCAGGTCTTCCAGTGGTGTATCCGTGGTGCGGGGCTCATCAATAATGGCGTCCAGGTCTACGCGGAATTCCACGCTCAGCCTTTCCTTCATACCCGTCAGTTGCAGCTTCAGTTCGCTGAGCTTGTCCTTGATCTCATTCAATACCTGGTCAAGCTGCTCTTTCGATTTCTGTTGCAGCCTCAGCGCTGATTCTTTTTCCTGCAAAGCGTTCCTGCGGTTATAGTACGATTGATCTGCCTCATTCAGCTTACGCTCTTCCTCATCTTTGCTGCGTAACAACCCGATCAGGTCGGCGCCTGCTTTTTCAAGATCCTCTTTTGTCTGCCGGATGTTCCCTGCAGCTTCATCCAGCTGTTTGGTGCTGCTTTCCACCTGCACCTGCAGTTCCTGGTACTGACTGCTCTTGAAATCATGCTCCTGTTTCAGCGCATTGATCTTGCTTTGCAACCTTGTGAACTGTAGGTTACTGTCGTTGAAAGCAGCGTTGGCAAAATTATATTCCTGCTCCGCCAGGCTGTATTCCTGTTCTGAAGCCTGTAATTTATCCAGCAGGTCCTGCACCTGGGTATTCAGCTTTTCCAACTCCTCCCGTACGTCAGAAATACTGTCCTGGTTGTCCTGCAGCTGACCACGCAGCTCTTCCAGCTTTTTTGATCCGGATTCTTCCTGGAACAGGAAGTTCTCTATTTTGTTCTGCAGGGCGAATACCTGGTTAGTCACCTGGTTGATCTCATCCTGTGTTTTGCGGATCGCCTGCTCCTTTAGTTGTGCATTGTAGCCTATTACCTCGTTGTGTTTCGCCTGGATGGCAGCTTTCAGCTCATTTACCTTATGCTCCTGCTGCTGGATCTCTTCCTGCAATTTTTCCAGGTTCTTGGCACGCCCGATCTTCTTTCCTTCAAACAGTCCTACCGAACCACCGGTCAGCGCGTATTTACCTTTTACGTATTTACCATGTTTCTCCAGGATGATCGCGCCATTGCTGTTGTGCAGGGCTTCCTCGTTCTCGGCAATGTATACGTTGCTTAATAAATATTCTGCCAGCTTGCGATAGGCATTGTCCACTTCAATCACGCTCATGGCGGCTACGGTGCCGTCTGGCTGATGATGTTGTGTATCTGCAAAATTGTTCACCCGGTCCAGCAGGAAGAAATTGGCTTTTCCTTTTTGATGGGCATCGAGCAGGTGTACTGCTTTCAGTCCTTCCTCGAGATCATTTACCACATAGTAGTTCAGGTAGGGTTCCAGTACGTTCTCTACCGCCGCCCGGTATTCTTCTTTTACATAAATGATATCCGACAGAATGGGGGCGGCATGATTCCAGTTAGGATTATTGTGCAGGAATTTTACACTTTCGGGGTAACCTTCCATGGAGTCGATCAGGCTTTTCAGCAGCGCGTGCTCGTTTCTGCGGGCATCCAGCTTGCGGTTTTCGTCCGCCAGCCCGGTGCGTAATTTTTCCACCACCGCCTGTGTTTCCAGTATCTGCTGCTTGGCGTACTCGTGCTGCTCCTGCAGTTGCTGCAGATCGGTTCTTTTGTTCTCCAGGTCAGCTTCTCTTTCTTCTTTTTCTCTTTCGAGCAGCGTTACCTGTTGCTTGCGGTGGGTCTGCTCTTCCTCTCCCTGCAGAATAGCACGCTGTATATTCTGGATGGACGTATCGGCTACCGCTACTTTTTTTTCCGCATCGAATTGTTGCCGTTGCAGCGCCTGGTTGTCGCGGCGCAGGATATCGATAAAAGAGCGCTTTTCATCGAAGATGCTGCGTTTTTGCTCCACACCTTCTTTCAGCGTTTCCAGCTTTTCTTTAAACTCTTCCAGCTTCAGCTCTTCGTCTTTGATCTGTTCACCGGTAAAGCCGATGCTTTCTTCCAGCCCTTTCAGTTGTCCTTCTGATTTCTGTAAAAAATCCCTCAGGCTCTGCTCTCTTTCATGCAGGTATTGCAGGCGCTGTTCACCGAGGCTTTTTTCACTTTCTTTATTACGTACTGTGTCAAGCAGGTCGTTGAAGGCATGCTGCATTTGCTGCAGTCTTTTTTCTTCTTCAATAAAGCCTACTTTTTCCTGCTCAATCGCCGCTTCTGCGGTAGCGATGGTGGCTTCCAGCTCCAGCCGCTTATCCACTTCCAGTTGCTGCTGCTCGTTCAGGTCTTTATAAGTGATGTTAAAACCTTCCAGCGCCGCTTTTGCCAACTCCACACTCAGCTCGCGGTATTCTTTTTTGATCTCGTAGTATTTTTCTGCTTTTTTCGCCTGGCTCTCGAGGCTTTTCAACTGGTTGTTGATCTCGAACAGGAGGTCTTCAATACGGGCCAGGTCCTGTTCGGTAGCATCCAGCTTCAGCTTGGCTTCCCTTTTACGGGTTTTATATATGGTGATGCCGGCGGCCTGCTCCAGCATACGGCGGCGGCTGTTATCCTTGTCTTTAATGATATCGTCTACCATGCCCAGCTCAATGATGGCATAGCTATCTGTGCTAACGCCTGTATCCATGAACAGGTTATGGATATCTTTCAGGCGGCAGCTCACATCGTTGAGCCGGTACTCGCTTTCGCCGCTTTTATAGAATTTGCGGGTGATGGTAACGGTGCTGAATTCCGTTGGCAACAGGTTGCGGGTGTTCTCAAACGTTAAGCTTACTTCTGCCAGTCCGCTGGAACTGCGGGTTTTAGACCCGTTGAATACCAGGCTTTCCAGGTTCTCACTGCGAAGGTTGCTGATCTTGTGCTCCCCGATCACCCATCGGATAGAGTCGATGATATTACTCTTCCCGCAGCCATTGGGTCCGATGATACCGGTAATGCCTTCGTCGAAATTGATAACGGTTTTGTCGGCGAAACTCTTAAATCCCTTGATTTCTAAACTCTTTAATCGCACTTTCTAAATTTTATTAAGACGGAAATAACTCAAACAACGGGCAATTTAGGTTAAGGATATTTCCCGAAGCCCATTATTGTTAACGAGTTATGCACAGCAGTCCCCGCAGCCCGTAAATATGAATAACCTGTGGATAATAGAACGTATGTTTAAAAATATAATATGGCTCCTTGCAGGTGAGTAAAAACAGAAGTTACTATCATGCAAAAATAACAGCAATAAAGGAAAGCAAAAGCAAGCAGTGCGTTAAATTGTGCGCGAACACGCCGGTTCCTGAACGGAATCGAAAATCAGAAACTACCAGGTGTTGAGCTTAATTGGTGATATTTTAATATATATCTTACAAACCGGGTACGTACAGGCAATAAAGCTCGGCTTATTTTCCCATCCATTCTTTAAACTCTGTGGCTTTTTCCCGGCTTATCAACACTTCCTTATCCATATGCGGCTGCAATTCCAGCTTCAGCTTTCCATTAAAATAATTATGGATTTGTGCAATAGATTTAATGTGCAGGATGAAGCCGCGGTTGGCGCGGTAAAATTGTTGAGGA
The DNA here is from genome assembly GCA_934502905.1 of uncultured Chitinophagaceae bacterium. Lineage (GTDB taxonomy): Bacteria > Bacteroidota > Bacteroidia > Chitinophagales > Chitinophagaceae > Agriterribacter. The sequence goes on from CAKSVK010000016.1 coordinate 13,912, forward strand.
TCCAACATTTGCTCCAGGTCTTCAATGGTATAATCTACGATATACTTTTGTTTGTTCCATGTAACAAAATAGCTCAGCCGCCCATCAGCATAAAAATAAGCGATGTCACGGGTTTCAACAGACAACAGCTTTTGCCCCTGCTTTACTAAAAACCGGGAGCGCCATGTTTTGGGCTGCTGCTGTCTCAGTTCCTGGATGAGCTGCTCAACATTCAGGGCAGAAGAGGAAAATTTTTGCTGCCACTGCTGGTATTTATCCAGTGCATTTTTCAGCTCCTCTTTCTTAATGGGTTTTAAGAGGTAATCAACGCTGTTTACTTTAAAAGCCTGCAATGCATATTCATCATAAGAAGTGGTAAAGATGACCATGCTTTTTATAGCGACATGATTAAATATTTCAAAGCTCTGCCCGTCTGTCAGTTCAATATCCATCAAAATAATATCGGGGTGCTTATGCTGCAACAACCATTCTACCGAAGATTTAATGCTGCGTGTATTACCTACAATTTCTATAGAACTGTCGATAGATGTAAGCAGCCGTGCAAGCTTTTCAGCGCCCAGTTGTTCGTCTTCAATAATTAATACTTCCATAGCATTATCAGGTGCTTTTGATCAATGGTAAAACCACCATAAATTCAGTGTCTGTTTCTTTAATTTCCACTTCAGGGTAGTTCAGCAGTTTGTATTTTGATATAATATTGCTCAACCCTACTTTGTTTGAAACCACCGCCTTGTTTTTCTTTTGCAGGTTATTGCTCACCACCAGCTTTTCACCCTGCGTATATAACTGCACCACCAGCGGTGTGTCCGGGTCAACAATATTATGCTTTACTGCGTTTTCTATCAGTAGCTGTAATGTCATTGGTGGCAGCAGCCACTCCTTCATTTCCTCCTCTATTTGTAATACCGGCTGGAACCCTCTGCCGAAGCGGGTTTGCAGCAACATGTTGTAAGATTCAATAAAATCTATTTCCTTTTGCAGGGTAGTTAGCTGCTCTTCATTGCTGCGCAGCAGGTACCGGTATACCTGGCTCATTTCTTCCACGAACGCTTCGGCTTTGTTGGGGTTGGTAGCAATCAGGGAGGATAAGGAATTTAAACTGTTGAATAAAAAATGCGGGTTCACCTGCTCCTTCAAAGAATCAAACTGCGTTTGCAGTTGTACTTTTTTCAGCTGCTCCGCCTCCAGCTGCGAGACTTTGATCCGGCGATAAGAAGCCTCGGTTTCATACACGGCCTGGTTAACTATGGTGCATATCGCTCCTGCCATAAGGCCCCTTAACCAGGTTTTAACCGTAAACCGGTAATCCAGTATATTCAGCAGGTCGAACACCCAGCATATTAAAGTAATGCTCAATAGTACAATGAGCAGGTTCAGGCTGGAAAAGAGCAGTACCCTCTTCACCGTGTCGCGGTGCGAAGGGTATATCTGCAGCATCTTCCATCCCAGCCTGCCCTGCAAGATCCATATCCCGAACAGGATAAGAAACGCCACTGCGGAAGCTGAACCAAAAGTCGTCAGGCTGGAAAAATACATGTTACCCAGGATAAAATAAGTGATTATCACCAGCGTAGGCGGGAGTAATACTGCCATCAGTAGAAATGTCGTTCTGTTTTGAGAATCGGGCTGCATGATTCAAATATCGCAGAAAATATACTTTTTACAGATATTCCCGGGCGTTAAGCTGCTTAATCATGGTATGAACCGTAGAAATAGCTGTATGAACCTGGTTGCATTATTGTATGGATTGCATCCATTCCTGAACAAAGGCCCTTGCCGGTTCCACCACTTCTTTACCCGCCCGGAAACCCATCTTCCAGTAAATGCTTTTGCTTTCATAAGCGGGGTTGGTAAAATATTTTATGCCTTTCTTTTCATACAGCTCAGCCCCAAAATTGATGTCTTTGGTTTCTTCCATAAATCGTAACAGGCGTTGCTTTATAAACTGCTGGTGACGGGCGGGATATTTTGCCTCCCAGGCTGCTGTTTCTTTTGCGTACGTATCATCCCTGTTTTTCACCAGTACCGGGTAGCCCTTCCTGTAGCCTGCAATGGATTTATTATTTGGATCTTCTGCCTGCTGTAGCTGCTTACGGATGGATTCCAGTGTTTTTTCAAAAACAGGCTTCATGGTGGCATCCGCTTTCTTTAGTTTTTGCTCTACATCCAGCATACTTTGCCTGGCAGTTTCAATTATCCCCTGCTGAAATTCTTCCGGCGTTTTCACCAGGGGCATTACCGGTTTCTTCTGTTCACGTAAAACATTGTATTCTTTAATAAAGCCGGCGCTGCTTACATACTGTTTGGTATATACCAGCAAACTGTTGGTAATATTTGCCCGGTTTCCCAGGGCAATATTTTTAATATTTTTTACACCATAAGCATCTATATAACCATCCAGCAGGCTGCTGCTGATTTTACTGTTTGCATCGGCTTTGCTGATACCCAACTGCTTTAAAAAATCATCCGTCATTTTTTTATGTATGGTAAAGGAGACCAGAAGAAGCGACAGAAAGCCTGCTGTTATTATTGCGATAAAGGTTCTGATAAAAAGAATCCGTTGTTGTGTTACCTGATGTGTCATATGTGAATTTTTAATTTGGTTTAATGAATTATTTATTGTGTGCTTACAATTTTACAAATTCAACCCTCCGGTTATTGGCTCTGCCTTCTTTGGTATTGTTATCGCTTACAGGCTTTTGTTCGCCAGCGCCTTCGGTTTGTATCCTCGCAGCATCAATACTATAATCGCTCATAAGGGCCTGCTTCACCGACCCTGCTCTTTTCTCTGACAGTTCGAGGTTAGCAGCTTCATCTCCATCACTATCCGTATGCCCGATAATATTTATTTTCAGCTCCGGGTTTTTGGTAAGAACGGCTGCTATTTCGCGCAATACACCGTTACTCTCCGGCAACAGCGCAGATGAATTAGTATTGAATCGAATGCCGGTAGTGGAAAACCTTCCTTCCTCCACCAGTTTATGCCTTGTATCCGGCAGGCCCTTTGCGATTTTGATATTGCTGATGGCATATCCTACTTCTTCTTCCGGCCCGCCATATCTTTTTACGATAAAATAGAGCTGGTTGATGTTTGCTCCGGCAACAATTGCTTTTGGCAAATCATACAGCTTCTCTTCATTGAACCAGATGCGAAGCCTTTCTTTTTGTACCTGCATGGCTACATGAATGATTTCATTAAATGCCTGTACCCTGGCAACCGGCTTTTTAATATCAGTTTTTATATATGCTGCCCCGTCAGCAAATGTTTGCAGGTGAACGGAGGCGTTGCTGTTTTCAGAAGGCTGGATATTCATTTCGGTGGCAAATGTGGCCGTATAGTTTTTCAACAATACATTATCGCCAGGCGATAAGCTTCCGGAGGATAACACACCCCAGGTTAATTCAGGGAACGGCGCTTTCGGATTGGTGCGGTGCAGCACGAGGTCAAATTCAACCGTGCAATTCTCCGTAAAGGATACAGTATTGTCGGCGAGATAGGCTGTGTTTTGATACAATTGCATCCAGTTGCCACCAAATGCATCCAACGTTACTACGGCGCCTGTGCCATTGCTGTTCCAGCCGGTGGGCAGCTCACCCATGTTGTCAGTCGAAAAATCATTGCTGTAGATCACTTCTTCACCAGGGACAAAATCATACTTTATGTATAGTCTTTTTCCGGTAACGGATGTATCGCTTATACTTTCCTGTACGGGTTCCTTTTTTTTAGCAGGTTGTTTTTTCCCTTCTATTATATCAAGTGTGTTATCAATAGCCTGGTCAATTTTTCGTTCAGTACGGGCGGTTGCTTTGGCTTTAATTTTACTATTGACTTTATTCAGCCAATCTGCCTGTGCCTGTATCACCGCCGGGCAGGCTGCTAAGAGGAGCATAAAAATTTTTTTGTTCATGCGTATTTGTTTTTCTGCTGCAAATATGAAAATGACAGGAAGCGGAAAAAAGCATGGCTGTTATCAAACGGAGAGAATCTTGGATGAAGCAACCGGTAAAGGGAATTAAGAATAACAGGTTTCTCACCCCGAGAGGCAACCAAAAGTTTGTTGTGGAGACTAATATTCGACCCGACAATGACCAGTATAGCAATGGGACACTGTGTTTATAATATTGCCTGTTGAATATCTTTCCATTTTTTGATATGGCGGGATATGCTCTCATCCACCTCCATCTAAACTTCGTTCGCTTATTTCTCCGTTTCATCGCATGCCACATTCCCCGCAGGTATAGCCCTGTCTAATTTACATCCGCATTTATCAAAATTCTGAATCATGTTAAAACAAATTTTTCTTTTCCTCGCCGGCTTCATTGTCACCGTTGCGGCTACTGCGCAACAACACCCCGACTATGGGGAACTTAAAAAAATGACCCCGGCAGAACTGGAAGCATATAAGCAAAAGATGATAAAGGAAGCCGGTGAAAAAGCGCTGGCTATTGCAGATAAAAACAATCTTTCTGTTGATATATCCCCACTGCCGGGTACTTCTGTAAAACCTCCGGTAAAAGATGTTCAGCGCCTGAACCTGCTGCCGTCACAGCCGCTTACCCGCGCTGAGCTGGTGAGCTCATTGCAGCAATCGGCACAGCAAATACAAAAGGGAATGCCGGCCCCTGAAATAAAAAAAATAGAAGAGGCGGTCAATACACTTCCGGTAGAGTCGATCAATGAAAAAGCCATCCTGAGTTTTTATGGAGATAACCCTGAAAGCGCTGTAGCAATGATGCTGCAGGCTGCTGCCAACGTTCCGGACTCCCTGCTGCTGCTTAACAACCTGGGCGCTATGCTGAACCTGTATGGCGACGGGCATAAAGCCATTCCGGTTCTACAATATTGCCTGCAAAAAATTCCCGCCAGCAGCACGGTGCTCAACAATCTCGGGCAAAGCTTTATGGGGCTTGGCGATATGCTGAAAGCAGCCGCTTATTTTAATCAATGTCTTTCGATAGACTCCCTGAATATCGAAGCCAATCACAGCATGGGCATGCTCCACTATTTCAAAAAAGAATATGATGCTGCCATGAAATATTTTGAAAGAGAGCTGGTTGTGGCTACGCGCAGCAGTACGCTGGCAATGGCCTATAAGATGGGTAGAAAGTTTGACCTGCGTGCCATTATACAGCGCAGAAAACGGCTCAGCGGCCGCCCGGAAAAAAATCATTTTGAAGAGATCACTATGGGCAAATTTGCTTTTCCAACCCTGCCTGCAACAGCACAGGAAATTTCGGAAACCCGGGCATTCTTTTCAATGTATGCCGCCAGCATACAGGCGGAACAACTGAACTGGATGAATCATGCCACAAAAATTTCAACCGGTTATACTGCTCAAATGGGCAACCAGCGCCATGGATTGTATACCGACCTGGTAAATGCCATGCTGGAAGAGCTGCAGGAAGAATTTACACCGGAATATTTATCTGCGCTTACGCAAAATGACTATGACAATATCCGGGATATGCTTACTCATCACTATAATATACTGAATCAGCAGAATTGTCCGCCGGCACCGGCCGGCACCGGCATTGGAGCTATGGAAGCATACGAAATAAAATGCTGCAGGGAGCTGAAGCAACCAATAGCGGATAAGTTGATTTACCAGACAGGAGCTTATGTACAGCCCATCATCAAAAAGGGGGAAACAAGATGGAAATCCTACATCAACCAGTTGGTGGAGATTGTGCAGTTAGACCCCAGTCCGAGCAACCAGGCCGTAGTATACAATGCCGTTGCGGGTTATTTCAATTATTTATCCGTGGCAATGGTATCTTTTCCGCTTTGGGAAGTAAATAATATGCTGCCGGAATGTTTTAAACCCTATAGCCAGGCAGCACTGGACAGCCTTATCGAAAGCGACAGGAACTGGAGAATCAATTGCCCTGCATGGCTGAATGCGAAAGTTGATTTTAATGGTATGTCGGTAAGTGTGGATTGCAGCAAATACGCCATTGAAGCAGGCAGCAGCATTGCAGGTGCTTATGAGTATGAATTCAAATCCGGGAAATCAACCTTACTGGTTGGTCCGGCAACCAAAGCCGAGTTTTTAGGCATAAAAGCAACACTCAAGGAACAGGTGTTTATTACGTTTGACAACAATAAGCAGTTTGCCGATTTTGGCGTGAAGGCCACAGGTGAAGTATCCGTATCAGGCAACCCTATTAATTTGGGACCGGGCATAAAAATAGGAGGAACCATTGTCGGCGCCGGCATTACCAACAGCTGGAGCATCAATAGCGGCTTTAAAACCACTACCAGCGGAAAGGGATTATTCAAATAACTACATGTCAATCGTCTTACCACATTTTTAATTTAATAAAAGAAATTATGCAAACTAAAATCTTAAAAAAGGCAGCTATGTTTTTGCTCGTTTTTATCGTTTCTTATTTGGTCATTGGTTATTTATTGCACCGGGTTGTATTTCCCGAAAAGAAACCGGTTGTTTCTACATGGTTCAGACCCGGACAGGAATTTTATAGCAAAGCCGAGGGGGTCCGGCAAATTGTTTTGAAGCAGGAGAATGGCTTTGTGTACTGCCAGTCGGTGATAGGGCCCTTTGCCGGAGGCCCTCCCAGGCATATTCATACAGATTTTGACGAAACTTTTGAAGTAGAGAATGGAGAACTGACACTATGGGTGAACGGAGAAATAAAGAAAATCCGCCCGGGCGACGTATTGCATATTCCTAAAGGTACCCCACACAAGCCTTACAATGAAACTGCGGATACTATACATACCAAGAGCGCCATTGCCTTTCCTGAAAAATTTGCCTTTAATCTTTTACAGGTATATGGTATAATGGACAGCCACCCGGGGTTTGAAAAGGAACCGGGTATAGCTTTCAGGATGGCTATGTTCCAGACCAACGGCTTTGATTCTTATGCGGCAGATGGCCCGCCGGTGTTTATGCAGAAAGCTATAGGCTTTGTCATGGCCCCGGCGCTGCGGCTTTTCGGATACAAAAGCTATTATGAAGAATATGATCCTTTTGTAAAGGAGAAGTTATAAAGCGGCCCCTTCTGCATCCGCAGCATTATTATTCTATATGCATCCAATCAATTATTAAATCAATCAATCATTTCGTTTATGAACTTCAAAAACATTATTTACGCATTCGCCTGTCTTTCTTTCGCTGTTGTGGTAGGGGCGGCCATTTATGAGCATATTGCTGTAGTGCCCCGATGGAGCGCTGCTCCGCCTGCCTCCCTGAGTATGTTCCAGGGAACATATGGATTAAATCCTACTCCTTTCTGGATAGCCATACATCCTGTTACTTTAGTGTTGCTGGCTGCTGCTATTATTCCGTTCAGGAAAACCGGCGCCAAAGTTTATCTTCTTATCACATCTGTTGGTTATGTAATCGTATTGATCATCACATTTGCTTATTTCGTTCCTGAGCTCATTGCCATAACCGGCACTCCTTATTCAGAATACATTGATGATTCCTTAATAAAGCGGGCAAAGCAGTGGGAGATATTAAGCCTTGTGCGGTTATCTTTTTTGATTATCCTGGCTGTTGCAGCGTTTCTGGGACTTACTAAATCAAAGACTGATTAAAAAGATGTGGATCGTAATTGACGGTGCCCGGTCAGGCCGGGTCCCGGTCATTGGAGTATGACAAGAAGTCTGACCTTACATAATCCAATACGCAAAACCCGCCGGAAAATACTACAAATGGTCGCAAAGAAAGAGCGTTCCAATGATAAAGATGTAAGTATTTGAGATTGCTTATCCGCTACAACGGAGAAGCAACGCCGTGCTTTTGGGTCAGCCCTTTTAAAAAATTAAATGACTTGCCGGTCAGCTTTTTCTTTCCGCATCACCATACCGTCAATGGATATCTTTAATCCATTTTAACGCACCGATGATTTTCCTGTCGTTTTCGATGTCTCCGTCGGCTTTCCCGCGTAAATTTGCAGGTATGTATAAAAACACAATTTGTTTGTTCTTTATGTTGCTGGCATTGGGCTCATGTGATCTCAGATCTCAATTTGATTTCAAAAAAGAAAGAGAGCGCATAGCGGCCTATAACAGCATGTTGCAAGCCGATGCAGACTTTTCCCGACGATCTGAGGAGGTAGGGTTACGACGGGCTTTTATGGAATATATAGAGAACGATGCTGTCATGTTACGCCCAGGCAGTCTGCCGTGGGTGGGGGCTGATGCGGTGGATAAGCTCAGCGCCTTGAATGACTCTGCGGTTGTGCTTCGTTGGGAGCCGAAGGGAGGAGATATTTCCGGGGATATGGGGATGGGATATACGTTCGGCACTTATGAGATGGAGTTTACAGATTCGCTGTATACCGGCAGCTATGTTACTATCTGGAAGAAGCAGGAAGATGGCAATTGGCGCTTTATACTGGATAGCCGGAATGAGGGAGCAGGGAAGTGGTAAGCCGGGAAAGACAGGTTTCAGACCGTAAGTTCCAGGGCACAGGCTTCAGGTTTTTATCCTCTTTCCTGAGTCCTTCCTGCGGGCCGCGATATATGCAGTTGTCAACTACGAGCTTGCCACAAATAAAATTGCCGGGATCATTCCTGGCAACCTTATTGTATATATGTATGAAACTCTTCTATCCGAAAATGCCACCTTTCTTGAGTGTTACAGTTCCTTCACCAATTTTGAAGCCGTTTTCATAAACTTCTACCTTGTAAGTTCCTTTTGTATATTTTTCAGCTTGCTTCAAATCGAAGCTTACATTTTTCTTTTTGCCTTGCTCGTAGTCGATAGAAACCTTGTTTGTATAGTCTTTATCACCGTCTTCCCTGGTATTCAGAGAGCCGGAGCCCAGTCCTTCTTCTTTAACAATACCGCCTTCAGGATTGGTAACGATCACATACAGATCTTTGGTACCGGTTGAAGCCAGCCTGTTTTCTACATCAAAAGACACGCGGAACTTGTCTGCTCTTTTTGCCTTTGAAGTTTCAGATTCTTTACCACCTTTCTTCTCGTTGATCGCTGCAATATGGAAGTTGGTAGCGTTCAGGGTAGAACCTACTTCCACCTTGCCGGTCAGGTCTTTGTTTTCAGTCAACTTCTGATCCAGTGAAGTCGTCAACTCCTGCTTTTCAGTGGTCAACTGATCTTTGTCTGCCTGCAGTTGGATGTTCTCACCGGTCAGGCGCTCAATTTCCTTTACATACTCTTCAATTTTTCCGTTCAAGGAGTTGATCAGTCTGCGTGCTTCCGCCAGGTCTGCTGCCGATGCATTTTGTTTGCTGATCAGTGTTTTGATCCTGGACCGCATTTCTGTAACTTCCTTGTCTCTTGTTTTAACAAGGCTGTCCAGCTTTGTGTTTTCAGAAGTCATTTTGTCAAGGCGTATTTCTGCTGCTTCATAGTCTGTAGCCAACTGGGTCCTTACAGAATCCAGGGAAGCATACTGAATATCCTTTTGCTGGATTACTTCTTTGGTTTTACTTTTATCGAAAATAATGTACCCCCAGGTTCCTAACAATGCGGCAATTAATACACCGTAAATAATGCCACGGTTATCTTTTTTCGGGGGTTGGGGGTATCCCGATGTAGAGGGATAATTTGAAGCGCTCATAGTGTCTATTTTTAGTGTTTATTTGCTTTTTTATAAAAATTTGAGAACATGCTCAGCTCAATTGACCTTACAAAGGTACTGGTTATTGATATAGAAACGGTTCCCGGAGCCCCTGATTTTCAACGCTTGCCGTTGCCATGGCAGGAGCTTTGGGAAGAGAAGGTTTCCAAAACCATGCCAGAAAATTTTTCGACGGAGGAATACTATGGTCAAAGAGCCGGGATACTGGCTGAATTTGGCAAAATTATATGTATTTCCTGTGGCTTTTTTTACCATGAACCGGATGGGGATATCCATTTTAAAATCAAGTCTGTTAGCGGTGATAATGAACAGGTTTTGTTAAACGAATTTGTATCCCTGCTGAACAGTTTTCATGAAAAGCGGGGAATAATTACACTTGCCGGTCATAATATCAAGGAATTTGATATCCCTTACATTTGTCGCCGGATGATCATTAACAGGGTAGTGCTGCCGGATTGTTTACAACTGTACGGAAAAAAGCCCTGGGAAACCAACCTTCTGGACACCCTGGAGCTTTGGAAATTCGGTGATTATAAAAACTATATATCACTCAAGCTCCTGGCCGCCGTGCTGGGTATCAGCACTCCCAAGGATGATATTGACGGAAGCATGGTACAGGATGTTTATTACAACGAGAAAAACCTCCCGCGTATTGTTGTGTATTGTCAAAAAGACGTGGCAACGGTTGCCAATATCCTCCTGCGGTTTAAAAATCTTCCTTACCTGGACGATAAAATAGTGATCGTTTAATATTTTATCAAAACCCGGTTCCGGGTTTTTGAGCTACTTTGCAGCATAATTATGAGTGCGGAAAAAATACTAGCAGACTGGAAAAAGGGGAGCTTTAAGCCTGTATACTGGCTTGAGGGGGAAGAGCCCTATTACATCGATATCCTGGTAAATTACGCGGAGCATTCCATCCTATCTGAGGCGGAGGTGGGGTTCAATCTCTCTGTTTTTTACGGAAAAGATGCCAACTGGGCGGATGTGGTCAACGCCTGCCGCCGTTATCCCATGCTCTCGGATAAGCAGGTGGTGATACTGAAGGAAGCCCAGCATATGCGCGATGTGGAAAAGCTGGAAGCTTATATCGAACGCCCACTTTCTTCTACCATCCTGGTGGTGGCCTATAAGGAGAAAAAAGTAGATGGAAGAAGCAAGCTAGCAAAGTTGCTAAAACAACAATCTGTTTTGCTGTCGACAAAAAAAATGTATGACAATCAGCTGCCGGAATGGACCAGCAACCTGGTGGCATCTAAGGGATACAACATTAACCCGAAAGCCACTATTTTACTGACAGAACATATAGGGAATGATATCAGCCGCATCAACAATGAAGTAGACAAGCTGTTGCTGAACCTGGGTGGTAAAAAAAGCATTACGGAGGAAGATATTGAGGAACATGTGGGCGTAAGCAGGGAATACAACGTGTACGAATTGCAGAATGCTTTACAGCGAAGGGATTTCGCCAAAGCATACCAGATCATCCAGTATTTTGAATCGAATCCCAAGGCAGGTCCTATTCAGCTGGTGCTGCCGGCTATCTACAATTTTTTCAGTAAAGTATACATGCTTTTTGGTATCCAGGGAGATGATAAAGCCGCTGCAGCCGCTATCGGTGTAAATCCTTATTTCATAAAAGATTATATGGCTGCAGCCAAAAATTACGGATATGCCGGTGTGGAGCGGATATTGCTCTTGTTGCACCAATATAATCTACGAAGCATAGGTATTCATGACGGGGGGACAGAGGATGCTTCCCTGATGAAAGAGATGGTTGCCAAAATCGGTATGGCATAGAAGTCAATTAAAAAGTTCCTTTGGTTTTCCTGATGCATTCCTCTTTTGTGTCGTTTTTTTCGCGGGCGATGCTTGTTGGGCTTATACAAGAGCCGGTTTGCACGGTTCAATAACAGGGCGGTCCTGCCCGGTTACAATCTATGTTGTTTATAGAATAAGTGTGTAAGTTGTTGCCGGGAGAACATTGCGTGGAGACACGTAACGGGGTGGGGGCCGTTCACAGTTGTCCGTAAATAATAAAAGGATTAAAAAAAGGGCTGCTTGGCAGCCCCCGGATATATGTTAACCGTTCATTTATTGTTGAGGTGGAGGAGGTAGCTCAATCTTACTTTCAGGATGTGCTTTCCCGTTATGGCAGGTAATGCAGGTGATTGGCGCATCGCCGCCGTTTTTTACATCGTGACCAAAATATTTTTTATTGATTTTTGCCGTCAGCTTCATCATGGCGCGGGCAGTTTCTTTTTCGGGCTTTTCATCACTCCGGAAATCCAGCTTGCCTTGCGCGGTTTTGGAAGGAGCATGGCAATGGTTGCATTTTACCCCGAGCGAAACGTTGAACTCCTTCATGATACGCTCCAAGTCTTCGTGACTAATGTTTTTAGGAAGTACTTTGAGGTTCGGTTTTGGTGTGTCCTGTGTGGTAGCGGCAACGCCTATCATCAGGATAGCGCATAATACCAGCCCCACAAAAAATTTCTTTTTGTTTGTCTGTAGCATAGAAGTGGAATTTGAAGAGGAAAGTAAATTTTTTTGACCGACTTACCAATTATTTTTGCATAAATCATTTTAATATGCAGCAGATATGCTGTATGTGCAATAGATTATTATAAAATTGCAGGTCTAATGGTAAAGGAAAAAATACTGGTTATTGGTGCCTCCGGCCAGATAGGGGTGGAGCTTACATTGGCTTTAAGAAAAATATATGGCAATGCACAGGTGGTAGCATCCGACCTCAGGGAGGAAAATCCTTTGCTGCATGGCACAGGACCGTATGTTTCGCTGGATGTGATGAACAAGGAAATGCTGCACGTGCAGGTCATACGCCAGAACATCACGCAGATCTACCTGCTGGCGGCTATACTCTCTGCCACCGGTGAAAAAAATCCCGGATTAGCCTGGCATCTGAATACGCAAAGCCTTTTGAATGTGCTGGATATTGCCCGCGAAGAAAAGCTGTCAAAGGTGTACTGGCCTAGCAGCATTGCCGTATTCGGGCCTACCTCTCCTAAAAAAAACTGTCCGCAGCAAACCATTATTGAACCTACTACTGTATATGGTATCAGTAAATACGCGGGCGAATTCTGGTGCAAATATTATAACCAACGTTATGGAGTAGACGTGAGGAGCCTGCGGTATCCGGGACTGATCAGCTATAAGTCATCTCCCGGTGGGGGCACAACGGACTATGCCGTAGAGATCTTTCATGGGGCGATCGAGGAAAAAAAATACCAGTGCTTTTTGAATAAGGATACTTACCTGCCGATGATGTATATGCCGGATGCCATCAGGGCTACCATTGAGCTGATGGAAGCCGACAGCAGGAAAATATCCGTGCGTACTTCCTATAATATAGCAGGCATCAGCTTTTCGCCGGCGGAGATCGCCCGGCAGATCCAAAACCATATCCCCGAATTTGAAATATCCTATCAGCCGGATTACAGGCAGGCCATTGCTGACAGCTGGCCGCAGAGCATCGATGACACAGTGGCCAGACAGGATTGGGGCTGGAAGCATGAATACGGACTGGAAGGGATGACCCGCGATATGCTGGAAAATTTGGAGAAACAAAACAGTCTATAATATTACTAGACTATATTTGCAATAAATTTTAATTAATGAAGGGATTATACATTGTATTGGCAGGTTTGTTCTCATTACAATTTGCACAGTCGCAGGAAATTATCAGGAAAGGTATATGGCGCGGAGAGCTTTTGCGGTCTGACAGAAATGCAATTGTCATCAATTTTGAAGTTGTGCATAAGGATAATACAACAAAATTATTTATACTGAACGCAGGAGATCGCCTGGAAGTAGATGATGTAAGCAAGAAGGGAGACTCTGTTATTATTAAAATGCCTTTTTTTGATTCCCAGTTCAGGGTAAAGGCAAGGGGTAAAGACAGGCTGGAAGGAACCTGGATCAAAACGCTTGCTGACAGGCATGTTGTGATCCCGTTCACAGCCCGGAATAATGAGTCTTACCGCTTTAAGATTAAAAGCAAGACCAGGCCTGCTGATGTATCCGGTCGCTGGGCGGTGAACTTTGTAGATACTGCTGGCCGCTCCATGCCCTCTGTAGGTGTATTTGCGCAATCGGGTAATAAGCTCACCGGTTCCTTTCTTACCCCTTATGGGGATTACAGGTACCTGGAAGGAGTGGTAGACGGGGATTCGCTGAAGCTGTCCGGCTTCGACGGAGGATATGCACAATTGTTCCGGGCAAAGGTAGGTGAAGACGGAAGCATTCAGAACGGAGCGTTTTATACCGGCGCCGGCCCTGCCACCCAGGTATGGCATGCCGTTAGAGATGACAATGCGGTGCTACCCGACGCTTCTGCAGCCGCCCATGTAAAAGAAGGCATGGAGCCCCGGCTGGACTTCACCTTTAAAGATTCGGACGGCAACCCGGTTTCCATCAACGATGAACGTTATAAAAACAAGGTGATCATCCTGCAGATATTGGGCAGCTGGTGTCCGAATTGTTTGGACGAAGCGCCGTTGTTCATCGAAATGTATAACCAATACAGGGACCAGGGACTGGAAATAATAGGACTGTCTTATGAACATACAGAAGATTTCACGAAATCGCAGGCGGCAGTGAGAAATTTTATCCGCAGGCTGAAGATCAACTACCCGGTGCTGATAGCGCCGGTGGCGGTGGGAGATACCCTCCGGACAGAAAAAACGTTACCGCAGATCAACAAGATCCCTGCCTTTCCGACCACCATATTTATCGGTCGCGATGGCAGGATAAGCTCTATACATAGTGGCTTTAACGGTCCGGGTACAGGTGAAGAAGAGTACAGCAAGCAAAAAGCGGAATACCGTCATATTGCAGAGGAATTGTTAAGCAGGTAACGCTTATATGCCGGTGCTGAACGGAAAGTTGTTGCTGTGAACAATGACATGCCGCCTGGTTAGCGTTGGTGATGAACCCCGTTCTTTGTCCGTGCCAATAACGCATAATATAAATCAACTGTAACCAGGCTATTTGGAAAGTCGCGTGCCCCCGCACGTGTCTTCACGTGCAGATGGGATCCGGTCAGGGATGCCCGCCTATAATGAGGCAGTTGGGGAGCCTATTCAGCGGAGATGATAATGGAAGAGAGGCGTCATTGACGCCTGCATCTTTTTGTCCGGTTCCGTTTATTTTGCGTAAGGTATATTGCGGTCCATATAGGTTTTTACTGCATTGTTCCAGTTTTCATATACCTTTTTCCGCTTTTCATATAGCTGCTGATTGGTTTGGTTATACTGCCTGGAAGCCTGGTTTACTTCGTTGACAGCCTTATTATAATTATCGATATCCGTCTTATTGTCCCGCGCAGAAGGATTGGTTTCAAAGTTCTTTTTGATCTTTTCGAATGCTTCTTCCTTCATAAAAAAATCAGTGATTACAGATAGTTTGTCGGCTTCTGATTTAAAAAACTCCATAGCCGACCGGCAGGCATTTTTCAACAGCATATCTCCGTTATATCCTTTGATTGTATCCAGTTTTGCAAGCCCCTCGTCCGCATATTTGACCATCGCATTTTTAATTTGTTCCAGCGATGTCACATTCTTAGTATTCATGGTTTCCAGCAGATTGTTCTCCTGTACGGAACATTTGAAGAAAATAAGGTAAATCTCGTTCTGATATTCCGATACATCGTTCAGCTTCTTCATTTTCCTGCTCAATTCGTCACCTTTATCAATCAGCTCGATATTGTATTTGCTGCAATACTCTTTTGTTTTCAAATGACGCTTTTCATTGGCATCATTCATCTTGTCGTTTACCGCTTTCTGCATCAGCAAGTAAGCTTCCATATTGTCATAGCTTTGTTCTGCTATCTCTTCCAGGTTGACTATTTTGGCATAGTTTTCATTCATTACATCATGGGTGAGGTTCAGGTATTCAAGCGTGGCCTCTTTCAGTGACTTATCGCCTTTATATCCCGGAACGCCCATTACGTCCGCTCTTGAATCAATGATCTGATTCAGCATTTCGTCCCGTTTCTTCTGTGCTTTTTTAGCTTTATTATTATTGTGTGCTACCGTGCTCATATAGGACAGGTATTTTTCGGATATCTTACCTACCGCTATATTTATGGTATTCAGGGAGGTGACGGAGCTATCCTCCTGCGCATATGTCAGTGGTGTCCAGGATATGAACAGTGCTATAAGGATAAAGGGCCTGCTGTAATACTTCATTGTTAAGGGTTTTTTATAATATCGTTGATAATAGAAAGCACTTCACCTATATAATGATCCTGCCTGATCTTGTGGCGCGCTTCTGCCTCCCTCTCTTCCAGGTAATCTGCCAGTCGTATCAGGTTCGTGTCAAAGCTGTTGTTGCTGACAGTATATGTATCTTGTTCGCCGGCGATCTTTATATTGTTAACAGCTGCTTTTTTCTCCCGTGCAATATATGCCTGCCATTCGAGCGGAATTGTATCCGACCTGTTTTTGACGGCTTCCAGAAACTGGTTTAGCGAGTTAAAAAATGCATTGCCTGTAACCCTGGTTTTGCTATTGGCAGATAATACCTCCGTTTTATAGCCGGGCAAGGAGTTAAATACTACTTTTTTTACTATGGTGTCGGCAGTCATTGCATTATGAAACGACCTTTCAGTGTAGGCTACTGCATGAAAAGCATCCGGTAATATTATATCAGGCGTTACGCCGTTTAATTGGACCGTTTTACCCGTGATCCTGAAAAGCTTGCCACCGGTTACTTTTACATAACCATATAATCTGGCTAATTCACTGTCTGCCGATAACAGGGTTGACGTAGTATCCAGGGGGTAAACAGCCTGCATAGTGGCTTTGCCAAAACTTCTGCTACCAACGATCAATGCTCTCTTATAATCTTGCAGCGTACCCGCTACCAGCTCTGAGGCCGAGGCGCTCTGCCCATTGATCATGATGACCAACGGGCCATCGTACATGGTTCCCCGGTTCGGGTCTTTTAAAACAGTGGTGCCACCCAGGTTATCCCGTACCAGACAGCCGGGGCCAACATCTATGAAAATTCCCATCAGCTCCAATGCCTCCTGAAGGCTTCCCCCTTGGTTATACCGCAAATCAAGGATCAATCCGGCAATACCGTCCCGTTTTAATTTTACTATTTCCTTGGCTACATCATTCGCGCAACTGCTGCTGCCGTTATTTCCCCATTCGGTATAAAATGACGGAAGAGCGATATAACCGGCTTTCACATTACTGTTTAAAATATATCCCCTTACTGTGTTTTCTTCGTTTTGTTGCTGCTGTTTCTGAAGCATTACTGAACGGGTGATCCCATCAGCAGAGGTGACCGTAACCGTTATTTTTTGAACAGAGGCCTTTTCCAGTTCATTCAAAACAAACGGTGCATGTATCCCATCCATCTGAATATTTTTGCCATCTGCTACTATACCTGTTACCTCATCGTTTTTGTGAATGTTCCCGCTTCGCCAGGCCGCCCCGCCGGGTGTAAGCGACTGTACCAGGCATTTACCTCCTTCCAGCTTCAAAGAAAATCCAAAGCTGAAATTTTCACTGCTCAAAGCCTCGTCAAATTGCTTCTTTTCTTCCGGTCCGAAAAAGTTGGTATGGGGATCGTAATTACTGGCAATTATTTGTAAATAGGTGTCTTCTACCTGTTTGACTACACCATTGCTCAGGTAGTACTCAATTTTTGCTTTTGCATTCCGGAGAACCTTTTTCCTTGCAGCAGCTTCCATCTGCTGCACCAACGATTTTGTGATAGCTGCATTATCGATCTGTTCATCTGTAATATGTTCCAGTACCTTCATTTTATAGTACCGGTATATCTTTTGCTCACTGGCTTTTTCATCAGCCGGAAAATCCTGTTTCTTTTCGATAAAAAAATCGGGAGAATCAAACTCAAAAGGCCTGGCTTCCAGCTTGTCAATGATGGGCAGCATTTTTCTAAGCCGGTTTTCAAACAGCATTGCCAGTTGTTGTGCAAACAGAGGCTTCTTGCCGCGCATCTCATCATCTATTTGATACCGGAAAGGTTCCAGTTTGTTGATATCTTCTAACGTGAAACTAACAGATAAAGGATCAAGCGTGTTGAGTAACCTGTTAAATACCTGGGAGGAAAATGTATCATCTATAATTGCAGGCTGATAATGATTTTTTTCAATGACCCTGGTGAGCAGCACCAATTGTTTATCAAGGGTAGACTGTCCCCATAGAAAAAGGTGAAAGGTGAGTGTACAAGCCAGCAATAGCGCAAAACGCATGTTAAAATGTTATAGATACAAAAGAAATAAAAAATTGCCGGAACCTCAATCAGGAATTCTTTTTCTACCATAAGATAACAGCTGACAGTACCCCATTGAGATCAAAGGATACCACGGGAGCACAATAGCGATAGCTGGTGCGATGGAACATCTGTGATTCATTTCTACATTTTCACCTTACCTCATTCTCAAATTGTTCCTTATTTCCTGCAGCGTCTGGTCCACCAGCAACCTGCCGTCCCTGAACACCTCTTTCAATTCGCCGGTTTGTTCTTCCTTCCAGTCTACCCGGTCTATCAGTTTGAACCTGCCATTTTCCTTTACCACTTTCAATAAACCCTTTGCTGATTTTTTAGCGCCATCGTCGGTTACGGGATTTTTATAAATTTCCCTGCCCATGCCATTTACTTCTCCGTAGGTTGCTTTCATAGCAAACCCAAAAGTGTCGCGGGTATTGTACTGATAAGTATAGGAACCTATACCCAATACCACGTTGGTAGAAGCAAATCCCTTTGCCTTCAGCCTTTCACAGATGCTGGTCGCCCGTTCCAGCGTAATACTGTCGCCGTATATAGCCCCGATGTACGGTGGTAATTCTTTGTAGCCTTTGTCATTGACGGTTCCGCCAAAAACATCCCATAACAGCTCAATAACTCCTTTCTTTTCATTTTCGTTTTTACCGTTGGGGTTTCCGCAGATAATATCTGCCGGATCCCCGCTGTCGGGCCTGATCACGACCTTACCGTTCCTGCCGGCTATTTCATTTTTTAATGCCGGCAGGTATACCGTCAACACTTTCCACAGGTCCCAGGTATCAGATACAATTGAAACGATACCTCCGGGGTATACTTCGGTGATCAGCCTTCTGAATGTTCCCAGCTCATCCTCCACTGTGCCCATGCTCATGACCGAGTGTTCCGTAGCTGCTACAGACCCTCCAATAAGTTCCTTATCGGAATCGGTATTATAATATTGCTCCAGGAAATCTATAGCCGGCACTGTATCCGTACCGGTGAAGCTCAGCAGGTGGCCGGCGGAAGAGCTCAACCCCGCATCTATACCCGCCATTCCCCGCATAGAAAAATCATGCCCCTGCCAGTCGACAAAACCCGGCGCAGAAGATGTTTCGGCAGCAAACCCATCCAGTATTTTCCGGTATTGCTTTGCGATGGTGGCGGATGTGCAGGGCATCCAGATCACCGCGGATAACAGGGTCTCAAAATAGTTCGTCAGCCAGAAAAATTCCGGCAACGTATTATATATGGTAAACATGGGCACCCGTACCGGCACCGCGCTTCCCTCTGGTACCGCTTTTATGACCATCGGAATATAACCAAGGTCATGCAGATCTTCGATGTGTTGGATGCCTACCTGGTTTTCTCCCAGGTAGTTGTTGATGCGGCGCTGGTATTCCGCTACGACCTTCTCTTTGGGTTGTTTGAAAAAATCCTTTTCAAAATCTTCCAGGATATATTTTTTAATGAAATATTGCAGTCCAAACAATACTACTTCGTCTATGCCGGCGATCCTGCTTTTTCTGGGCGTCCAGTTAGAATATACCAGGGTTGTTCCTTTGGGATATTGCCTTCTGTGATCCAGTTTGTATCCATCGGTTAATAACAGTGGGTTCATAGCTTTATATATTTTCGGTTAAATAAATTAAATCGTTATACACCTGCAGCAGACCGGCACGGTCATCGAGGTAAACATTTGCGTATACTTTCCTGCCGGGAGATGTGTAAAAAGGCGGATGTTCGTTGATAGCATCAAACGGAATGTTGTGCGTAGTAAGAT
>CAKSVK010000017.1 GCA_934502905.1 uncultured Chitinophagaceae bacterium
GTCATATCCATCCGGTCTGTAAAAGATTTGTTTTCTATGGAGATAGGAGAAGGGTTCCTGCTAAAGGGCTCATATGCATAAAGATGATCGCTCTCTGTGGTTTTGTTGCTGCCTTTACCGATGACCTGGTTGGATGCAATGGTGTACCGGGGAGTGCCCGGGTTATTTTCCGGTTGCCCGGAGGGGCTTTCTGTGGCAACGGGCTTCTGTTCCTCTTTTTGGGGAAGGGAAGTATTTTTTTCTGAAGTCACATTTTCCGGCACATCTTCTTTGAAGATAAGCTGGTTGACCGCAACGAACATGACCCCTATAAATGCCGCCGCTGCCAGCGCCCTGAACAGCAGGCCATTCTTTTTACGGAGGGGCACTATTTTAGGTTCATGCAGCATTTGCTGAATATTGCCCCAGGCGTTATACGGAACGGGTTCCTGCGCGTCAAAAAGTTTTTGTTTAAATACTACCAGGTCTCCATGCTCAAGGTCACGACATATGTTATCCCATGCCGTTTCCGGCGGCTGTTCTTCTGTATGGAAGAGCTTTTGCTTAAATACCACAAGATCCCCGTTATCCAGGTCATGGATCACCCTGTTCCAGAGATGCTCCGGGGGCGGTACTTCGTGGTTATATATTTTCTCCTTCCATTCCATTGGGTTCGTTCAGGTCAGTGTTTTTGATAGGTCCTGATAATATTCTGTAATATAGCTTTGGCTCTTGCCAGTTGCGATTTACTTGTTCCTTCGCTGATGCCCATCATCTCCGCTATTTCCTTATGCGAGTATCCTTCAATCACATACAGGTTAAAAACGGTCTTATAGCCAGGTGACAGTTGCCGGATGATCGCCTGCAGGTCTTTGATGCTTAAACTATCCAGCGCCGAGGCATCCCTGGCTTCCATTACATTTTCGTGCGTTTCGGTAACAGGATATACATTGGCTTTCCTGCGGTAATGCTCAATGGCAGTATTTACGAAAATGCGCCGTATCCATCCTTCAAATGAGCCTTCGCCCCGGTACATGCCCAAATTCCTGAAGACTTTCACAAAACCATCCTGCAGGATGTCCTGTGCGTCGTCATTTTGTCCGGCATACCGAAGGCTGACTGCGTACATTTTAGGAGAGAACCGCTTATACAGTTCCTCCTGCATTTTTCTATCTCCCTCAAGGCATCCTCTTATCAAGTCGCTCTCAGGTATGATATGGTTGCTTTGTTCAGACACTTTTTAAATAAATTCTATAAAAATCAGGTAAAATTTTCATTTGTCAACAAAAAGCCGGTCAATTTTGAAACGGCTTTACTACGGTGGCTGTACCGGTTCTTTTCTTCGAGCGACATTTCTGCAAACGTCCGGGTGTCGCCTTCCGGCACAAATACAGGATCATATCCAAAGCCATCTGTTCCCCTGGGTTCCTCAGCGATCCTGCCTTCGCAAATGCCGGCGAATGTATGCTCTACCTCATTAATTATCAATGATATAATAGTTTTGAACCGGGCCCGCCTGTCCGTTTTGCCCTCCATGTTGCGCAGCAGCTTCTCCACATTTTTGGAAAAATCCCTGTCATCGCCTGCATACCGGGCGCTTTTTACCCCGGGCTCTCCCTGCAGCGCATCCACTTCAAGCCCCGTATCCTCACCGAAGCAGCTGAGCCCGGTAAGCCGGTAAATAGTCCCGGATTTTTCCCTTGCATTTTCTTCCAGGGTATGGTGCGGTTCGGGAATGTCGATGATAATGCCGGCATCCCGCATGGTGATCAACTCGAATTTTCCTGCCAGCAGCGGCTTGATCTCGTTTACTTTATGTTGATTGGAGGTAGCGAAAATTAGTTTTTGCATAGTTTCAGCTATAGTTCAAAAAGTGCCTGTAGTGCCTTCCACAGTGCGGATTTTAGTGATTTATCCCCCTGTATAACCGCCAGGTCGGGGGCGGAAAGGTAACTAATATTATTATGTTTATATATCTGGAAATGGGGAAACTGCATGGGAAGCCCGATCTCATCAGGTATTACACCCAGTAGCAGCATTTTTGCGGGCTGCGTCTCTGCCTGCAGCGTCTGGTAGCTTTCGGGCGTCCGGTGAAGGTTAAAGAGGGCGACATCTTTCATCGAAAGCTTGCAGGCATTGAGGACGCCGGTAAAAAATTCGAATAACTCGTTGCTCAAGTAAGGAGCATCGCTATGGTTTACCAGTACCGTGATATTTCCGGCATTATCACCCATATATTTGGGCGTATGCCTCGCAGGGTCCGGCGGCGGTTCATCTTTTGTTGCCGGGTGGTGATCTTCGGCAAACAACGGGAGGGTATACAGTCTTGCCACTGTTTCGGAAGATAATTTTAAACCTTTTAAGCTCATAAACTATTTAATAGGCCTGTAATAGCAAAGTTTTTTCGTTTCTTTGCAGCAAAAATAAACTTTTATGGTAGCCGCATTGGATATTCAGGTTACAAAAGTTAAGAAAAGCAAATTAAGCGATCTTAGCCTGGATAATTTAGCGTTTGGAAAACATTTTACAGATCACATGTTGGTAGCAGAATATGCCGATGGGCAGTGGACAAGCGTCGACATTTTACCTTACCAACCGCTCACATTAGACCCCTCACTGGCGGCCATTCATTACGGACAATCCATTTTTGAAGGCATCAAAGCGTATAAAGATGCTTCCGGAAATGCCTTTATATTCCGCCCGTACGATAACCTCAAACGTTTTAATTTGTCGGCACAACGCATGAATATGCCGGAAGTGCCGGAAGAGATATTTATTGAGGGAATGCGCAGGCTGATCGAAGTGGATAAGAGCTGGATCCCTAATAAAAAAGAACATTCACTTTATATCCGCCCTTTCATGTTTGCTACGGACTGTATGCTGGGAGTGCGCCCTTCCGAGACGTATAAATTCCTGATCATTCTCAGTCCGGCAGGACCTTATTTTCCACGTCCCATGAGGATATTGGTAGAGGAAAAATATACCCGTGCCGTTAAGGGCGGTGTGGGTTTTGCAAAAAATGCCGGTAATTATGGCGGCAGCCTGCTGGCAGCTACCGAAGCGCAGGCAAAAGGGTACGACCAGGTGTTGTGGACCGACCCTGTAGAGCATAAATGGTTGCAGGAAGTAGGGATGATGAATGTGTTTTTTGTATTGGGAGATACGGTTGTTACCCCGTCCCTGGAAGAAGGGACCATCCTGAATGGCGTTACCCGCAACAGTGTTATAACCGTGTTGAGAGACATGGGCAGAAAAGTAGAAGAAAGACCGGTAAATGTAGACGAAATAATTGCTGCCCATAAAGCAGGTAACCTGAAAGAAGTATTTGGTACCGGCACTGCTGCTACCATTGCCTATATTTCAACGCTTGCGTATGGCGACTATGTAATGGACTTCTCGGAGAAAGACTGGGGATTGAGCACAGAAGTGAAGCGCAGGTTAACTGCCATCCGCGACAAGGAAATGCCGGATACGCATAACTGGTTGCTGAATGTGTAAGTGATCGTTGCAGGATATTGGTCAGTCCATCAAATGGACTCATTATATTACAGGGTTCCGGATATCCGGAACCTTTTTTATATTAAGGTAAAGGTGCTGTCCGGGTATTTTTGTCTGTTCTGCCGGGTAAACGATCGGTGCAACTCAAGCACTTTGAAATTGATATAATCTTATAACGTCATTTCAGGCTGCTATAAATCAGTGACCTGGAAAGATTGCGTGAGGACATGCAATTGGGTGACCCGTTGCCCCTGCGCGCATCTTTGCAGTTTCTGACTCCGGATCCTCTATGTGCTGGACTGCTTCCAATGGTAGTTTTTGAAATCTTTGGCAAGTCTGCATGCGGGCAACCGCAAACGAACGCGGCATACTGAAATAAGGTGAATATGGTACGGGTGGAAAAGCCACAACCGGCACTTCCAGTATATTTGCATTCTCTGACAATAAAAGACAACAATGAATAATATTTTTTTCAGTCTTTTTCATACGCCGTTTGAATCCGTTCCGTTTTCGAAAATTCCTTCCGAAGCTTATAAGGACGAGATCGTAAAAGGTATTGCGGAAGCAACGGCGGAAGTGAACCGCATAGCAGATAACCGGGAGGCCCCTGACTTCGATAACACCGTGGCAGCATTGGAACGTAGCGGTAAGCCTTTAAATATCGCCAGCTCCGTTTTTTTTAACCTTACCTCGGCGGAAACGAACGATACCCTGGAAAAAATAAAAGAAGAGGTATCACCCTTACTGGCTGCTTTCAGTAATGATATAACCCTCAATGAAAAGCTTTTCCGGCGGATAGAAGCAGTGCACAGCAACCAGGACAATACCCCGCTTACCGGGGAGGAAG
Organism: uncultured Chitinophagaceae bacterium; assembly: GCA_934502905.1. Classification (GTDB taxonomy): domain Bacteria; phylum Bacteroidota; class Bacteroidia; order Chitinophagales; family Chitinophagaceae; genus Agriterribacter. Next base: position 4,325 of record CAKSVK010000017.1, read on the forward strand.
CCCGGCTGCTGGATAAAACCTATAAACGTTTTACGCGTAACGGTGCGCTGCTGGATCCTGCCGATAAGGAAAAGCTCCGGAAGATAGACCAGGAGCTGGCCAACCTGACGGTGAAATTTTCCCGGCATGTGCTGCAGGATACCAATGACTATTGGCTGCACCTCACCGAACAGGCAGATGTGGAAGGCATTCCTGATTCTATCCTGGGCATGGCTGCTGCAGAAGCAGCTTCCAGGAAGCTGGACGGTTGGGTATTCACATTGCAGTATCCCAGTTATGTTCCGTTTATGACCTACGCCACCAACAGGGAACGCCGCCGGCAATTATATATAGCGAATGCGCGCAAGGCTTTCGGCGATAATGAACGCAACAATGAATCCATCGTAAAAAAAATTGTCTCATTAAGGCAGGAGCGGGCACAGTTGCTGGGGTTTGATACCCATGCCGGCTTTGTGCTGGAGGAAAGAATGGCGTCTGCACCTCCGATCGTAAATGATTTTCTTGCCGACCTGCTGGTGAAGGCGCGCCCTTTTGCCGAAAAGGATATTGAGGTGCTGAAAGAAATGGCTGCAGCAGACGGTGTTAAGGAAATGATGCCTTATGACCACAGCTACTATGCTGAAAAGCTGCGGGTGGCGCGTTACAGTTATTCGGAAGAAGAAATAAAGCCCTATTTTTCCCTGCCCCTGGTGCAGCAGGCGGCTTTTGATGCCGCCGGGAAATTGTACGGACTTCGTTTTGAAAAACGGGATGATATTGAAGTATATCATGAAGAAGTGGAAGTATATGAAGTGCTGGAGAACGGGATGCATAAGGCGTTGTTATATACGGACTGGTTTCCCAGGAAGGGTAAAAGAGCGGGTGCATGGATGACTTCCTTCAGGGATCAGTCGGTTGAAGTTGGTGTGAACCACCGTCCGCATATCAGCATGGTAGGCAATTTTTCCCGTCCTAACGGAGATACCCCCTCGCTGCTGACATTCAACGAAGTAACGACCCTGTTCCATGAGTTCGGACATGCCCTGCACGGCATACTGGCAGACACGGTATTTGAAAGCCTGAGCGGCACCAGTGTTTATTGGGATTTTGTAGAACTGCCCTCACAGTTCATGGAGAACTACTGTTACGAAAAATCTTTCCTGTCCACTTTTGCGCGGCATTACAAAACGGGTGAAATACTACCGGAAGAAAAAATAGACAGGATCGTTGCCTCTGCCAGCTTTATGGAAGGCTACCAGACACTCCGGCAATTGTCATTCGGCATACTGGATATGGCCTATCATACCAATCAGTTTAAAGAAAGCGACTCCCTGGAAGCTTTTGAAAAAACAACGATAAAGCAAACGACCCTGTATCCCAATATTGAGAAGACGGCGGTCAGTCCTTCGTTCTCCCACATATTTGCAGGCGGTTATGCCGCAGGATATTACAGCTATAAATGGTCGGAAGTGCTGGATGCCGATGCTTTTGAAGCGTTTAAAGAAAAAGGGATCTTTGATGCTGCTACTGCAGCAAAATTCAAAACACTTCTCAGCAAAGGAGGAACGGAAGATCCTATGGAGCTATATATTGCGTTCAGGGGTAGAAAGCCTAATCCCGAGGCGTTGTTGCGGCGCGCCGGGTTGGTGTAAGCTGAATGTTGTTATAAAATTTTAAGAGCCATGCAGGTGATCCTGTATGGCTTTTTTGATCAAAGGCATGGCAGGGATTTTCAGATGAATCCAATTCATTTCGTTCAAGCAATAACAGTGTTGAAATAATCTTCATCTCCTTTTTCCCGATAAGGTAAATGGATTTCCGGATCAGGTAAACGATAACAGTAATAGTAAAATAATATTGCGCCCAATTAGAAACGGGTGCATTTCCCTTTGGTGAGCACTATTCTCATTGCGGAAAAATCGGAGATAAACAAATGCCGCAATAATAGCTCAGGTTTTCGTTCTATACAATTTTTCCGGCAGGTGTCTCACCGGCCGGAAGCGGATACTACAGGTTAGGTATCACCCGCCTGCGAAGATTTGAACTTTTTCACCGAAGGTAAATACGCCCAGTTAAAATCCCGGTATATGTTTAAAAAGCTGCTGTTTTTTATCTTTTGGTTTTCCACTCCTCTTTTTCTTCTTGCCCAGTCATCACGGGTGAAGGGTACTGTGATCGGTTCTGACGGCGCACCGGTGGAAGGTGTGTCTGTTCAGGTTGAAAACAGATCAATCGCTACCCTCACGGACGCTGCCGGTGACTACGAGCTGAATAATATTCCATCCGGCACCTGGAAAATTGTTGTTTCTGCCGTGGGCAGCCGCATACAGAAAAGACAGTTTACCATTGTGGCCAATGAAACACTGAATATGAATTTTGAACTGGAAGCTACTTCTACAGAACTGGAGGAAGTGCTGGTCAACGGGCGTAAGAACACAGAACACGCTTCTGTCAGCTTACGGTTGAAAACACCGCTGCTGGAGGTTCCGCAAAACATACAGGTAATAGATGACAATGACCTGAAAGCACAGCAGATCATCAGTATGAGTGATGGCGTAGTAAGAAATGTGAGCGGTGCCGTGCGGCTGGAACACTGGGGCGATATGTATACGAATATTGTAGCCAGGGGTTCTCAATTGCAGGCATTCAGGAATGGCTTTAATGTGGTGGCTTCTTACTGGGGACCGCTTACGGAAGATATGAGCTTTGTGGACCGTATAGAATTTGTAAAAGGTCCGGCAGGGTTTATGTTGTCCAACGGCGACCCCAGCGGCTTATATAATGTTGTTACCAAAAAACCTACCGGCACTAATAAAGGCGAAGTAAACTTTACACTCGGCAGCTTTAACCTTTACAGGACCAGCCTGGATCTTGACGGTTCATTGAGCAAGGATAAAAAAGTTTTGTACAGGTTGAATATTGCTGCACAGGCAAAGGGCTCGCACCGGGATTACGAGTATAACAACCGTTATGTGATCGCACCGGTAGTATCGTATCAGGTAGACGACAATACCAGGCTTACTTTTGAATACAACGGCCAGTTTGCCAATATGACGGAAGTGGGTTCTTATTATATATTTTCTCCTACGGGATATGCTACCTACCCAAGGAATTTGACTTTTACCAACCCGGGACTTCCGGCTACAAAAATAAACGACCATAGCGGTTACGTGATCTTTGAACATTCGTTTGACAAGAACTGGAAGTTTACCGCGCAGGGCTCTTATTTCAAATACCTGCAGCAGGGGATGAGCTCCTGGCCCTCTATGGTGGACCCTGACGATGGAAAGATCCTCCGGAATTTTGGCATATGGGATGCAAAGAGCACGATGGTGCTCGGTCAGGCTTTTTTAAACGGTGAGTTTTATACTTCTGGTATACGGCACCGGTTACTGGCAGGGATAGACGCTGCCAATAAAACCTACTATGCGGATTGGGGACAGTCTCATGATGTAGATACGCCCGACGAGCTTTTTGATCCTGCTGCACCGGGTTATGGCATTCCTGCAAATGGTTACCCCGTGTTTGACAGGAGTACACCTATAGAAGAAAGGGCTGCATTGGGCTGGGGAGTGATGAAACAGCGGTATGCGAGCCTGTATGTCCAGGACGAGCTGGCTTTCTTTAAAGATCGTCTCCGACTCACCCTGGCCGGAAGGTATACAGATGTGAAGCAGGTATATGGGGTAGATGAGCCATATGAGGCCGCCAAACATTTCACACCCAGGGTTGGGCTGAGCGGTTCTATAGATGCAAACACCTCCCTGTATGGTTTGTACGACCAGGCGTTTATTCCGCAAACGGGCGTATTGACCAGTGGGGGAAAAGTGCAGCCGGTCACCGGGAATAACCTGGAGTTGGGTATAAAAAGAAACTGGTTCAAAAACAAGTGGAGTACTACATTGTCAGTATACAGAATCATCAAAAGAAATGAGCTGACTGCTGATCCTGCCTCTAATCCGAATGCACCTACCAGCATTGTGCTGGGAGAAAAAACAGCGAAAGGAATAGAGCTGGATGTTCGCGGAACCGTATTGCCGGGTTTTACCGTAACGGCCAATTATGCTTACACAGATGCAAGGGTCACCAAGGTAACGGAAGGGGTAACAGCGTATAAGGATGACCAGATCGTACCGGGGTTTGCAAAGCATACGGCAAACGCCTGGGTGGCATACGAACTGCAGAAAACCACCCTGAAAGGTGTAGGTATTTCTGGTGGCTTTACCTTGCTGTCAGACAGGTACACCGCCTGGAGCCTGGATGGCTTGCAGCCCGAAGATTATTTCAAATTGGATGGCGGTATATTCTACACGAAAAACAAATACAGGATTACGTTAAATGTATTTAATATCCTGGATGCCTACTTGTACAACGGCTCCTATTATGAAATGCCGTCCATCGCCGGCGACTGGGATTCGGTGAAACCGGGCTATTACTACCAGACGGAACCACCAAGAAACATCCGGTTGAGCGTCAGCTACCGGTTTTAATTTCGTTTTTATTGGTCTATGGCAGGGTACAAATAGTGCCCTGCCTTTTTTGTTTTCCGTATGCGCCTGTATGTGGACAAACGGCCATAATATTATCAGATTGACACAAACCACCCTCTTATTTGTCCGGAATAGCCCTGTCCGGCACTTAATTGTTGGTTATTTTTGAAAAGCGACAGGATTGTTGAATACCCGGGGAAAAGAAAAGGTCCCGGTTGTGTTCAAATAATTACATTACATTAAAACACAGGCGATAATGGGAAAACTGATCATGTGGAATGTCATCACACTGGATGGTTATTTTGAAGGAGAAAAAAGCTGGGATCTTTCTTTTCATGAGACCGTATGGGGCGCTGAACTGGAACGTTTCAGCCTGGAACAGTTAGATGCTGCTGATTGCCTGGTATTTGGCCGCGTTACTTATGAAGGTATGGCTGCTTATTGGAAAGCAGCCAGGGATAAGATCGCCGGTTTTATGAACCAAATTCCCAAATTGGTATGTTCTAAAACGTTGAACACTACAGACTGGAATAACTCGATCCTGCTGAAAGGGAATATAGCGGAGGAAATCGCCCAACGGAAAACAAACAACAATAAGGATATATATGTATTCGGAAGCGCCAATCTGTCTGAAACGCTTATCAAAGAAAATCTCTTTGACGAATACAGGATCTGCATGGCGCCCGTTATCGCAGGCAAAGGAAGGCACCTGTTTCCCAAAGGATTGCCGGAACAAAAGCTTTCATTGATCTCTTCACAGCAGCTTACAACAGGCGGTGTGATCTTAAGGTATCATTCTTTATAGTGCCTTTCCTTGTTACCTGAAAGGGTCAACACGGCAGAATAAATACTGACCTCAGGTTTTACTGCCGCCTGCCTGAACTGCCGAGCAGCAGGCAGGGGGACCATCCGCCTACGGAAATTTGAACTTTATTGCTGCATTTGTTTATCCATGATTTTACTGCAAGGGAGAATAGTTCTCACCGCAGGTAAATACCCCCGCCACGTATCCCGACAAAAAAATTGCGACTTTTGTCCCTGTTCTGAAAGCTCAGTCGTCATTGGGAGGAACAATAAAACTTAAAGAATGAAAGAATTTGCGTTAATCTTCAGACTAAAGGACATCGCCGACTTTAAACCGACTCCTGAACAAATGCAGGAGCGAATGAATTGGTTGGCAGGGATTGCCTCACAAAACAAATTAGCGGATAAAGGCAACACGCTTTTACCGTTTGCAGAAAATGCAAAAACCGTAAAGCCTAACAACGTGGTAACGGACGGTGCTTACACCGAAATCAAAGAATTTATCAGCGGTTACATTGTCGTAAGAACGGAAACCATCGATGAAGCAGTAGAAATTGCAAAAGCAAATCCTGTTTTTGAAATGGGCGGGAGCATTGAAGTACGTGAAATTTTAAAACGTGATTAACACTTAACAAAAGAAATGACAGATTTTAATTTTTAGGAACAAACAGTTCTTATGCTCAAAATTCAAATCAAACAACTGAAAAAATGATTGTAGTTAAAGTAACATATACTGTAAATGATAAGTATACAGATATGAATAAAGAAATGATACAAAAGTTTCTGACAGATTTTGAAAAGTTAGACAACACACAATTTTTGTATTCCATTTTTCAATCCGAAGATCATAAAACCTTTACCCATATTTCACAATATGCGAACAAAGACATACAACAGGTATTGCTGAATACACAGAGTTTTCTTTATTTTCAGGAACAGCGGGATAAAAATCTTGCTTCCGGACCAAGGATTGAAGCTTTAAATTTCATCGGAAGTTCAAAAGAAATATTATAAGATTTGCAAATAACACAAGAGACGATAAAATAACGATGGTAACAAAGCTCGAAACAATAATCGCAGTAAAAAGTGTCCCTAAAAGTTCTGAATTCTATCAGAAATTATTAGGTTGCAAAAGCGGACATGGTGGCGAAATTTTCGAAATACTGACAAGTGGAAATAATGTTGTTCTTTGTTTACACAAATGGGGTGAGCACGAACACCCGACAAAGGTAAAGCCTACAAGTGACAATGGTAATGGAATAATTCTTTTCTTTCGGGTGGATGACGTGAATGAAATATTTGAAAATGCAAAAACACTACAAGCAGGTATTGAAAAGGAAATCCATTACAATGAAAATTCACTTAAAAATCAGTTTACCTTAAGAGATTTAGACGGTTATTATTTAATCATATCCGGATAAAGGATGTACCGGGGCAAAGAACTTTTACCACATTTATTCCGACAGGAATATGCTAAAATGACGGCTGTTTTATGCCGTCAATTTGGTTTGAATCATATTGAAATTGCCGAAGATATTGCAAGTGATACTTTTTTAAAAGCGTCCGAACATTGGGCAATCAACGGAATACCTGAACACCCGACAGCCTGGCTCTATACGGTTGCGAAAAACAAAACCAAAGATTACTTTAAAAACTTATCGGTTTTTGAAACAAAAATCAAAAATCAGCAAACAATTAATGTTCAAAACGAATACGATTTTGAATTTGACAACCAGCTGATTTCCGACAGCCAATTGGCAATGATTTTTGCGGTTTGTAATCCCGTAAACTCAGACGAAAGCCAAATCTGTCTGGCACTTCAAATTCTTTGTGGTTTTAGTGTGGAAGAAATTGCCAATGCGTTTTTAACTAAATCCGAAACTATTAAAAAACGACTGCAAAGAGCAAGAGCCAATCTTCGTAATGATAATTTTCAAATTCAATCATTAAACGAAGCCGAAATCAAGTTGAGATTGGACACGGTTTTAAAGACTTTGTATCTACTGTTTAACGAGGGTTATTTTTCTAAAACAGATGATAGGCAAATCAGAAGAGAACTTTGTTCCGAAGCAACAAGGCTGACTTTGTTATTAACTGAAAATCTATTGACAAATACCTCTCAAGCCAATGCTTTACTGGCTTTGATGTGTTATCAAAGTTCACGATTGGATGCAAGAACAAATGACAAAGGCGAAGCTGTTTTGTTTGATGAGCAGGATAAAAGTTTGTGGGATAAATCACTTATCGAAAGAGGAAATTATTATCTGGTAAATGCTACAAATGGAAATGAAATCTCAAAATATCATCTGGAAGCAGGCATCGCATATTGGCATACAGCACCAACGGAGCCCAATAAATGGCAACACATTTTACATCTTTACAATCAGCTTATTCTTATTGAGTATTCACCAATCACAGCATTGAACAGAACATTTGCTTTTGCCAAAGTTTACGGGCACGACAAAGCAATTTCTGAAGCAGAAAAGCTAAAGCTGACAGACAGCAATTACTACCACGAATTGTTGGGATATCTGTATGCAGACACAGATTTTGACAAAGCAATCTGCCATTATGAACAAGCTATCGGGCTGACAAAATCCAGCACCGGAAAACAAACCCTGGCAAAAGAAATTGAACGGCTGACCGGGAAGAAAAACAGCCATTAATATCTTATCTTGAAATACCTTTATTTAAGGCTGCTTTAAACTCAAAACATGAATGAACAATACCCCGAGCTCAGCGAAAGAATTCAATCAACCATGATTGATACCATTGTAATAGTCCTCGTAATGCTTTTGCTTGCTAATATATTCGATTGGTTCGGCGATATCCCCGATTGGGTAAGGATTGCGGCATTTGCCGGGCTTTTGCTGTACGAACCGGTGTGTACAACACTTGGTGGCACGATAGGTAACCGGATGAAAGGAATAAGGGTAAGAAAAGAATCAGATACAAAAACCAGGATAAGCTTCATACATGCGCTCATCCGGTATGCTGTAAAAATCATACTGGGCTGGGTTTCCTTCATAACCATCCATAGTAACCGTAAAAAACAGGCGATCCATGACCAGGCTGCAGGTAGCGTAATGATAAAAACGGGTAATGGTAGGGCAACTACTGCTCCTGCCTCCTTCGTTGGGCAGGTCTAATACCCCCATCAATTTTATTTTATGCCCCAATTCTGCCGCATGGTGCGGTATGATCAATACTACCGGTATAAATACCGCCCATTTCCCATGCAACCGAAAAAAATCCTACCTTAAGGGCATAAACTTTATATCATGGTGCCGCAGCTACGGAAAACATTTAACCAGGATTTTACAGTTGAGCGATATGCGCATTTTCTCCGGGACCTTAACAGCCTGCACCCGGGAGCAATAGAGTTCCGGGTGGCGGAAACGCCTGTTTTTGCCGGGAAGGAGTTTAAGAAAAAGATACTGGACGCCTGTGAAGCCATTATCGATATTATTGTTGCCCCGGATTTTAATGCAATGACCGAGAGGGGAATACCCAAAGGTGAATATGTGAAAAATGAAACGGGATGTTGCCAGATGATCGTTTTTGACTTTGGCATATGCATTAATGAAAGCAATGAGCTGGAGCCCCAGCTGATAGAAATGCAGGGATTTCCATCGTTGTATGGTTTCCAGGCCTATTACCCGGAGGTCGTTAGAAAACATTTTCATATCCCCGAAAACTATAACCATTATTTGAACGGATATCAGCAGGAAACTTACCTGGCAATGCTTCGCAGGCTGTTGCTGGGACGTTATCAGCCGGAAAATGTGATCCTGCTTGAAATAAAGCCGGAGCAGCAAAAGACAAGGATAGACTTTTATTGTACGGTGGATTATACGGGTATTCAGCCGGTATGTATTACGGAGATCTTTGCCGAAGGGAAGAAGCTGTTCTATAAAAGGAACGGGCAGAAAACACCTGTACACAGGATTTATAACCGGGTGATCTTTGATGACCTGAAGTCGCAAAAAGATCTTGGAAACATTATTGATATCACCGGCGACTGGGACGTGGAGTGGTTGCCTCATCCCAACTGGTTTTACCGCATCAGCAAGTTTACGCTGCCTTTTATACAACATCCCTATGTACCGGAGACCTTTTTCCTGAGTGAGGTGAAAGAGGTGCCGGCGGATCTTGAAAATTATGTATTGAAGCCACTTTTTTCCTTTGCAGGGCAGGGGGTGATCATTGACATCCGGCCGGAAGATATTGGGTCGGTAACCGATCCGGAAAACTGGATCTTACAAAGGAAAGTAAAATATGCGGACATTATACAAACACCGGACATACCGGCAAAGGCCGAGATCCGGATGATGTACGTATGGCCGGAGGGCGATGCCCGCCCGCATGCGGCTGTTAACCTGGCACGGCTCAGCAAAGGTAAGATGATCGGGGTGCGCTACAATAAGGATAAGGAATGGGTAGGCGGCTCCGTTTGCTTCTTTGAAAATGATTAAAGCAAAGCGGAATATATTTGCGGAAAAATATCGTGATCGATTTTACAAAGATTGACCAAAGCTGGACACTTTTCCTGGACCGGGATGGTGTTATCAATATAGAAAACGTCGGGGATTATATTACCCGCTGGGAAGATTTCAGGTTTTATGAAGGTGTGCAGGATGCCCTGAGGCAGTTAGGTGCTTTGTTTGGAAGGATCGTTATTGTTACCAACCAGCGGGGCATAGCAAAGGGGTTAATGACCGGGCAGGACCTGCAGGATATCCATACTTATATGCTGGGCAAGATAGAAACAGCAGGAGGGCGGATCGACAGGATATATTACTGCGCAGATGAAGGACCCAACCGGAAACCCTCCCCGGGCATGGCACACCAGGCAAAGGCCGATTTTCCTGAAATTGATTTTGCAAAGTCCGTCATGATCGGGAACACCATGAGCGATATGCTGTTTGGAAAAAGTGTGGGTATGACCACCATTTTTATCAGCAGCAACCGCCCGGCTCCCACTTTGCCGGACCCGGTTACGGATGCCGTATATCCTTCGCTGGCAGTTGCGGTCAGGGCCATTACCGGAAGGTAGTTGTATACAGAGCTGTAGAGGTAAATATTAATTTCGTATTGTGAACGCTGCCTGCAGCAATACGTTCATTTTCTGGTCTTGCTGGTCTTGCTGGTTTTAAGCGCTTTCCTGAATTCCGGGGCCTGCCGGCCCACAAAACTTCCTTTACCTGACAGGTACTTCATTGCTTTGTTGATATTTTTTTCAATACTCTCTTCTGTTTTAAGGAACGAAATATACCTGATCATTTCTTTTTGAAGGGAGGGGCGCAGCAGGTTGAAAACCCTGTTAGCTTCAGGGTTATTTTTTAATGCATTCATCAGCTTAGGATGCATGGGAATTACTTTTTCTTCATAGTCCGGCTCAATGGTGATGATTAGTTTTTCCCCAATCCGTTCGGGAGAATTTTTCAGCATGTTGGTATTGATATATAACCGCCATTCGCCTTTGTACCTTAATAAGGTTTGCCTGTATGCTGTCTGGTGGTTAATGATACCTTTTACCGCTATGTTCCCTTTTTCCTTTCCGGCAGCTTTCAGGATATTCTCCAGTATGGCCTTGGGTAAGAACACAAATGGATTTATGCCGATCTTTTCGAGTGTGGCTGAAAATGTTAGCGTATTATTTTTTTCCGGCTGATCAGGCATACTATTAAAACCTCCAGGACTTCTTTGAAAATATCTGCAGGCTGGTATATTCAAGATAGCGATTTTCACACAGCTTTTGTACATTTATTTCTTGAAAGAGATACAGATTACTGTTGTATTACCGGGCGCTGCAGAAATGCTGTGATTTCAGGCTTTGGATAAAAAAAGCTACATTGCCAACTCATGGATCAGCAATTTCCTTTCAGCTTTTCATCAATACTGGATAATGATTTTTACAAGTTTACGATGCAGTGCGCCGTGATCAAGTTGTTTCCTGAAACGAAAGCCGGGTACAGGTTTATCAACCGGGGACAACATTCCTTTCCCGGTGGTTTTGGTGCGGAGCTCCGCAGGCATGTGGATGCCATGGCAGGACTACAGCTTACCGGGCAGGAGAAAATATTCCTGGCGGAACGATGCCCCTATCTCAATCCTGCTTACCTGGATTTTTTACAGGGCTATCGGTACGATCCCTCAGAGGTTGATATCCGGCAGGAGGGAAACGACCTGGAAGTGAAAGTGCATGGCTATTGGTACCGGACGATCCTGTGGGAGGTACCGTTACTGGCATTGATCAGCGAACTGTTTTATAAGATGTGCCACCTGCCACGTGCCGGCGATGAAGAAGTGGCAGACCGTACCCGTAAGAAAATGGATGTGTTTAAAGAGCTTGGCGTTACGGTAGCGGAATTTGGCACCCGCAGGCGGCATTCGTACCCCGTACATCGTATTGTACTGGACACGATGATGGAATACCGGGAGCAGGGATTTGTAGGCACCAGCAATGTACACCTGGCCATGCTCCACCAGGTGAAGATCATCGGAACGCATGCGCATGAATGGTTTATGTTCCATGGCGCACGGTATGGCTTTAAAAATGCCAACTCTTTTGCATTGAAGAGCTGGGTGGATGTGTTTAAAGGCGACCTGGGCATTGCGCTGACCGATACCTATACAACGGATATCTTTTTTTCACAATTCGATACGTTGTTTGCCAAACTTTTTGATGGTGTGCGGCATGATAGTGGTGATCCTGTTGTGTTTGCGGAAAAAACGATCGCGCATTACCGGCGGCTCGGCATCGATCCCCTGCATAAGAGCATTATTTTTTCAGACGGACTGGATACAGAAAAAGTAAAGACCATTACAACTGCCTGCCAGGGCCGGATCGGCATCTCATTCGGTATCGGTACGAATCTCACCAATGATGTGGACCTGAAACCCATGAACATTGTAATGAAGCTGACAGAAGTATCGGCGCCGGATATGCCATGGACACCGACCGTAAAGCTTTCCGACGAGCCCAATAAGCATACGGGCGAACCCCATATGATAAAGTTGGCCAAGGAGCTTTTAGGGATTCGTTAGTATCCCTACACTTTTAAAGAAGCACGGAAACCTCTCACACCATAATAGGATTCTGCTCCATTGTGGTATATGAATACCCGCCCGAAGCGAAAGTCGCCAAAGATGGCGCCACCCAGCTCCCTGACAGCAGCAGGTGTTGCCAGCCAGCTGGATGTTTTGGCATCGAAATTTCCAAGCTGCTGCAGTTCGTGGTATTGCGTTTCCGTTAATACTTCCACACCCATTTCTGCCGCCACCGCCATGGCGCTGTTCTGGGGCTTGTGCTCCTTCCTCGATTCCCAGGCCGCCTGGTCATAACAAAGGCTTCTTCTGCCTTTAGGACTTTCTGCACTACAATCCACGAAGATATATTCGCCTGTTTTTTTATCGTATCCTGTCACGTCCGGTTCCCCGTTCGTTTCTTCCATCTCGTTCAGCGACCACAGTTTTTGTGGTTTCTCTTCCAGCCTTTTCTGTACATCATCCCATTTGATCCCTTTATGCCTGGACATGTTTTTTTCAAAACGTTTTTTCAACAGCAATAATAATGCGGTTGTCCGTTCCTTTGATAGTTTTTCTTTTTTCATCATTTTATTTTTCGTTGGAAAATTATGTTGATCATTTCCTCCCTGCAGGGCGAAAATACCATGATACCAATGTAAGTGTTAACAGCAGCAATGGAGGAAAAATCCTGGCTACCGGGTCGTGCACCGCGAGGTGGGAAATGATGGCCCCCGACATGCAAAAGAAAAATCCTGCATAAGCCCATTCCTTTAATACCGGGTACCCGGGTATCAGTATGGCAATCGCTCCGAGTGTCTTCCAGGCACCCAGCATAGGCATCAGGTACGGCGGGTAGCCAAGCTGTGAAAATACGGCTGCTTCTTCTTTTACCTGCAGGATCTGCACTATGCCGGTGGATACCATGCCCAATGCCAGCCACCCGGTGGCGATCCAGTAGACGATCTTGTTCTTTTTTGTCATGATCACTTCAGTTTTTCCGTGATTTGCTGTAAACGGTTATGCGCCATATTGATGCCTTGTGCAAACGGTAGCTGCAGCATCTGGTCCCTTGTTTCTACAGATCTGTAAATGACGTGCATGGTAAGCTTGCTGGTATTGTCCGTTAATGCCTCAAATTCCAGGAACTCAAGCTGTGCAGGAAAGGGTGCATTTTCCATTTCAAAGGTCCGCACGATCTTTTGTTCCGGGATAAGCTGATGGATCACGCCATTGGCGCTGAACAGGATATTGCCGTGGACGTCTTTTATTTCAAACTCGTACCCGCCGTGGTTTTTGTTTTCCAGCTTTAATACTTTGTTTCCCATCCATTGCTCCACCAGTTCCGGCTCTGTATAGGCTTTAAAAAGCAGGGACAGGGGCAGGTCAAATTCCCTGGTGATGGTAAGGTCCTGTCTTCCTTCCCCGGCATGTATCTTTGTTTTTCGTTCCATATGACGGTTTTATTTGGATTTATATTTCTTCATAACGGCTTCCAGCTTATTGAACCTGTCGTCCCACATTTTGCGGAAAGGTTCCAGGAAATCGGACACTTCTTTCATTTTATCCGCATTAAAATGATAATAAACTTCCCTGCCCTGCTGCTCCTGCCGCAGTAGCTCGCATTCGGTGAGTATTTGCAGATGCCTGGAAACAGTGGGTCTTGCAGTATCAAAGTTGGAGGCGATAGCACCTGCCGTCATGGACTGCGCGGCCACCAGCAGGAGAATGGTCCTCCTGGTCGGGTCTGCGATTGCCTGGAAAACATCCCTTCTCAGGTTCATTGTGTAGCTATTTGACTACAAATATAAATGTAGTTATTTGGCTACGCAAATTTTTCCGGGAAAAATTAAAATTGCAGGATCTTAATCCTTTCATCGTTGCCGGTAAATGTTTTTGATCAGTTTATGCATTCATCCACGAGGTAGAGTATCGACGCATAATTTTTGCCGGTGGCTTCCGAGACAGCTATTTCACAGGTTTTGGTAGAGGAGTAATATCCGTCTGCGTGCGTGTTTTTTACTTCAGCAGCTTCGGGGGCAGTGGCGGAAGCGGTGAGCTCGGGGAAAAGAAAGCCCCTGTCGCCGGCCATGCCGCAGCAGCCAGCCTGTAAAGGAATGGTGACCTTTTGTGAGAAGCAGGAAGCAATGTTTTTGAATTTGAAATCAATTGCCATTTTGTGCAGGGAACATACGGGATGCAAAACCACTTCTTCTTTTTTTCGTTTTACGGTAATGCGGGGAAGGATCATATCATGCAGGTAATCCACGCTGTCTATGATCTTCATTTTGTCATACATCTCCTGCAGGGGTTGTGCCAACGAGGTGCGCATCTGCAAGAGCGTATAGGTGCAGGAGCTAACGTCCGTTACGACAGGATATCTGCCGTGCGCTGAAAGTTCCCACAGCTCGCGGGTTACCTTTTCAGCAGTATAGGCATAGGCAGATTGAAATCCTTTGGAAGAGAATATCTGTCCGCAGCAATGGCCGGTAGGGTGGGAGGCTGTGATGACCTGTATGCCCGCTTTTTGCGAAATGTTCATGAAAGCTTCCAGCACGGATTTACCACCGGGTACCGGCGCATTACCCATCAGCCGGGAGATGCAGGCGGAGAAATAAACGATCGCATCGTCTCCGGCAACGCTTGCAGGCCTTTGTTTCAGCGGCTGCAGGGAGGGGGAAACGCCGAGGTGCCGGCTCCATAGCGGAAATGCCGGCACCAGCCTGCGAATGCCGGTCGTAAGCCTATACATGGCGTTTCTACCTGCAATACGGTTTAATAATGTGCCTGCAGACAATGCCAGCCTCGTTGTTTTTTCCACCAGTCCGAAATTTTTTGCCACCCACAAAGCAATCCTGTTGGCTATGGGGGAGTGGTTCTCCCTCCGGAGCCTTTTGATCAGATCGCCGGTGTTGATATCTACCGGGCATGCCAGCGCGCAAAGCCCGTCTACGGCACAGGTTTCAATGCCGTCATATTGGTATTGCTTCAGGAGCTCTTTGTATTCATCCTGCTGCCTGTTTTCTTTGAGCTGTACCATTGCCCTGCGGGCTACAATTCTTCGTCTGGGCGTGAGGGTGAGGTTCCTGCTGGGGCATACCGGTTCGCAATAACCGCACTCGATGCATTTATCCACTTCCGATTCAACCGGTGGCAGCGGCTTCAGGTTTTTGATATGGACTTCCTTATCCTCGTTGATGATGACCCCGGGGTTCAGCAGGTTCCTGGGATCTGCTGCTTCCTTGATCTGCTTCATCATACGGTAGGCTTCCCCGCCCCATTCTGTTTCCACGAAGGGCGCCATGTTCCGGCCGGTGCCATGCTCTGCTTTTAAGGTGCCGTCGTATTTTTTTACCACCAGCGCTACCACATCCCGCAAGAACTTATCATAACGGATGATCTCTGCTTCCCCGTCAAAAGCCTGCGTTACCACAAAGTGGATATTACCATCCTTGGCATGACCGAAGATGATGGCATTATCGTACTGGTGCTCCCGGAATAATTTCTGAAGATCCAGTATAGCCTGCCCCAATACCGGTAAAGGGAAAGCCACATCTTCGAGGATAACGGTGGTGCCGCTTTTCCGGACTGCACCCACTGCGGGGAACATGCCTTTGCGCACTTTCCAGTAAAATTCCCTTTGTTGTGCATCCTTGGTGAAGACCGGTGGGTTCAGCAAAGCAAAGGAGGCGCAGGAAGCAATAAAGTCATTTACCCTGCGGTCAAGCTGTTCGTTTGTTTCTTCCTGGAATTCGATCAACAGGGCGGATGCCGCTTCCGGAAGGGTTTTAATAGCAGGATCCATTCCTTTCATATTTTCTACGGAACGAAGGGACGCCCTGTCCATTAATTCTACCATTTCGGCGCCGGCTGCAATAAGCGGCTCAATGGCGCTGCAGGCAGAAAAGATATCCCGGAAATATAACAGTGCAGTGGATTTGTATGGCAGGTCCGGAATAGTATCCAGGGTGGCTTCGGCTATGAATGCCAGCGTGCCTTCGGCGCCTATCAGCAGGTGCGCAAAAATATCCAGCGGATGCTGATAATCAACCAATGCATTAAGGGAGTACCCCACCGTATTTTTAGTGCGGTATTTATAACGGATCTTTTCCAGCAGGCTGCTGTCCGCATGTACTTCTTCTCTCAATTGTTGCAGCACATGATACAGCTCCGGGCATTCTTCTTCAAAGCTTTTGTAGTCTTCCGCCCTGGCTGTATCGAAGGTTTTGCCATCCGGCAATATAAACCGGATATGCTTTACCGTATGATAGGAATTGTATTTTACACCGCAGCACATGCCGCTGGAATTGTTGGAAAGGATACCTCCCATCATGGCTGAACCGATGCTGGATGGATCGGGACCTATTTTGGTACTCCATTTTTTCAGTATGGCATTGACCCTGGCGCCCGTAATGCCCGGCTGTACGGTCACGAATTTTCCTTTGCCTGGCTCTACCTTTATTTTTTCCCAATGGCGGCTGAGGTCTACCAATATGCCGTCTGTGATCGCCTGCCCGGATAAACTGCTGCCACCTGTCCGGAAAACCAATGGTATATTGCCCAGGTGAGAGATACGGAACAGGGATTTAATTTCTTCTTCATTTACCGGCAGTACAACAACCTGCGGTATCAGCTGGTAAAAACCGGCATCTGAAGCGTAGGACAACCGGTCTATCAGCCTGTCTTTAATGCGTTCGGGAGGTAAAATATTCCTTAGTTCGTCGAGTAGTGCCATTGTAGAAAAATCTGTTCCGAAATTGTAGCCCAAAGGTTGTTATTACCGGTTAATTTTTCAAATAACTTTTTACAGGCAATATCATCTTTGATCCTTTTCTTTGGCTGGCAGCGGTTGTTGAATAATAAATTTACGGACTTCTATATTTCTGAAAGAAGTCAATGGTTCAGAAATGGTCATATTTATTCCATAATTCATTAAAAGATAATCAGGTAAGGTTGAGGGAGGCTGTCCCAACAGAAGCAGATTTTTATTTTGAAACAGTTCTCTGAAATTGGAGACATTATATCTTTTGAATATTTCGGTATAAAGGAATGTATGTTGGTGATCGAAAAGGATGACGTTGATAACAGGGTAATCTGCCGGTAGATCCAATGCCCGGAAATAATCGATGGGAAATGAATTGTCCGTATCCAGAAAAATAGTATTGCCGGCCGCAGAAGTCTCTGCTACAGTTTGTTTAAATACAGTGTTCAGATGGATATTACGTGAGTTTTTCTTCCATGCTATTATACATCCCCAAATGGAGAGAAGAACGAAAGTAGCCGTTTTTATGTATAGGTATTTTTGTGTTTTATCCGATAGCAGGTAGGTGAAAACTGAGAGACAGAAAAAGACAGTTATGAAGTAATAGGCTGGTATCTTAAAGTGTAAAACCAGAAATATAGTAATGAATGATATACCCGTAATTGTAATAACTAACGGATATAATAATTTTTTTGTGGCATAGAATATTAACAGGCACAAAAAAGTGATGAAATAGACTTTGTTGTTTATCAGTTGCCATTTCAACCACTCGTTTTCCAGGGTATGACTACTATTTGAATGGATCTTAATGTAATGTTGCCGTTCATCCTTTATTTTTTTCAGCTTGTTATCTGATAAAAAGCCTGTATCCCAGACCAACCACTTGTTTACCATTAGTAATTCAGTTTGCATTGGCGAAGCAGTAGTATCTGTGAGTGAGGGCTGGTTGTAGAATTTATAGATGCTTTGCCTTCTTTCTTCCTCTTTTGGCCATTCCGGATCGGCTTTGGAGTAATATGCTTTATGTTGCTGGTTAAGAAAAAGAATTGTAATTGTGGTAATCAGGAACAGGTAAAGCAGATTTAGTTTTTTCTTCTGAAAAGAAATGAATAAAGGCAGGGTGAATGTGACAATAAATATGACGATGTGTATACGTAATAAGGCTGCCAGTATCAGAAAGATAAAAGCACATATGTAAATGCGTATTGGTTTTGAAGCATAACTGTTCTTTGATATTAATAGTGAAAGTGCGGCAATGGTTAAGACTGTAGCAGTATTGTTTATGCCTATCGATAGCAGGTATTGGCTGCCGAAGACAAAGAACAGCAGTGCATAAATTAAGAGTCCCCACCAGTTGTTTTCCTTCTTAAGGATGCTTACTAACAGAGCTGTAAAGCCGGAAAACTCAAACAGAAGCAGGGTAATGGTAAGCCAGTTAAACGACGGGAAGGCAATGAATAGTTCTTTTATTAAATAGGTCAGCCAGGGATGATAGATATGATCGTAATGGAGGAGATTGGAAGGAGGGTTGCCAAATCCTCCCCCTAATATATATAATGCAAAGGCGTCTTCCTGGTTATTAATCAGAGGTGTAAAGAGCAGTAGAAATACTGTATATAAAACCAGGTTTATGATACAGGCAGAGACCAGGTGTGATTTTGGCAAATGTAATCTGGAAGATATACCCTGTATCATATGTTACACTTTAATTCGTCAAGTAGTACCATTGTAGAAAAGTCTGTTTTGAAATTGTAGCCCAAAGGTTGTTATTACCGGTTAATTTTTCAAATAATACGAAACTGTTTTTTTCTGTCATTCCGACGTAGAAGGAATCTGGTTGTATTCAAGGTAGATGCTTCCTGCGTCAGCATGACAGATAGTGGTGGGAGAATTTTTCATATTCACCACTGGAAACGGATAAGAATGTGTGCACGATAATGCAAACTTATTCTTTTGCTTGTCATTCCGACGCAGGAGGAATCTGATTGCAGGGAAGACAGATGCTTCTTTCGTTGACTGTATGTGAATACACATACAGAGGCAACGGCGGATAGCCCTGTGTGAAAACAACCGCTACTCTTCTTCCCCGCTGTTCTTCATCATTGCCAGCACGGGATAGGCATTTTTGGTAATGATCGTTTTTCCCTCCAACGGTACATCTTTGCTGCTCACTTCGGTCAACCCACGGTCGCTTAAACCCGGCTCCACGGCTAGCAACCTGAAATGATTATCCCGGGTAGCTTCCAGGAGGTAGCTGGCGTTACCATGACGTACCACCGCCTCTTCAGGTACGGCTGTTACCGCATTGTTATTCACTTCTATGGTAGCAGTGAGGTACATGCCGGGCAACAATTGTTTCGGGCGTTTTTCAAAATGACAGTGCACCAATGCCCGCCGGTCGTCGTCTACAT
Organism: uncultured Chitinophagaceae bacterium; assembly: GCA_934502905.1. Lineage (GTDB taxonomy): Bacteria > Bacteroidota > Bacteroidia > Chitinophagales > Chitinophagaceae > Agriterribacter. Next base: position 23,800 of record CAKSVK010000017.1, read on the forward strand.
TTTTAGTTACCAGTAATACCTCGCATTCGTAGGCATTTCCGGGATCATCTACAAACGTCACCCATACTTTTTGTTTTGGTTTTACTTTTGCCAGGTCTTTTTCGAATACAGTCAACGCGGCATGGATATCATCCGGGTTGATCAGCTCAAACAATACGTCGGAAGGGTTAACATATTTCCCGATATTCACATTTACCCTGGATACGAATCCGTTGATAGGGGAGTGGATGGGCACGCTCCGGGAGATGTTCTGATCCGTCAGCTTTTCAGGGCTGATACCTGTCAGGCGCAGCTTTTCTTCCAGACCGCGCAGGGTTACCTTCAATGAGGTGAACTCTGCTTTCGATTGCTGAAAGACCTTGTCTGCACTTACATTGCTTTTATTCAATGTCTCCTGGCGTTCATAATCTTTTTCAGCATATTCCAGCCTGGCTTTTGTTACAAGGTAATCCTGCTGCAGTTGTATCATTGCCTGGTCTTCTATAATGGCAATGGTTTCTCCTTTGCTTACATGCATTCCGGGGAGCAACCGCATTGTTTTCAGGTAACCTCCCAGCGGAAAGCTTACTGATACAATATTTTGCGGTGGCACATCTACAATGCCATTTACACGGAGTGTGCTGTTGATGTTGTGCTTTTGTATCACGCCGGTTTCTATGCCGGCATTTTTGATGTGTTCTTCTGTGACTGTTACCTGGTCTGCCGGTTCTGAAGCCTTTTCTTCATTAGATGCTTTCGGTTCAGAGCAGGCGATGAAGAAAACAGCCGGTAATATATATAAATAATGTTTCATGATCTTATTTTCCGTTTAGATATTCCAGTTCGATAATAGTTTGATTGTAGGCATGCAGCGCATCCAGGTATAACAGCTGTATGGATACGGCATTGTTCATCAGCATGGTCCATTCCAGGTAATTGATGGCGCCATTTGAAAAGCTGAGATCGGCAGAACGGATGATCTGTTCCGATTGATCCAGTCCTGTTTCTTCGTAATAGCGTACCTGTTTTTCCTCCCGGATGAATGCCTGCTGCCATTGTTGCAGCTGGTTCTTCACCGATTGTTCGGCTGCCTCTGCCTGTGTCCGGACTACCGTTTCATGTGCCTGGGCGGCTTTGATGCGCGCTTTGGCAGCACCGTTGAATATCGGTATACCCACCCCGATGGTAGCTGTATGGAACCTGTGTCCGCTACCGTAATATTTCTGGCTAATGCCATCCGGACTCTGGTAACCGATAATGGACTGATTGCTGTAACCGACAGAGAATTCGGGATTCAGCTTTGCTTTTTCGGTCCCGGTCTGCGCCACCGCAGCCTGTTCCTGCTGCCGGTTGTACAACACCTCAGGATGCCGGGAAATATTACCCGTATCAAAAAATGGAAGGGTATTTATTTTTAAGCTTTCATATAACGGTATAACAGGTTCGCTGGTATTCAGGAGCAACTGTAGCCTTCGTTCTTCAATGATCCTGTCGTCCTCCAGCATCCGGCGTTGTACCCGGAGCTGCTGCAGGTGGGCATCCGCAGTCGTTTTTTCCAGTATATTGGTTTCGCCTGCCTGTTGCCGTAAGGAGGCAGCCTGCTGAAACTTCCCGTATATGGAATCCAGCCGGAGCAGGAGCTTTTGTCTCTCCAGTATTTCTGCCAGCCGGAAAAAAGACTGCTTCACCGCCCGGTTCAGGTCAGCCTGTTTCCATTTGACCAGCTCCTCCTGCACATTCTCCTGTGCGGCATATAATTGTTGCTGGCGTTTGTACACCACCGGCATGCTGAATCCCTGTGTGACAAAAAAGCGGGTATCGTTCATGGCGCTGCTGATGCCGCCATATTCCGCGCCTGTTTCTGTTTTGGGGGGATCGAAGGTGGAAGACTGCAGCTTTTGCCAGTAGGTGATCTGCTGCCGCACGGCTTTTAGCTGCAGGTTGCCAAGGTCAGCCTGCTGCAATGCCTGCTCCAGCGTTACCGGCTGCTGCGCGCTAACGGTGAGGGATAACAGTAACAGGCCGGTGATGATGGGCCGCGGGTTTACCCGGTGTTTTCCGGAAGACCTGGTTTCCATCCACCGGTATAGTACCGGGAGCACCACCAGGGTAAGCAACGTAGCCGTCACCAGTCCGCCGATCACCACCGTTGCCAGGGGGCGTTGCACTTCCGCACCTACGCTATGGCTGACAGCCATGGGCAAAAAACCCAGCGATGCCACGGAGGCCGTCATTAACACCGGTCGCAAACGGGTAAGGGTACCCTGTTCTATGATCTTCCGTATATCGGTCATCCCTTCTTTTTTTAAGCGGTTGAACTCTGCTATCAATACAATGCCGTTTAAGACCGCTACCCCAAAGAGCGCGATAAATCCTACACCGGCGGAAATGCTGAACGGTAATCCCCGTATCCACAGGGAGAATACGCCGCCAATGGCCGATAACGGAATGGCGGAGAAGATCAGTAACCCGTATTTGAGAGAGCCGAAGGCAAAATAAAGCATCAGCAGGATCAGCAGGAGTGCGGCAGGAACGGCAACGGATAGACGATCTTTAGCCTCCTCCATATTTTCAAATTGCCCCCCATATTTGATATAGTATCCCGATTCCAGCTTCATATGCCTGCTCACTTTATCCTGCACCTCTTTTACTACCGATTCTATATCCCGGTTGCGTACATTGAAGCCGACAATGATCCTCCTGTGGGCGTTTTCCCTTTGTATCTGGTTAGGACCTTCTTTCACAGCGACATCTGCTACCTGGTATAAAGGCACCTGTAACCCTGCCGGTGTGGCGATCAATAGCTGCTGCACATCGCTGATGTCTTTTCGGGAAGCGCCATCCAGCCTGACGGCAAGGTCGTAACGTCTTTCGTTTTCGTAAACAACACCGGCTGTTTCCCCGGCAAAGGCAGTTCTGATGATACGGTTTACATCGGCTATGTTCAACCGGTAGTGAGCCATGGATGCCCTGTTGTAGCTTACTACTATCTGCGGCAACCCTGTCACCGTTTCTACGTACAGGTCGCGCACACCGTTTACGCCACCCGTCAGTGTGCCCAGTTCGTTGGCATAGGTGGAAAGCAGGTCGAGATCTTCCCCGAATATCTTGCACACCACATCCTGTCTTGCGCCCGAGATCAGCTCGTTAAACCGCATCTGCACGGGAAACTGGAATCCTGCAGACAGGCCGGGGATGTCTGCCAGGGCCTTGCTCATTTTATCCGCCAGCTCTTCCGTGGTTGTTGCGGAGGTCCATTGGGATGGTGGCTTCAGGGATATCATAATGTCCGTTACTTCCAGTGGCATCGGATCTGTCGGGATCTCACTCGCGCCGATGCGGGTGACTATTTTTTCCACCTCCGGGAATCTTTTCTCCAGGATGGCAACCGCTTTTTGTGTCGTGTTGATGGTTTCTGTCAGCGAGCTTCCCGTCATCAGCCTGGCGTCTACCGCAAAATCACCCTCATTCAGCTCGGGGATAAATTCGCCCCCCAGGCGGCTCATTGCAAAAAAGGAAATGCCCAGTAATGATAAGCAAATGAAAACAACTGTTTTGGGGAAGGCCAGGGCTTTGTCCAGCAAAGGCTTATACCAGCGGTGGATCCCGGCGACCATTTTATCCGCGAACGTATCTTTATGCGACAGCTTTTTGCTCAGCACCAATGAAGTCATCATCGGTACATATGTCAGCGACAATAAAAATGCACCTATCAATGCCAGTGATACAGTTTGTGCCATCGGGCGGAACATTTTGCCTTCAATACCGGTAAGGCTTAATATCGGCAAATACACAATGAGGATGATGATCTGCCCGAACACGGCCGAGCTCATCATTCTCCCCGATGCCTGCTCCACTTCATTGTTCAGCTGTTCCCGGGTGATCTGTGTGGTATGGACCAGCGCTTTTCCGTGATGCAGCTTGTGCAGGATGGCTTCTACGATAATGACGGCGCCATCCACTATCAACCCGAAATCCAGCGCCCCCAGGCTCATCAGGTTCCCTGAGATGCCGAATATATTCATCATGGTGATGGCAAAGAGCATCGCCAGGGGGATCACGGAAGCCACGATCAGTCCCGCTCTTGCATTACCGAGGAATAATACCAGCACAAAAATGACGATGAGCGCTCCTTCCGCCAGGTTTTTCTTTACCGTATTCATGGAGTTGGTTACCATTTTGGTACGGTCGTAAAATGTTTCCAGCACTATACCTTCCGGTAGTGTTTTTTTGATCTCTTCTATCCTGGCTTTTACACCATTGACCACGTCGGAGGCATTGGCTCCTTTGAGCATCAATACTACTGCCCCCGCCACCTCGCCCTGGTCCCTGTAAGTGAGGGCGCCGTACCGGGTGGCATGCCCGATGCGGACATCCGCCACATCTTTTATGTAAACAGGAATACCCTGCGCGGTATGACGGATGAAGATGTGGTTGAGCGCTTCCAGGTTTTCCGCCAGCCCTTCCGTCCTGATGAATAAAGCGGTGGGTCCTTTTTCAATATATGCACCGCCTGCGTTTTCATTATTTTTCTCCAGCGCACTGAATATATCGTCGATGGTTACCCCCATGCTGTTCAGCCGGTTGGATTGTACGGCTATTTCATACTGTTTGAGGTTGCCCCCAAAGCTGCTCACATCTGCCACGCCGGGGGTACCCAGTAGCTGCCGTCTTACGATCCAGTCCTGTACGGAACGAAGCTCCGTCAGATCGTATTTACCTTCGTAGCCTTTTTTTGGACGGAGCACGTATTGATAGATCTCGCCGATGCCCGTTGTTACCGGCGCCAGCTCAGGTGTGCCGGCTGAGGGTGGTATCAGTTCCCGCACCAGTTGCAGCCGTTCACTGATCTGCTGGCGGGCCCAGTATACATCCGTTTTATCGTTGAATACAACGGTGAGAACGGAGAGTCCGAACCGGGAAATGGAACGCATTTCAACCATGCCGGGAATATTGGCCGTAGCCTGCTCCAGCGGGAATGTGATCAGGCGCTCCACTTCCGGTGCCGCCAGCGAAGGGGAAACCGTTATGACCTGTACCTGGTTGCTGGTGATATCCGGCAGCGCATCTATGGAAAGTGTACGAAGGTTCATAACACCTGCTATGATAAGCATAGCAGTGAATAAACCTATGATCAGCTTGTTCCTTACGGAAAAGCGAATAATAGCGTTTAACATGCAATTATTTTTGTGCCTTAAAAAATGATATTACTTAAAGGATAATATCAGGCACAACGGGGCGGCTGGAAAATATCGAAGGTGGAAAACTGGGGTTTATTGACTTCGTTATAACAAAAGAATTCTGTGGATGGGGGAGGAGGTGGAAGCACTTTTACCGGGATATGGCAGGGTGCGCAAACACTGACATTTACATGCTGGTGAATGCCTATAAAAGGCAGTGATTCGTGCTGTTCAAAATCATCATCATCCTGTATGGGCATCAGGTAGTGGATCTTGATAAACCTGCTGAAGCTCATATCCGGTGTTTCGACCTGGTGCTTTTTAAAATGTTCCATCAGGTAGGGCACTTTCAAAAGCTGTTCAAACTCCGTAAAAGCGAGCATGTATAAAGAAAGAAATAATATGCCTGTTGCTTTTTTCAAGGATGTAAATATAGGAAAGAATTTGAAAAATTGATGCACGGCATGCCGGGAAGGGAATCTGCGCAGCCGGTGGTGACCCCGTCCGACCGGGTATCCGGGCGGACTTGAATTGAGTAGCCAGCAAAGTTGTAGGTAAAAATCTTGAATTGCATATTACGTTCATCCCGGAGATTTTCAATGAAATACAGATTGCCCTGTTTCGCATAAACAGCTGCCCGTCCTGTAGGGATGCCAGGTGATGAGCAGAAAATAAAACCGTTACAGACACATTCATCCCGGACAGGCAGAAAACGACGATCAAACCTCTTCTTTAAAAAGGCATTGTGCATATATCAGCGAAAAACAAAAAGTCTGCCGTGCGGCAGACTTTAAAGGGTATAGCTGTTTTCTCATGTTATCCCCGTCCGAATTCGGTCCTGAGTCCTTTGATCAGCTTGTTTACACTGGCATTGGCCGAATTGAAATGATTGCTGCCGTTTGGACTGCTTTTGTATCTTTTGGATTGCCATATGTTTTTTCCATCCCTGGTTTCCATGGTGGCCATTACCTGCACGGATTTTCCGCCCCAGGATGTCCAGGTAACACCGCCATGCGTACCGATTTCCAGCCTTAGTACAAAGTCAGCCTCTTTTTTAGTATCCGCCACTTTCCAGTAACCCCAGTCAGACAGCTTTTCACGGGTATAAGCAGCTACTTTTTGGGCATCGTCGCTGCTGCCTGCTGCTACATATACTTTTTTACCTTTTTCAAGGCTTTCCTTTTGTGCCATCAATGTGTGGCAGCAAAGGATCAATGCTAATAACGGGATCAGTTTCATCTGTATATTTTTTATTTCACCGGCCGGAATGTCCTGCCTGGTTGCCATTCATGATATAAAGGTCATGCTTGGCCGGGGATATCACAATCGCATGAATCCTTTAAATTTTTCTACCGGATTACCAGTAGAAAAGCGTATGAAAAATCATTGTCCGGCATTCCGGGCTTCTCCCCGTAATGAGATAAACGTTCTATAAAGGAGGATCCATTTTGTGAGAAATATTTGTAGGATGAAAAATAATAGCTTTATATTTGCAACCCCAAAAGGACGCCCGGGTGGCGAAATTGGTAGACGCACCGTCTTCAGGTGGCGGCGCCGCGAGGTGTGCTGGTTCGAATCCAGTCCCGGGCACGTTAAAAGTCTTGTAAGTCATTGATTTGCAAGGCTTTTTTGTTTTGAAAAAAACTACTTTTTTACGCTTACTGCCAGTGATTTTGACAAGCAAATGACAAGCAGTTTTTTTCAAGCATCAGCGACTTTCCGCTATGCTTTTTAACGGTAGAATTCATAGTAATGTATCACGAAGCGATTCCGCCTTAGCTACAAAATATCTGCGGAGCTGCCCTTTTCAACTCCCCACAATATTAAACAGAAAATGATGGGCAAAATCTACACACCTCATTGATACCAAATTTTCCTTTTTTTGACAATCATCGGTGAGGTATGAGTCAAATCGATTTTCTCAGACAAGCACGGAATATCATAGTAGGTATCTGCCAGCACCTAACGTTGTTTTCCGATAAACTTTGATAACTATTCTTGTTTTAGGTTGCAGAAATAAGTAATTACTCAAGATAAATTATATTTTTGAATCTAAACTAAAACACCGATATCCAATCAATACGCTATCTTTATCTCTAATAATTAATATTTTTTGGGGATGAAGAGAAAACTACTTACGTACGTAAGGAAAGCGTGTGTTTAAATTTATAAATCTTGTCTGCAAAAACTATTATTTTAATAGCTGTTGACGTTGTAATCTTTATCATCCTGATTAAAGTTATTTTTAAAACCGGAAAAGATTTTTTGCGCAGCATTTATTACATACTTTACCCTAACATCTTATCCATCCTGAGAAAGGACTTTGATAATGATGTTAAGTATACTTATAAACTACTTTTATTGTTACTGATTCTTTTCATTACAATAGCTTTAGAAGTCAAATTGTTTTACTAATCTACCCCTAAGAAGAGAGCTTCGTTCTTATTAGTCACTCTTCCGAATACGTACCTCTGTCGATTTCTTTTATTATAGGCTTCTATGTTGACACTTGAATGTCACTTTTAAATATTAAACCAGTCAGATTATTTCCCGCCAATACATTTTTCAACCTTTCTGATACAAAAACTCCTCCAAGCCTTGTGTGGAACAAATCCAGTGAAGTATCAAAATCTTTTGACAATGCTAAAGTTTTCACTTTAACAATCTCATTAAATTTTTTCATTTCATTTTCATCAGAAAATGAATGTTCTAATAGAGGATTATTTCCAAATCCTCCGGAAGTAAATATTGTTTTTTCAAAGTCAATGACATTCCAATCCTGAAAAACTGAATAAAACAATCGATACGAATTATCCAAATTTTCAGAACAACAGTGTAATGATTAGGATTTAAGCCTGTCTCATGGACATTATAATACTTTCTCGCTTCTGAGACCAACGCTCTTCCTGTATTCCTACCTGTACCGCTTATCCGGTTTTTCAAACAAGTATTATGCTTCACCATCACCAGTAATATTCACTGTACAGGTTGTATTAATGTAACAACCTCTTAAACACCGTTGTTGGTATGCTATACTCATTGGCTATGCTGTATACCAACATGAAAGTAAAAAAGTACATGCTTTATAAATACAAAAGCCCGGCAATGCTGGGCTTTTGTATTTCTTTCACTATTAGGACAATAACACTCAGGTAATAAGCTTACTATATACAATCCATATCTATAAATTCTGAGCTATATTATATCGAGTAATTATTTTTACCATAAATAACGATCAGAAGGGGTATGATATTTCAACTCCTTTTCAATATAGACTCTCATTTCATACTGTCTACATTCATGCAAAACTAAAGCATTTTCGGAAAAAGCTATACTTAGCTCATCGTCATATTTGTCCGTCATTAACTTCAATTCTATTTCCAAATCTCCATTACCCCATTCTATAGTTTCAGCAAATGGCTCTATACAGATTTGTAAATTCCTATCAGTATCATTTTCAAATTTAATTTTCATTGCCATAATTCAATAAGTTTATCTACAAAATCTTTTCTATATTTTGCTATAACATTACTTTGATCCACTTTCTTACCAATAGCTTCACCATAAGGTTTGCTCCATAGCTTTAATTCATCCAATGTCACGTCTGCGTTCTTTAATCGTATTATATCTGCAGTAGATACTGTTTTTAATTTTTGCAGAATACCAAAATTTCTGCCCCAACCCATAACCTCCTCCCAAGATCTTGATGAACGCTTTGAAAATAACTTTGCGAACCCTGTAATCCTGCTAAATAATCCCGAAGGCGCATCTCCTCTATAATAACGTCTATAAACTTTATCCCCGAATACATTTCGTCCCACTATTCCTCCATCCATAAAAATTTCTCCCATGTTGGTTGTTCTACTACTGTATACTGAAGTCTATCGATGGGGTCGGTTGGATCGTAACCTAACACTTTTACATATAATTCAGAAAGTTGCTCATTGGGGCTTGGTAAGGAGTTGTTTCCGTCAGAATTGTTTGTGCCTGTAGAGGATGCTGTTCCATCTGAAGGAACATTTCCAGAAGAATTCTCTGAACTATTATTGCGCCTATTTCCGATTATTATTATCTCCGGTAGCTCTATTGCATTTGCTGCAGTTGTGGGAAGTGGCCGTCCAGTAGAGTCGGGTGTCAAACTTAAAGGATTATTGAATAGTATTGGATTATTGTAAGCAAATGTGTATGGACTCCAACTGTTTACAATACCTGCCAGCGGGTCTATCTGCATGAACCGCCCTATCTGTGGATTATAACCCCTGAAGGTGGCGTCATACCAATCTAATCCACTGCCATCACTAAACTCTTTATGCTGTAATTCATTCCCACCATTAAACCTGAACTTATTCTCCGTTATTCCATTCAGCGCTTTGGAACTTATGTCTGCCATCGTCAGCCCGAACGGATAATAATGCGTTTGCTCATAGCATATTATTGTTCTTTGGCATGAGCGAATTCCGCTTCGCTCCATTTCCTCCAGGATCGGTCCTCTTATATGCGTCAGCTGCAGGTTATCAAAGAACACGTATATGTTA
>CAKSVK010000018.1 GCA_934502905.1 uncultured Chitinophagaceae bacterium
TTATCAGGGTCCATAATAAAAGGTTTTATTGTCAAGCTTGATAATAATGGGCAGTTTATATGGGCAAAAGAATTAGGCGAAGGTGGAGTCATAGTACAGCCATATTCTGTTGCATGTGATGCTGCGGGAAATATATATACCACAGGGTCTTTTTCAGGAAATCCTGATTTTGATCCTGGCAATGGCGTTTATAAACTTTCCGGTTCAACTACTTTTGCGAATGTATTTATCAGCAAATTATATGCTGATGGAAGTTTTGGTTTTGCTAAACAAATTGTTGCGGACGGTTTCTCACATGCATATAACGTAGCTACAGATGCCGGGGAAAATATTTATGTATCAGGTTATTTTTCAGGGGAAGCTGATTTCGATCCGGAAGCAGGTGAATATATAAAAAATAGTAAAGGTGGCCTTGATGGCTTTGTTATTAAGCTAAGCCAGTGTGCTCAACCGACAAGTGAAACAGTTATAGTAAGTACATGTAATTCATATAAATTAAATTCTCAAGTATATACCAGCAGTGGTACTTATGTGCAAAAACTCACAAACGTAGCGGGATGTGACAGCACATTAACATTAAAACTTACTATCGGAGGCTTTACAACTAATATCGACACCATTGTTTGCGATAACTATATCTGGCAAGGGCAAACGTATACCAGTAGTGGAAGTTATTCAGTAACGCTGAAAAGTCTTGACAGTTGCGATAGTATATTAAATCTCAACCTGATAGTAAATAAGAGTATTTCATCTGTAATAAATACGACTATCTGCTCTGGAGAGAGCTACGGTGGACATGATGAATCTGGAACATACGTTGATACATTTATGGCTGCAAACGGTTGTGATAGTGTCCGCACGCTGCATTTAACTGTAAAACCAATATCCCAGCAAGTATTTAATGCCAGGATCTGTGGAGGTGATAATTATTGGGGACATACAGCAACGGGCACTTATCGTGATACTATAATTGCTGTTAATGGTTGTGATAGCATCCGTATATTGAATCTTCAGGTTGATCCGGTGCGGCACGAATATATAAATATAGATTTATGTAGAGGAGAAACTTATTATGCCGGTGGTGGTTATCAAAGTAGTGCTGGTATTTACAGAGATACTTTATCGACCTATTCAGGCTGCGACTCTATCATATTTACTACAATAAATGTTTTTGAATTACCGGTTCCGGATCTTGGTGACGACAGAAATATTTGTACGGGTACCACCATATCTCTTATACCGGGTTCTTTTGCAAACTATGAGTGGCAGGATGGAACATCTGGATCTTCGTTGACTGTTTATAACCCCGGGGTATACTGGGTGAAGGTAAAAAATAGCCAGGGTTGCTTAAATGTAGATTCTATCGTAATAGCAAATACTGTCAGGAGTCCGGAAAATTTCCTGAAACCGGTTGATAGCATTTGTCAATATGATAAACTTCAATTGTCACCGGCAAACAACTATTCCGCTTATACCTGGTCAACAGGTTCAAATGAGGCATCAGTAATAGTTGATGCACCCGGACGGTATATTCTTGAAGTACGGGATAAAAATGGCTGTTACGGAAGAGATACTACTGATGTCTACGCTAAGATATGTAAAACGGGAGTATTTATTCCAAACGCATTTACACCAAATGGAGATGGTAAGAATGACGTGTTCAGAGCAATTATATTTGGCAAAGTGGTAAGTTTTAAAATGGATATTTATAATAGATGGGGGGAATTAATTTTTTCAACAACTAACCCTCAAAAAGGTTGGGACGGAAAAACAAAAGCTTTTGATAATAATACCTCGGTGTTTATATGGCAATGTAGTTATAAATTGGAAGGCGGAGAGATGACCCGAAAGAGAGGTACTGTTACCCTGTTGAGATAGCTGCTGTTTCATTCGACGTATAAATGGATCATATTTTGATGTTTGCTTTATAAAACATTTTTTTAAAAACCATTCCCCTACTTTTCCCTATCTTGTGTCACACTCTAATAATCATAAATTGTTGCCATGAAAAGAACGTTTTTTTTGTTCTCGCTTATTGCATATATGTCAGTTTTAATGGCACAAACAAAGAATAATATAACGTTACAGGTCAAAGTCAAAGAAGGCACGCTCGAAGGTCTTAATTCCTCGGGTATAAAAACATTTAAAGGCATACCGTTTGCACAACCGCCTGTGGGTGATTTGCGGTGGCGTGAGCCACTGCCTGTAAAGCCCTGGAATGGTGTGCGAAAAGCTGATCATTTTGGTCCGAGGGCAATGCAGCTTCCTTTGTTCAGCGATATGAATTTTCGCTCTGATGGCGTAAGTGAAGATTGCCTGTACCTGAATGTATGGACGCCGGCAAAAAAAACGGATGACAAGCTTCCCGTACTGGTATATTTTTATGGTGGCGGCCTGGTGGCCGGAGATGGCTCTGAATATCGTTATGATGGTGAAAGTATGGCCCGCAGGGGAATTGTTACCGTTACAGTCAACTACAGGCTATCTGTATTTGGTTTCTTCGCTCACCCCGGGCTTACCAGAGAGTCCCCATATAAAGCGTCCGGCAATTATGGCCTCCTCGACCAGGCTGCCGCATTAAAATGGGTGCAGCAAAATATCAGTGTATTTGGAGGTGATCCCAAAAGGATTACAATAGCAGGCGAATCAGCCGGTTCGTTTTCGGTGAGCGCGCAAATGGCTTCGCCGCTTTCCCGCGATATTATTGCAGGCGCTATAGGTGAAAGTGGTTCATTGCTTGGAACAAGACCCATACTTACATTGGCAGAGGCGGAGCAGCAAGGCAAACAGTTCGCAGATTCACTGGGTACAAGCTCCCTTGCCGAACTCCGGAAGTTACCCGCACAGCAGATCCTGGATGCTACTAAAAAAATACGTACCGGGGGTATAGTACTGGACGGATATTTTTTCCCCAAAGCACCGGTAGATATTTATATGGCGGGGCAACAGTCGAAAGTGCCTTTATTAGTTGGCTGGAATTCAGAGGAAGGTGGCTGGTCCGGTATTTTAGGAAAAGAAGAACCTACCAAAGAAAATTATACCAAAGCAGTGCAGCAGATATATGGCGCAAATGCAGCAGATATATTGAAAGTGTATAATCCTGCCACAGATGCCGATGTCAGGGTAGTTGCTACCGATCTCGCGTCTGACAGGTTTATTGCTTTCGGTACATGGCGCTGGAGTGATATGCATGCCCGAACAGGAGCGGGTAAAGTATACCGTTATTATTATGAGCGCCCCCGCCCTGCTACATATACAAGCCCTGATGCGCCACCTGCAACCGGTGCAGTGCATTCGGCCGAAATAGAATATGCTATGGGCAACCTGGGCACCAACAGGGTGTTCAACTGGCAGCCCGACGATTTTCTCGTGTCGCAGATATTGCAAACCTATTTCGAGAACTTTATTAAAACCGGCGATCCCAATGGGTTAGGATTACCGGAATGGCCGGCCGTTGTTGCCGCAAAGCCTGCGGAAGTAATGCATATTAATGTGGATACAAGATTGCAAACAGAAAAATACCGGGAACGGTACCTGGTATTGGAGAAGATGGGGGAGAAAAATGGAAAAGAGAAGAGATAAGCAAGTTACAGGTTGCCACTGCAGGCTGTAAGGTTTTATACAACCAACGCAAAGAACTCCATTTCTTTTTAGCATACTTCTTTCGATGGCAAGATGCCGGGCTTCACCAATAATAATGAGCTTTGAGTGACACTCCAGTTCTCCGCAGTGTCACATAGCCATTTGAAATCATAAATACTATTATTGCAGGATAAGTAACCCCGGGGCGCCAGGTCAGCTATCAAACATTGGCGTGGCTATAGAGCTGCGCCAGCCGCAGGAATAGGTATCACACGGGCACCCCCAAAATCATACCTGCTGTTTTTTACAGGGCAAGTAAACGTGCGGTACAGGTCAGCCATCGCACATTCCCACAGCTACAGACCCGCACCAGCTACCACCTGTAGTTGTTCCGTTACCAAAACCGCCAGTAAATATAACACCATGCAATAGCATATAATACCAGCCAGAATTTAATTTGCTTCCACCAGGGGCGTTGAGCAGATTTTTCATCGAGGTTTTGGATCCATGACCATTTCCATAAGAAACGATCTATTTGTGCTAATGCCGGGGGAGCCGTGCGTAAGGAAACAACAATGATGAGCAGCATGGTCAGCACCTCCGCAATAGCGCCGGCATACAGCCAGTGAAGTTGTATATCAGCCGCCAGTAAAAAAGCGCCCAATGCTACCTGGATAATAACGCCGCCGATCAGTCCGGCAACGGCGCCTGCATAGTTGGCACGTTTCCAGAATACACCCATCAGCAACACGGAGATAAATGGAGTAGCCATATACGTTACCCCGGTCTGGAAGTATTTAAACAGTCCGACGCTACCAACCAATGGCGCCATTAACGAGGAAATAACCAACGCCGCACCACCGGACAACTGGCCGGCTATGATCAATTTTTTATCGCCGGCATTTTTATTGATGAACTTCTTATAAACATCCAGTGAAAAAATAGTAGCAATGGAATTGGACAAAGAGCTTACGCTCGCCATCACCGCTGCAAAAAATCCTGCCAGGATAACGCCTTTCAACCCTGACGGTGCAAACAACTGGAGCGCTAACGGGAAGGCCTTATCCTGGTTGTCTGGCAACAAAGATGGTCCCTGGCGCATGACTTCCAGCCAATGGTAAAGGATCAGTCCCACCAGGCAGGTTACCAACGGACGAACAAGGTTAATGAAACCGGAAAATATCAGTCCCATTACGCCATCCCACCTGCTGCGGGCCGAGAGTATGCGCTGTATCATTACCTGGTTGGATGACTGATAGAATAAAAACACGCCGAAGGTGGCTAATATCAACCCTGCAAAAGGAGCTTCCGGGTTGTCTGCCGGCTGGTAAAGATGAAATCTTTCTGGCGCTGCTGCCACCATCACTCCCCATCCGCCGGGGATATGGTCCAGCGCGACAAAATAAAATATCACACCACCGCCAATCAGCATGATGCATTGAATAGCGTCCGTCCACATCACGGAACTTAAACCGCCTGCCAGCGTATAACTGGCGGTAATCAGTATGATGCCCGCCATCACATACCGCTGGTCCCAGCCTGTCAGCTCACTTAAAGTAATGCTGCCACCGTAAATGACCGGCGGTAAAAACACAAAAATATAACCGATCAGTATCACGAAGCTGTAAATAGCCCCGCAGGCTGGCCCGAAGCGGCGGTTCAGCAGTTCCGGAACAGTCATGATCTTATTGCGCAGGTAAAGCGGGATAAAAAATATCATTGTCAACAGGTAGGTCGGCAATGCCCACCACTCCCAGTTGGCGATCCCCAATCCTCCTTTATAGGTAGCACCAATGGTTCCCACGATCTGCTCACTGGAAATAGAGGTGGATACAAACGCAGCGCCGATCAGGTACCAGGGCATATTGCCGGATGCAAGAAAGTATCCTTCTGCCGTTCTCTTTACTTTTCCCGCGGCTACAAAACCAATGATGACCACCAGCAGTATTTCCGCTACGATGATCAGGATATCCAGTGTTGAAAGATGAAAATTTTCCATAAAGATACTGCTGTAATTAATTGTTTAATTATTCCAGATGCATTTACCTCCGGTGAGAACTATTCTCATTGCGGTAAAATCAGGGATAAACAAATACCGCAATAAAAAATGAATTTTTCGCCCAATGTATAATTTTACGGTCGATGGGGACACCGACCGTTAGCGGGCGCTATCACCACCCGCCTGCAAAACGTGGTTATATATAAGAACTAATGGTGTTCCCGGGTAATACATTGCCAGTGCTGCCGGTGCGCTACCGAGCCACCCGGCGTTACGATATATTTTTCGCTGAGCGTTTCCAGTTCGGCCCAACCGGCGCAAACAAAAATTTCTACATTTGAGCCATTATCCACGCATAATTCCCGAACAGTTGTATCCGGGCTGGTAATGATAAACTTTCCTTCGTTACTGACTGCTGTAAGTTCGGGAGCAGCGCTGTACCAACCGGCTTTCCCCCTGAAATCACCGTCTTCTACTGTTACCCGGCCATCGGATCGCTTCCACTTTACAGCATCTGTGCCCGGCCAAAAATTAATGGCATTTGTTGTACAGGAGCCTGATAATATATGAGAACGTTGAACACAGGTGATCGCCCATAAAGCGCCTTCCCAATCTGCTGAACCATTATTTAAAAGAACATGATCAATATAAAATCCTCCCTGCGGGGATTCACTGATCACCAGGGAAAGTGCCAAACCGTTTGACCGTTGCCTTGCGGTTACGTGAATCGCTTTGTCTTCTATTGTGACTTCGCAGGGCTCATTGTCGGGCTCATAGCTGTCATCGTTTTCCGGAGCAATCGTAAACCTGTGCCCGCCGTACATCCGCCACGCTCCTACCCCGAAGTCCGTATGATCTTCATATAGTATACTTTCTCCACCATTACAACACAACGACAATATCCTCGGCCCGGCGGAGATGCCGATCACCATAGTATTTTGGCCAACGGTGCAGGTGATGGCATCCCAGTCTTTCCATTTTTCAAAGCTCACATTCATGGGAGTATCCTGCTTGTAAGCCCGCGCTGGAATGCATCGAGCCGCGTAAATCCTTCGGCATAACGACAGCCGGCAGCCATCCCCCTGAAACGTGCCTGCACTTCTATCATGTCGAACAAATTGGTATCTGCCAGGTCTTTCATTGCTTCAAACTGACTTTTATGGCAGGCAAGCATTTGCTTTTTTATTTCGAACGTCTCCGTAATATTTACATACTCGGTGGGTGAAAAACCAATACCGCCCAGGTTATCCATATAATATACCTGTGCCTGACCAAACCTGCATGCCTTTTTTTGCTGACCGGGTATATGCGGCAATCCTTTTTGAAAATAGGCGTCAAAGACCAGTTGACTTACATACCGGTGATCCGGATGATAATCGTTGGGGGAATGCGTGAAGATCACATCAGGATCCGCCTCCCGCAAAATATCGATCATACGTAGTCTTTGCGCCGCATCGGGAAAGACATGCTCATCTACTATCCCTCCCCATATCATTGTCGCGCCGATGATGCCGGCTGCAGCGCGTGCCTCTTTTTCCCTTATCCCCCTCAGCTCCGCAGGCTCAATAACGGCGTCGCCCATGCTGCCATCGGTAAAAACAGCTATGGTAACCGCATGTCCCGACTGTGCATAACGGGCAAGCGTACCAGCACACAATATTTCCGCGTCATCCGGATGGGCGACCACACAAATTATATTCATATCAACTTATAGCTGTTAAAGTACACCATAACGATCATATACCACCCGGAGAGAATCTCCATTCAAAAGATCCCTGCGTGATGCATTTTCTTTGAACACTTTTTCATGCGCCATTTCCAGCACCTTATCTTCTACCTCTTTCGGCACCACTACCACGCCATCGAAATCTGCAAAGATCAATTCACCGGGTTTAACCACCACATCCCCGCAACGGATAGGCACATCATACGCCATTACACGTCCGCGTCCAAGACTGTCCAGCGGCCGAATGCCACCGTAAAATATGGGAAATTTCATTTCGATGATCCTTTTACAATCCCTGATCATGCTGTCACAGATACAACCTGTAGCGCCATTGCGTTTGGCGATCGTGCTCATCAGCTCCCCCCAGGGAGCATTGGTGCCTGCAAAATCAGTGGAATGCACTACCACATCTCCTTCCCTGAGCGAGTCCACTGCTTCAATTTCCAATCCATACGGGTCTTCCTCTTCCACATAATCGGTCTCCATCCAGCGATAAGTCCTGGCCCTGCCGACGATGGTACAATTATCGGCATCCAGCGGGCGCAGGCGCTGGTGCATCGCCTGGTTGCGGTATCCGAGTATGTCCAGCACATCGCACACGATCGCTACGTACAGGTGTTCTTTTATCCACTTGAATTTTTCTTTGTCATTTGTCAACATAAAATTTGTTACCATAGCAACTGATTTATTTGTCTTTTAATTTTTTATTATTATTGATGGATCATTTACTGCTCCCCAGGTAAACGGACCGGAATGTTCCGGAATAATACATTTACCCGGCAAAGCATGATGATCACAGAACCATGCAAACACTTCCGGGTTTTCTGCATTCAGCGGCATTATATCATAATGATTAGGTATTACATACCGCGGCTGAACAGCTTTTGCAAACAGTGCCGCTTCTTCCGCATTGGTATTCTTCCATTTGCCATTTATCGGAACAAGCATTACATCCGGATTCTGAGGCGCCGCTTCCAGCACTATAGGGTGAAACTGCGTATCACTGGTATGATAAACCGTTCTTCCGTTTGGAAATTGAATAAGGTATCCCGTTGTATCCATCACATCTTTTCCCGTAGGCAAAGCAAAAACACCTGTTATAATGAGCGAATTCACGGTTACGCTGTCACCGGCATTCACGACCAAAATATTGCCGGCAGGTATACCCTGGCTTTGCAGTTTTTTTGCCGCCAGCCGGGGTGCGATAAACGTAGTGTAGTCTTTATGCCTATACCCCTCTATCGTCACCGGGTCAAGATGATCCAGGTGATCGTGCGTAACGATATAGGTGTCCGCCTTCAGCTCCTCAGGTTGCAACGGGACCGGAACGGCACGCGAAAAGCCGGCCACGCCACCATTTGCACTGTCCGACAGGTAGGGATCAATCACAACAACCTGCCCTGACGACTTTATAATATAACCTGCCTGTCCCAGCCACCATAGGGCGGCTTCGGAAGATTGCAATGTATGACCGAGGATTTCTTTCATTGGTGTTGTCTATATATTTACACAGAATCGTTTTACGGCTTTTTCATCTATATCAATTCCCAAACCGGCGCCCTGCGGCACCTGTATATAGCCATCCGCATCCAGCTGAACTGGATTACGAATGATCTCCCGCAACATCGGGTTATCGCTTACATTGTATTCCAGGAACAAGGATCTCGGCAGCACCGCATTCAGGTGAAGACTTGCAGCCGTGAGCAGATCGGTGAGCCAGGCATGCGGACAAACATCTACACCTGCGTATTCCGCTTCCCACATGATCTTTCTTGCCTGTGTAAACCCGCCACACCTCGACAGATCAGGTTGTACCACATCCACTCCTCCTTCTGTTATCAGTTGCCGGAATCCCCATGCCGTTGCTTCCTGCTCACCCGCAGCAATGCGTGTTTTTACACCGGCTTCCTTTACTTTACGGTATCCCGGATACAATTCGGGATGCAAAAAATCTTCGAGCCAGTATATATTGTAGGGCTCCAGCAAACGGCATAACTCGATGGCATCGTACGCGCTTCGCTTCACCATCCATCCCGGGTCTACCATCAGGGCAATATCGGGACCTAATGTTTTTCTCGCGGTTTCCACCAGCCGGATATCCTGTTTCATATCCTGTCCGAACACACCCCATCCGAATTTCACTGCCCTGAACCCGCGCTGCATATAGAATTCACAGGCATGCCTGATCGCATCAGTAGTTGGACGGAAAAGCGTAGAGGCATACGCCTGTACCTTATCCCTTCTGGCACCGCCCAGTATTTTATGCACCGGACGATTGATAGCTTTGCCGATAATATCATGACAGGCAATATCAAAGCCGGATAATACCTGCATGGCCGCCCCCCTTCTTCCAAAATAAATAGTACCCCGGTATATCTTATCCCACAGGCGTTCCACGTCAAAAGGATCTTCACCTATTGCCAGCTCTCTTAACCCTTCGAACATGCCAGCGCCGCTTTCAGGTGCGTTCACAACGGCTTCACCTACATGTGGTGAGGTTTCCACATCCGACCAGCCGGTAATACCTTCATCAGTACTTACCTTTATCAGCAGGCAATGTTTTACCCCCCGCGCTTCTTCGCTTCCCGCCGGGTTGGTTATTTCAAACGGCGACTCCAGGATAAATGCTTCTACGTTGGTTATCTTCATGCTTTTTGTTTATTTTTTATTCACCTCACCATCATCGCGGGGCACGAAGCGATCTCAACGCAAACCGTGAGACTACTTCTTCCGCCACAATATTTATTCAACTCAAACCCACCTACAGGCGGGATCGCAGGGACGATCAGAACTTTCGTCTATCGGTAGGTCTCCCCACCTACCGAAAAGCCAGCCTTAATGCAGGCGGGTGAAGACACCCACCTGTAGGAGCTGATCACTCAAACACCAGGGCCACCTTTAACGCCCGGTCGTGCCCGTTACGGGCAAGCTCAAACGCTTCTTTCCAGTTATCAAAAGGCAACTGGTGTGTTATTATATTTTCCAATGCCAATGCTCTGTCACCAAGGCATGCCAATGCTTCTTCTATTTTATCTTCATCATTGCAGGCGCCGGCTATTTCCAGCTCCAGCACATGCACGCTGAACAGGTCCACCAAAACAGGCTGATGCGCTGCGCTGAATACCACCATCCTGCCACGGGGACGTAACGCTTTGATACAACTCTCCGCTGCTTCCGCATTACCGACAGCCAGAATAGCGACATCAACCGATCTTTCCGGAACGGTGTCCGGTATTTCCGCACCCGGTATCATTCCCAGCCGGAACGGTGTCCGTCCATATACCATCACACGGCCGGCGCCCTGTTTCTGAGCCAGCCGGGCGATCATATTGCCGAAAGGCCCGTCGCCTACTACAAGCACGCTCTTACCTTTAATATCTCCGGCACGTGAAACCGCTTCCAGGCAAACTGATACGGGTTCCAACAGCGCCCCCGTAGCAAAAGAAATATCAGCGGGAATTTTCCGTACCCTGTCTGCGCGCTGCAGAAAATATTCCGCAAAGCAGCCATCGCGATCAATACCGGAATGCCCCATGTTTGAGCATAAATGTTCCAGTCCGCGCATACATTCTTCACAAACACCACAGGGAACAACAGGGTGAGCCGCCACCCTGTCCCCAGGTTTTACATCCTTAACATCAGCGCCACACTGAACAACTACGCCTGCGCCTTCATGCCCCATTACACGGGGATACTGTATTCCAAAAGGATTGCTCCTGATATCGTGCAGATCAGATGTACATATAGTTGCCGCCTTTGTTTGTATCAGCACTTCATTATCTGCAGGTGCCGGTACGGGTAATGTTACCTGAACCAGTTGTTCTATTCCCTGCAACTGCAGCGCCTGCATGTATGGTGGAATGGTGATCACTTTTGTAAAGGGTTTGGCAGGTTAAGCAGGCTCAGCGCATCGCGATGAATAATTTCTTCTATTACTTCGGCAGGCACCTCCGGCAAACCACTGGAACCTGTTACACTATTTAATGCCCGTACATTTTTTATGGAATCACCCGTGGTGGTAAATGGAAAATCGGAACCAAACAATACTTTATGCTGCGCTTTATACTCTACCAGCAGCCGCATGGAATTATAAAATTGCCAGGGGCGGTAATAGAGCGCGGAAATATCTGCATATACATGTGCATGCCTGCGTATCACTGCGATGGTCTCCCCCTCCCAGGGATGCCCTAAGTGTGCAAGCACCATGCGTAGTTCGGGAAAATCAACCGCCACCGCATCAAAATGTACAGGACGCGAATAATCCAACGGCGTACCACTTACGAAAGATGTGCCGGCATGAAACAGTATGGGCAATCCATTCGCCTGGCAATAGCGGTATATATCATAATATCTTTTATCCTGCGGATGCGCATCCTGGTATAGCGGCGACAGCTTCACACCAACGGCGCCTAACTGGCGGTGACATTTTTCCAGCTCTTCCATATAATCCTGCTGCAGCGGATCAATGGAAGCAAAGAACAACAATCGTTCCTGCGCTTTTGCCACATGCGCCGCTACGGTTTCATTGGGAATGTTCCAGCCTGTGGCCGATGCCTGCAAGCCAAACACTACTGCTACATCAGCAGCCTTTGTAGTTTCCAGGTGTCTTTCTTCCACATTCCCCCATACAGCAGGATCAACACCACACCGCACCAGGTCTGCATTGAGCTTCGGACCAAAATGCCGGGCGGCATCAAAAACATGTGTATGTATATCTATGATCATAATTACCTTTCAATTTAGTCAATTTTATAACCAGCCCCCTACTCAAACGACCAGTAATGTACCCCCCAGGGCTCCAGCTTCAGGTTGATGGACTGTGTGCCTTTTTTTATTTTAATAAAAGGATCCGGGCGCAGGCGCTGGTTTTCTTCCAATCCGGACCCGGTAGCATCCAGCACAATATGGCGCACCTGCATATCTTTCGGAAGATCAAACAGGTCAATCTTAACCGTTACAGGTTTGTCCGAAAAATTCCATAATACCATATTATGCATCAGCATTTTGGTATCATGTGCTGCAAAGCCATGCACTTTATCATTATTGGATGTAACAGCCAGCTTATTGCCCGCCAGTCTTGATAACAATTTAAAAGTATAGTAGGCCGGACGCAACTGGTTCTGGTAATCTATCAGCCCGCTGAACTGTGCCTGGCGGTTCCACCACCTGGTCATAAACGCGGTGCCATGAGGCGAAAAGAATCTTGAAAATGTTTCAAACGAAACATACCAGTCGCGGATATGGTAATAACAGGACCAGTCCAGCCCCACATCTTTCATTTGCCAGATGGTTTCCGCTACATAACAGGGCTGGAACCGTGGATCCAGTGGTGGATTGAACAGATCCATATTCCATTCGTTCATGATCACTTCACACTTCAGGTCAGGATGCTGCGCTACAAGGTCTTTTACATAAGCGATCTGCCCGCGGATAGCTGTGGGACTATTATTATAATTATGAAAAGAAACAAAATGCAGGGGTATTTTTTCGGCTGAGCAAACCCGTAACAATTCCGGTAAGATAGGAGACTTGTAATATGCCAGCGCCGGGCCGCCTACTTTTGCATTGGGATCAGCCCGCAGGATGGCCGCTGCTGTATGCTTGTAATATCTCGCATAACTCTCCGGCTTAAAACGGTAAGGCGTACCGCCGTCTTCACCAATATCCACTTCATTGCCCACTTCCCAGTAGGTAATGCCGGCGCCTTTGTCTACATAATGTTTTACCACGTCGTATACGAATTGTTCCCAGCCTGCATAGTCGTTCGGCTCCACGATATCATGGTCTACCACCGGGAAAAACTGTTTGGGCTTCAGGCAAAAGCTCATAAAAGGTTTGGCGCCTGTTTGCAGGATATTTGAAACCGTACTATCCAGCGTTGCAAAATGATATTTACCCGGCTCGGGGATCACATCATAATATTCACTTACAAAAAGCCGGATGATACCGGGATGAAGCGCCTTTATTTCCGTTATCCGGCTTGCCAGCATGGGCTCTTCGGAAAGCCCGCCCTGCCCCAATGCCATCTGCTCCATTTTCATGGGACCCAGCTCTTTGCCGAAGTCAACTTTTACATTAGTAACCTGCGCCTGTACAGACAGCGCGGCAAAAAAGCAAACCGATAAAAGAAAGGAACCTATTTTCATCATAATATTTTTATATCGCCAGTATTATAATTTTATTTTAAGCACCACAGGTTCCATCAGCTTAAAAGCAGTATTTAATGTTATTGTATTGCCTGACCGTTTTACAGGCAATAGTGTCCAATTCCCTTCGGAGTGCAGTTGAAAGACAGCAGCCTTTTCCCATCCCGCCGGTATATCAACAGATAAAATATTGCTTTCATCAGAACTCAGATTAATGGCCGTAACGACCAGGTATTTTCCCGTAACACTTTTATTACAGATACAAAAAACATTGGGTTGATCATTAATAAATACCGGCAATTGTTCTTTTCCCAACCATTCTATGGTTTCCCGCAGCAGCTCTTTTTTCTTGTAGTTGTAAACGGCAGAAGACATGTTCCGATGCAAATCAAAAGCCGTAATAGCTACCCTGCCTCCCCATTCATTTTCGAAACGGGTAAAGCCCGGAATTACCGGCTTTTCTTCCGGGTCTAAAAAATCTGTAATTATTTCTGTCCGGGGATGGGGCTTCATTTCATAAAAGCTTCCCCCTTCACTGCTGCTTCCCGGAGCAAAAATGAGGTTGTATATCAACGCTCCTTTCAGGCGTTTGTAGCTGCCGGCATTCCTTATTCCTTCAAAACAGAAGTTGGGCGCTTTCCCGGGCGTTACCGCTGCTCCTATTAAATCAGCATATCCCTTTTGCGAAAGTATATACGCCGCGTAGCCATCCATCAGAACTGCAGAACGAAGCAGTGATTTGATCTCTTCATCGCCCATGATCTTCAAACAAGCGCCGGATACCACTTTAACTTTTCCATTCTTCGAGGTATACGGTATTCCAAACCGACCCAATACGCCCACCCATGGATTGTGGGGCGCCTCCGGCGTTCCGCCGTTGTAAGGCACGCCTGTATGAGCAAAAGGAAGATGTTGTATCTCGCATCCGGCTAATGGTGCATTCACCACCTCTTCCCTGATCTTTGAAAAACGTTTTACTTCCCGTTTAAACATTTCCAGGTAACCGCGTTCTTCCAGTAAATTATCCAGGTACTGGGTTACATATAGCAAAGAGTCGTTAAACCCATAGGTAAATGCAGCCGTCATGAAACTTCGCAGCTTAGCGGCCGACATATAAAAACGCGTGTGGGGATACGTATCGGATTCATGCAGGCATTCTATATCTGCCGGCAGGTGCTGGCGGCTGTATAATGCATGAAAAATGCTTTCAGGCAATGAAACCGGCTCATCTGAAGAATAGCTCGATCCATAGAGCCTTACCATGGGCCTGCTGTTCCCTGCAAAAGCCCGGGTAACAGCCTCGGTAAAGTCTCCATCAAAATCGGAAACCCCGGCCTGGCAAAGAGATATCCGGGTTTCAGGCGCTACCTTATCTACCTTTTCTCTTATCAGCTTTGCAAATCCTGCCAGGCTGTCGCGGCTCAACTCCGCCCAGCTCCTGCGAAGCGCTATTGTTGGCGCATCGCTTTGCTTAAACAATTCCAATAATTCCTCCCGCTTAAATTCCCGACCCTGGCGTTTAGAAAATTCAGCCAGGTGAAGCGGGCAGAAGCAGCCGAAATTTACATGAGGGGAACGCCAGTTCGGTTGCCAGCTCAGTTCAAAATCATCCTCGAACTGCACGGCAAACGGCCTGGCGATCTTTACTACCGATGCAACGTTATCACTAAATTCCTCGCTGAATGCAGGATCAAGCGGACAAGGTGAATGGCTCGCCACAAACCCGGTCAGATCCGTTATATATTGAAACCGGCTATCATACCCTGAACGGAGAGAAGGAGCGCACCACCAGCCGATACGAATGTCATGCGGCCGGAGCGCCTGCTGCACTTCCGATATTGTTTCCCCGATCCGCCGGTATACTTCCGGCTTGGGAAAACCTGTTAGCTTAATATCTTCCATGGGTGCAACAATAAGGAACCGCTTTAAGCCATAGGTCTTCCTCAGCTCTACCAGTTGCTGAAGCATTTTATCCTTACGGTTGGTATAAAACCTTACGGGAACAATCGGATCAATCATCACATCGGAAGCCTGCACAGCATTGATAGTATTTCCATCTTCGTGCCACCATTGCCCGGTGGTAATGCCTACAGAACCAACAGAGGTAAACTTCAGGAAATTTCTTCTGTCCATGTGAAGTAGTAATAATAATTTAAGTTATGTTACTTAACAATGTACTTTAATGTGGTGACACCGCTTAATACTTCGCCGATATATTATATTTTCCCGATGATGAAGGTAAACTGATGTATTCCTTCCGAGCATTAAAATTTGTCCAGCGCTTTCCGTTTACCGTTACTGACCTGATTTGTTTACCCGAAGGGTGGCGAAACCTTACCAGCAGCTGCCGGGGAGTAGTGCGGTCCGGCACTTCAACAGTCGCTTTAATTTCATTGTTACTGTTCAGCCCCTCTATGGAAAAAGATGTTTTCCCAAAATAGGTAGGCGCGTCTTTTACTTCGATCTTCTTTCCTTCCTCCATCCAGCTTTGCGGTATGGCCTGCCCGATCATTAATGTATCCTGTCCTATTTCGTTCACCAACATTTTCCGGTAGATCTCAAACCAGGCGCCATCGGTGCTGGGAGGTCCATAATATTGCCCCCATGCCCAACGGTGCTCCAGCGGCGTATATTGCTCATGCGAAAATCCGCAGGCCATCAGGCTGTAAAAAGCACGGATCACTGCTTTCACATTATCCCTCAAAAAATAGGGAGTGGCCTGTTGCACATATACCGGCTCATTGGCAGCCCCCTGGTTTTTCAGGAACAAATTATCTTCATGATCGTGCAGCATAGCATCGGTCAACCAGCTATGCGCATCAATAACGCCCAGCCGGGTAAGATGTAAAGGACCTGTATCCACATCCGTCGGATACCATTGTTCCATCATACGGCGGGGTGTCATAGCATCGGTTGGAACATAGTTGATCCACGTGCCATCCTCCAGCTGTACAACAGGTGATTTCACACTGCCGCGGGCAAATTCGTTCACCACATCTGTTTTCATTTTTGATGCTATGTTCCTTACTTCCTCTGCACGGGGATGGTTGATGGCAGATAATGCCCTGGCAAATACTTCCAGTCCGCCCACATAATATGCCTGGTTAAAAGCCCACTCTCTTTCTGCATTGGTAAGATCATTGAGTGGTCCCAGGATCAGTCCTGTTTTATTGGTTCCTTCATTTGATTTCGCTACCTGCGCCAGGCACCAGTCGAGCGTTTTAAGGGAGTTGGGAAGCAGTTGCTCAAATTGTTCCCTGTTGCCGGATAACAAAAAGTTTTGGGCAATGGCATACAGTTGCCCGGGTGAATACACACCCCAGTTGGCAAAACCTCCTATCCTGCCATCGGGCTGCAGTTGGCTCTTGAACATGGCGGTATACTCATCCTGCGCTACTTTATCGTAGCCACGCAAGCCATAGATCATATAATCTACATACACAGACTGGTTAATGGGCCAATCCGCATTTCTCTGTCCATAGGCAGTATTGGCATAAGGCAGGTCCATGTGATCTTTTCCATCAATATCCAACGTGTGACGGGGCAGGATAAGCGAATGCCAGAGATTGGCGCGGTATAATTCATTAACAGCCTGCTCCGGCACACGGAATGATGCCCCTTTTGCCAGCCATCCCTCCCAGTAATCCACTGTTTTTTTTCTTTCAACGGCATATTGCAGGTTACTGAGCCTTGTTAACTCAGCAGGGACGATAGCGGGAGAAGGTAGCTTTACTACAAACTCCCGGCTTCCTCCTTCTGTAAGTACACCAGAAATGGTGCATGTTAATTGCTGTCCGTTTTTATTGGGTACGGGATCTCCGGCTGTAACTGAAATGTCTTTTGCTGCTTCCACCACCAGGAAAATATTCCCGGTCTGCTTATCGGTAATGACCCACCTGTCCTGTTGCTGAATGGCTTCAAGCCCATGGTCTTTTAATTCGTTATGTAATGTTATTCCAAAGCTAAAGGCCCCGCTTTTTCCGGATATATTCACTTTGCTGAACATGACGCTGGGTATATACCCGCGTATGGTTGTTGACAGATCCACCAGTGGTGAAGCGAATTGTTCTATAGTGGCAAGCTGTCCGTTTTTTTCAAGGCTGGTAATAATAACGGGTAGCCCGTTATCAATCTTCTGTCGTTTCCAGGTACTCTCCCCCCATTGCAGGTCAAGCCTGAACTTATGCGGAGAGGCAAAATCAGGGCGTACATTCCCCCAGCGGTCCACCGCGAACTTATATACGGAACCATGCGCAGCAGCCGTTACCGTAAGATGACCGGTAGTACCCATCCACCGGGTTTGCCAGGAAGCATCCCACTCATTGGGATTTCCAATATCCTTCCACAGCTTGTGAAATGTTTCCAGCGACGCATCGGGTTGCTGCGCCACTTCATCCAGCACTCTTGTTCCACTCAAAGAGGCAAGATGCTGTTTGAAATCAACAGGCTTATCCGCCAGGGTAATATATGCATCCTGCTCCGGTAGCCACATAGCCCCATGCTTCTGCAATTGCTCCAATGCGATGGTAAATCCATTTGTACCTTCCTCATTCAGGCGGATGGTGAGCAGCGGTGCATCCGGCTTGTACCAGGAATCATCCTTCAACCGGGCGGATTGTCCGGGAGAGCCGTTTTCCATCAGGTATCCCCACATCGCGTCATCCTTCAGGGTATAGGCATCTTTGTGCCCTGCGAGCTTTCTTAAAGGAGCGCTGGGTTTTGTATAGCTGATGTCCGCTACCAGTTCATCCACATCACCTGCCCCACAGGTAAGCACAGACGAAGCCGGGCTCACCCGGTCGTTCCTTTCTGTTTGCCTGCCCTGCAGGTTCACTATGCTGACACCGGCAGAACCTCCCGCGAGCTGAACGAAACGGGCATTGCGTGCAGGCGCCTTGTGGCCAAAAGAAACTTTTACCTGTACGTTGCCCCTGTCTCCCGTCTGTACCTGGGCTGAAGCAGGACGGGATAAGGTTATCCCGCCTGCCAGACCCAGTATAGTAATCGACACCAACTGAAAATGTAATATCCTGTTCATAATGTTCTATACGCCAAAGTCAAAATAAAAATTAAGAAATTTTCTACCAATCTGTACTGTTTCTATTCATCATTAAATTATCGCCGGTTGGAAAAGACACCACCAGGGTGTGCGCCGTGGAGGGTGCTCACCGCCCGCTTTCAGCACGACAATTTTAAATGCCACCGAATCTACGCCTGTTTCTATTCATAATTCGGATTTTGTTCCAGGTTTGGATTTTTATCAATTGCCGATTGCGGAATAGGCAATACATAATTCTTTGCAGGATCAAAGACTTTGGCGCCGCCACCGGCAGGTACCACGGTATATACGGTATTTCCACCTACTACATCTATTTTGATCGCATGTACGGTACCGTTCAGCTTGGTCTCTGCCAACCGCAGCCTGAGCAGATCAGGCAATCTTTTTTCTTCAAACGCCAGCTCTACCCTTCTCTCCCGTGCTATTGCCTTGCGCATATCCGCCTGGTTCAGCCCGGCAGGAAGATCCGGCAGATCAGACCTGTTTCTTACTGCATTAACGGCATCGTATACCGACTGATCGGGTCCTGTTGCTTCATTTCTTGCTTCCGCATAGCCCAGCAATATTTCTGCATAACGGTAAATGATCCAGTTAGCACTATTACCATTGTCCTGTGCGCCTGCATATTTAGGATTTACGCCTTTGATCACATAGTATCCTGTTCTTGTTGAAATACTGCTGTTATTCAGATCGGTCGCATTCAGGCTGCCCACTCCCTGCTTCATGATCATGGTAGCGCCCAACCATACCGATTCATCATAAATGATGGATTGATAAAATCTCTTCTCGCGGTTTGCATAAGGATTCTGTGCATTATACCCCGATGCAGGATCTGTAATAGGCAGCCCGTTCGCCATCGCATATTCATCCACCAGGTCTTGTGTGGGATCCACATGTCCCCAGCCGGTAAGAGAGCCGTTTACAAAACGCGGACCAATCTGTCCGATATAATTTGCAAGGGAAGTGCCGCCGAGATGCTGGCGACTGAATATTACTTCCGCGTTGTTATTATTGTCTTCGTAGAACAGCGTGGTATAGTCAGGGAATAAGCTGTACTTGTTCAGGTCTATCACCTTTTTATAGGTAGTTGCCGCCTGTTCCCAACGTGAAAGATCATTGGAAGGATTTTTCAACGGACCGGCATTGAACAGCTCGGTGTATCCCTTCAGCGCAAGCGCAGCGCCTCTGGTTGCCCTTCCGGACTGGGCATTGACCGGCAGATCTTCTTCTATAGCCCCACATTCGGAGATGATAAAATTCGCCGTTTCTTCAGAGGTATTTCTTGCACGGAACACCGCGTCACCCTGCTCATTGATATTAAGCACATCGGTAATGATCGGTACCCCG
Organism: uncultured Chitinophagaceae bacterium; assembly: GCA_934502905.1. Lineage (GTDB taxonomy): Bacteria > Bacteroidota > Bacteroidia > Chitinophagales > Chitinophagaceae > Agriterribacter. Next base: position 19,860 of record CAKSVK010000018.1, read on the forward strand.
CCATGGTAGGTCCACAATATGGAATAAAAATATGCTCTTAAGAAACGAGCTTCTGCCAGTCTTACTTTCTTCCAGTCCTCCGGCAGATCCGACGCCGTAACCCTGTCTATAAACAAATTACATTTGCGGATATTGGTGTACTGCCCCCACCTGTTAGGCGTATTGGCAGGCGTGTAGATGCCGGGACCATATACGTTCGTACTCACACGACCCGCCTGACCATTCAAAGAATTATCAGAGAAATTCTCCCAGGGATCCCCCACATCCAGTGTAGGTACAGACGCGTAAATATTGTTCAGGAACAGGTCCGCGTTATCCTTGGTTGCCCACAAAGTAATATCTGACACCTGCTGCTTGGGTACTACCTCCAGGAATTTTTTACAGGAAGTAATAGAGAATGAGATGGAAAAAATTATGATCGTACTGAATGATATTTTAACAAATTGCTTTTTCATACATTTTCGATTTTGCCGGTTAAAAAGTAATATTCAAGCCCACAGAAAACGCTTTCTGGTTAGGATAACCCCAGCTTCCGTTCGGTATCCATGAATTGTTAGGACCGATCTCGGGATCGTAGTTGATGAGCTTGGTCCATGTTAAAATATTCTGACCCGACAAATAAATTCTTGCAGATTGTAACCTGATCCGGTTCATCACCGAAGAAGGTATGGTATAAGACAAGGTAGCGCTCTTTAATCTCAGGTAACTGGCATCTCCCATCCAGAAAGAGGATGTTTGAGAGTTGTTTACAGTGGGAGAAGATGTCAGCCTTGGAAATTTTGCATTCGTATTTTCCGGCGTCCAGTAATCAAAGTTCTGTGTATAAGGCAACATGGTTTCCCAGAAAGGCATGATTGCAGAACCATGATAGTACCAGTCAACTTTCGCAGCGCCCTGGAACAATAATTCCAGCCCGAATTCTTTGTACCGGACTGCAGGAGCAAATCCGTAAATAATTCTGGGCACAGCTGTTGGATCACCTATTACCGTCAGGTCATCATTGTTGATCTTTCCATCCTTGTTCAGATCCTCATACCTGATATCACCCGGCTGAACCGCTCCCCAGGGTTGGGTAGCTATGCCGGATTTTAATGAGCCGTCTGCTTCAAAATCTTCCGCCTGGAAATAACCTAAAGCATGAAAACCAAATTGTGTTCCCAGCGGCCTGCCGGTTATTCTCCTGTTAGGGTTATTGTATGTGGTAGGTCCTTCAAACACCTGCAACAGCTTGTTTTTGGCATAGGTCATATTGGCTGACAGGGATACCTGCAGATCCCTGGAGAAATCATACACCGATCTCACGGTTAAATCAAATCCCCGGTTCGACATGATGCCCGCATTCACCTGGCTCAACCCAACACCATATTCGTCCGGTATGATCACATCCGGGCTCATGAGCATATTAGACCGCTTTTCATAGAAATAATCCACTTCAAAATTCAACAGTCCTTTCCATAAGGCGGCTTCCAGACCTATATCTGTTTTCTTTGCTCTCTCCCAGGTAATATAGGGATTGGGCTCGGCCCGCTCGCGTATACCCTGTACGGCGCTACCTCCTAATACATAGTTTGTTCCCAACACATCATATGTGCTCATATACTGGAAAGGACTACCGGCCAATGCCCCGACCTCTCCATAAGACGCCCTCAGCTTCAGGTTGTCCAGCCAGGTGATCTTATCCTTCAGGAAATTTTCTTCCGACAGGCGCCAACCCACAGAAAATGCAGGGAAGAAGCCCCAGCGTTTGTCGGGAGCAAAATAATAGCTGCCGTCATAGCGACCGCTTGCTTCCACGAGATATTTTTGCGCATAATTATAAGCCACCCTGTATACCAGACCGGCCTGTCTTGCAGCGCTGGAAGCGCCACCTGTAGACATATCGGCAGCGCTGGAGCTACCCAGGTTGATCTCATCTACCGTTAAATTAAAATTCCTTCTTGTTGCCATGAGGCTTACCAGGTCATTGGCTTTTGCTTCAAACAAGCCCAGTACTGCCACATTATGATTACCAAAGGAGCCGTCATAATTCAACCCGGCCTGGTAAGTAAGCTGTTTAGCAAAATCTATATCCTGCCGGAGCGAAGGTTTGGTTTGTCCCCAGATACCATCTGTAATGACATAAGGTGTCTGCGACTTATCGAGACTTGCTTTATGCACGGGCAGGGTCCATAATTTATGCATGGTGTAGGTAGGGTCATATGCAATGGTTCCCCTTAATTTCAGACCGGGAATAAAGGGTATCTTCTGCTCCACGGATAATTGCGAATACAGCGCGTTGATACCATACTTTTCGTACCCGCTGTTGAACAGGCTACCGGTAAGAAAAGTTCCGGGCATGCCATTGCTGAAACGCAGAGGTCCGTATAACGGATGCAGGTAACCGATCAGCTCAAAAATACGCCCGGTAGAAACAGCCGGATACTTGCTGTTTTGATTACGTCCGTTCAGGTTAAATGAAACATTGGTAGTGGGTGTTACCTGTGCATCCAGGTTCAGTGTAATATTAAAGCGGCGTGTATCGGTTGCCTGCCACATTCCCGCCTGCTGCATGTACCCAAGCGACGCGTAATACTTTATCCTTTCTGCGCCACCTGAAACTTCAATATTATGCTGTGTGATCAATGCATTTTTATTGGTAATGGTGCCCCATATATCTTTAAATGTAGGATAGGCATCAGGGTCTGATCCATCCTGGAACTTCTGCAACTCTTCAGCAGTATAAGGTTCCGGCAATCCTTCGTTTACCGCTGCCGCATTTCTTAACGTTGCATACTGGTATGAATTCACAAAATCGGGCAATACTACCGGGTTCTGAAATCCGACATAACCGTTATAGGTAAGCGATGGTGCACCGCTCTTACCTTTTTTGGTAGTAACCAGTATTACACCATTAGCCCCTGCAACACCGTAAGGCGCCACAGCAGCAGCATCCTTTAATACGGTAAATGTTTCTATCGTATTAGGGTCAAGGTGTTGAAATCCTCTGGGAATACCATCCACGATCAACAGCGGCTGATTGGCGCCGGTGGAAGATAAGCCCCTGATATAAATATTGGAACCGTCATATCCCGGTTCGCCGGATCCCTGCTTGAATATGACACCTGATACCCTTCCGCCCAAGCCATTGCTCAGATTGGCAACGGGAACGGAAGCGATCTCCTTTCCCTTCATGGTTGATACCGCTGCTGTCAGGGATGTTTTTTTCTGCGTGCCATATCCAACCACCACAATATCACTCAATACATTTCCTGCAGAGGGTGTAAGGGAAATGGTAACCTGGTCCCTGCTGCCCACCCTTACGGTCTGGGTTTCAAAACCGGTGTGGGAAATAATAAGTGTTTGTCCGCGCGAAACACGTAAAGAAAATTCGCCGGTTGCATTGGTGGTAGTACCCTGCTGCGTTTCCCTGACAATAACGGAAACATCTGCCAGGGGATTTTCTCCGTCAGTGATCTTACCCGTAAGTGTAAAATCCGACTGCGAAAAAACGCCACCAACTGAAAAGAGAAAGACAAACAGCAAAAAAAATGCTTTTCCCGGAATAGGAGATTGTAAGATTTTTAGCTTCATAGCAATAGTTTTGTGCGTTTAGCTTAATTTGAGTTTTAAGATGAGTTGACTGTTTTAACCTGTCAACAAAACTATTTTTATAGCCTGTAATATTTTTAAACAATCTTGCTTAATTATTATCCTATCTTGTAACAGCTACAGAGCCAATTACCCTATTTTGCATATTTTATATACGATTTTGTATCATTCACCATAAATAAGGATATAAATAAATTAATATTCGCGTATATTTAGGTAATGAAGCCGCATTATAAACCCATCCCGTCAGAGTCTAAATTGTTTAAAGTTGAGTTTCAAAAAACCGGAAAAGAGTTTTATTATCCCTGGCACTATCATGCAGAGCTGGAGCTGACTTATATATTAAGCGGGCAGGGTGTGCGATATGTAGGAAATTCTATTGAAAACTTCTATGAGGATGAGTTGGTTTTACTCGGCTCCAACCTGCCACATACCTGGAATACAACCATGGACCAGCACCAGCCGGTAACAGCGATCGTAGTATACCTGAAAGAAGATTTCTTTGATAAAAACTGGATGCACAGCATAGAATTCGAAGGTATAAGGAACCTGTCTGCCATGATGAGCAAGGGTATAAAAGTAAATAAACAGGTAGCGCTGGGGCTTAAGCAAAAGTTTTTTGACCTGCTGAACGGAACCCCGTTTGAAAAACTGATGATCCTGCTGCAGGTGCTTGAATTTCTCTCTCACAACCAGGAATACAAGTTCTTGTGCGAACAGGAATTCTCCTGCGATCTTGATGATACGGACAAAACAAGGATCAACAGCGTGTATGATTATATCCAGAAAAATTATCAGCGCCAGATATCACTGGCAGATGTTGCTTCGAGACTGAATATGAGTGAGGAATATTTTTCCAGGTATTTCAGCAAAACCATGAAAAAACCTTTCTTCGAATTCCTGAATGAATACAAGATCAACAGGGCTTGTAAGCTGCTTATTGAAACAGACAAACAGATAAGCGAAATATGTTACGCATCGGGATTTGAAAGCATTCCTTTTTTCTACAGGCAGTTCAAAAAATTCAAGGACTGTCAGCCCAAGACCTACCGGATGAACTACCAGCGAATATCACAGTATCAGCCGGTGTAATGGCTAGTGTTCAGCAGCTGATGCCTCCTTAAATAACCTGCCTCCAAACAACCATCAGCCGGTACAAAATAAGCTACTGATTTTGCTAAATCGGGTAGAAAAAAAACAACGAATTACAATATGTTTGTTTCGATGAGTAAAACCATACTTCTTGCAATCAGTTGTTTAATGGCAACATCATTGTGTGCCCAGCATCCGTCAAACCGTTATTCAGACAGTCCCGATTCCATAGCGACACATAAAGTTGTGTTAGACAACCAGTCGAAACTCATGTCGTGGATACAGCCACAATCACGCGCCTATGATATTTTTCTCAGGCAACGGTGGAATTTTATAAAAAAATCCGTTCCCTACAGCCCCGGACCGGCGCCAAGATCGCAGTACCCGCAATACTATTTCTATTGTGCCTACAAGGTAAAAGACGGGAAAATATTACAGGAGCCTGATGCATGGATGAATGATATTGGTGAAAAGATCCCCAACTGGTTCGAATCTGCACGGCTGTATTATGCGTACACCGGAGATACAACCGTCATGCATATTGTCGAGAAGCTCGCAGCGTACGCGATAGATCATGGCATGACCCCTGCGACATTTGACTGGCCGAATTTTCCTTACACAACAACCAACCCCGGGGATATGGAGTTTAAAGGTTTTGATGCCGCCCGGCGTTTTGTATTGCATGAAGTGCAGGTAGATCATGCAGGTGATATCGGATTGGCATTTTACCGGCTGTACCTCTACACCGGTAAAGAAAAATTTAAAACGGCAGCGATCGGCATTGCCAATACACTGGCAGCGAAAGCACAAACAGGAAACGCAGAGAGATCGGTCTGGCCTTATCGCGTGGTGATGAATACCGGCGAGGTAACAGCGCCATATGGCGCTAACTGGATAGGCGCGTATTCCCTGCTGGAACACCTGGTGAATGCAAAAACCGGTAATGTAAGCGCGTACCAAAGCGCCATGGAGAAGGTGAGAGATTTTATGCTGCGGTATCCGATGCAAACCGGTTACTGGGCAGACGGGCATACCGACACAGATGTTAAAAGCAATACCTATAAAAGCAATATGGGCAAAAGCAATACAGCTTTATACCTGCTGGACAATCCCTCCTTTGACCCCGAATGGAAAACACGTATACCTCAGCTGATACAATGGACCGAAACAAATTTTGTAACCCGTTGCAACGAAGACGAACCCGCAACACAGTGGGGCGCTAACCTGGTAGGCGAGCAGGATGATTTTTTACCCAAGATGGATTACCAAACCGCCAGGTATGCTGCCGAATGCGCCAAATGGTATGCTGTTTCCGGAGACCCCATGTACAAAGAGAAAGCTTATCGCTCCCTCAACTGGGTAACGTATTGCAGCGATTCCACCGGGCTTGCATTTGAAAGCCCGGTAAGCAAGGGCGTATCGAGCTGGTGGTCTGATTGTTACGGAGAAGGACCAAGAATGTTTTATCATGCATTAGCGGCTATTCCCGAATGGGCTCCGCCACGTGAAGATCATATCCTGTATTCACAGGGGGTATTGACAAATGTTCGGTATGAAACCAACAGGATCCGTTATACTGCTACAGATGAAAAGGGTACGGAATTCCTGCGGTTGTCGTTCAAGCCTGCAAAAATTTCACTGAATGGAAAAACGGTTTCCCTGCACAACAAAAAGAATGGTTATTCAATAAGACCCCTGGAAAACGGAGACTACGCCGTAACGATCAACCGGGTACAAGCCGGGCAAATGGTGGTAGAATAAAACCGTACGAATAAACTTTAGTGCAGGAAATCAGTTAAAGAAAAACATTTACGCAAACAACATATACCGTAATATGGGTATTGATAAGATTTTTTTTCAAACGGCTCAACGCGTTATAAAGCTGGTTCCTGATCGTTTGGGCAGAAAGGCTCAGCAGTGTGGCGATCTCCCCGTTAGTCAGGTGCTCCTCCTTGCTTAAGAGATATATCTGTCGCATTTTTTCAGGCATCGCTGCTACCTGGCGGGAGATGATATGTTGCAGCTCCTTGGTACAGTAGTTATCAAAGATTGACTCTTCCTGTTCGCCGGTAACAAAAGGCTGCTGCATCAATATGGAGAGCCTGTTATTATTTTTTCCAAGATGGTTGAAGATCTTGTTCCGCAGTGCCGTATACAGGTAAGCGCCGAGAGAATCCTCTACCGAAATGTGATCTATATTTGACCACAAAGAAAGAAATACGTCCTGCACCATATCCTTGGCATCTTCTGCCGATTGCAGGCGCCGGTAAGCAATTCTGAAAAGATCGTCCCAGTACTTTTTGAACAACTGGCCAAAAGCCGCCTCATCCCCTTTTTTTGAGGCTTCAAGCAGCTTTTTGTCGTTATGGGATACATACGAAGCGTTCATATCAAACCAATATGAAATTACGATTTCTTTTGTAAGCAGCCGGGGTTAAATCTTTGCCTATACCACTCCATGTTCATCGTATTTCCGTGGTTGAAAGCCATCAAATATATCCTGAATGCCAAAACGGTTTTTATCCTACCGGCTATTCATTATCTTATTTTGCTTTACAATGTTTTTTATTGACTTCCCGATTTTGTCACACAAACGAAGGAAGCGCCTGTCTTCGTCCATTATAAATGCCTCGTATTTGCCAATTACATGTTTGCGACAAACTGATAGTCAATCGTCATCTCAAATGGAACGAAGTGGTTCCGAACGTTCGGAAGAGAGACCTGTTACAGCTTTATGAGATATCTCCCGCTCTGTGGTTGGTATCAGGATGACGTCATAAGATGATGGCATTTTCAAAGCACCAAGTGTTTATAATTACAGGGCAGATCCTTCGCAAGCTCAGGATGACAAGCGAAAGAATGATGGAGGGGCACGGGAATCAATGCCCGACGGAAACAAAATCGTTTATCGTATATACCCACGGCTTTGTTATGCTGGCGGAGTAAGCATCTATTCTTGTGTGTAACTATGCCAGGACAGATCCTTCGAGCGTTCAGGATGATGAACGAAAGAATGATGGAGAAGCAATACAATCATTGCCCGTCGGCAGGATCAGTAGCCCCTGTATTTAAGACAAGATAGGTTAATACTTTGTCCAAATTGATGAATTCCCGGTATAGGCATACCTTTAATTTTGAACGGGGAGCAAAGTATTTGCCGAGGTTTGTTGCATTTATACCTTTCCGTTTATCACAAGGGAAATTTGAATTGATCAAACCTTTTTCTGTATGCTTGTAAAATTTCTTTTATGGATTGTCTGCTTGGTCTCCGGTATATATGCCTACCCGCAACAAAACATCAAAATATCCGTGAATGGCCTCAACCGGCTGCAGACCATAGATGGGATCGGCGTTAACATCAATACAAGGAGCTGGAAAGACGATGAGCTGAAACCGGCCATAGACCTGCTGGCAGATTCCATGCAGGCGAAATTTTACCGGGTGATCGTGGAAACCCCGAAGGAATGGGAAGATGTGAATGACAATGATGACCCCTTTGTATACAACTGGAAATATTACGACAGCCTGTACGCCACACCAAAATTCACCAGCGTATGGAAAACCATCGCGTACCTTAATAAGAAAGGCATCTCTCAGAACATAATGATCAACCTGATGGGTTACCTGCCGGTATGGATGGGGGGAGAAACCGTTGATCCGTTATTGGAAGACGAGTTTGCGGAAATGTTTGTTTCCTTTTTGCAGTATGCCAGGTATAAGCAACAGTTGAAATTCGGGCTGGTAGCGCCGTTTAACGAACCTGACATTCAAAAGGAAGGTCCCAGGCTGAATGAATCCCGGTATGTAGCGATCCTGAAAAAAATTATGACGCGCGTTAAGCAAAGCGGAATGAACGATATCCGTTTTGTTGGTCCGGATGCGGCGGGAATGGACAATAGTGTCAGCCGTTATATACCGGCCATGATGAATGATTCGCTTATTATGTCCGGCATCACCCATTTTGCCGTGCATAGTTATAGCGGTTATTATGCGCCTGTTGACTCGCTCATCAAACATTCCCCGTTTCCCGACCGGAAATTCTGGGTAACCGAATGGAATGCATGGCGGGATGGCCTGGATGACGGCATTAAGACAAATTACAACTATGAGTTCGCAGCGCATTGCATAGATCATTTGCTGGACCTGCTGAAAAACGGGGCTGCAGGGGCAATGGTATGGGAAGGATATGACAGCTATTATGATCATCATGCACCCAGCCTGTTCAGCTACTGGGGAATACTGGAATACAATGCAGCAAATAAAACCTATGGTCCGCGAAAGCATTTCTACGCCATCTCGCAGGTATCGAAATATGTAACGCCCGGTTCGTGGCGGCTTGAATTACAAAGCAGCGACAACAACGCCAGGGCGCTGGCTTTTTTCAACCCGGAAAGAAATGCCCCCGTGATAACAGGACTCAATCCCTATAATAAGCCTGTGAAAATGGAGCTATCGCTCGATAACATTCCTGCTATTACCTCCGCGCAACTGGTCTTTACGGATAGTCTCCATAACCTGGAAACGCAAAAGACATACCTCCCTGATAAAAGAGGTAAGCTGAAAATTGAAGTTCCGGCAAATTGCATATATACCATTATTGTTAACACCGGCATCAATACCAAAACAGGTGCATTAAATGATAACCTGAAACGCAAAGGGTGGTATGCAGGCGATATACATGTGCACCGTAATTGCGGGGAAGGCACGCCCGTTTACTCCGTAGACACCCTGGCAACTGCCATGAAAAAAAACGGGCTGTCTGTTATTTCCATACTGGCAGACATGGGGAACGGAGAAGTATATAATGCCGAAACAGACCTGAAGCTGGTAACGGGCAAAGATGCAGCTGAATCCACTCCTGGTGCTATCATCCGCTGGGATGCAGAGTGGCACTGGGATGCAACCTATACAAATTTTGCCAAACAGGCACTGGGCGGGCATCTCGTATTGTTAGGGTTAAGCAATGCGGAACAAATGTGGGCGGAGTCTCCATACAAAATACTGGAATGGGCTAAAAAGCAACACGCGGTAAGCGGCTTTGCGCACCTGGAATATTTAAATGAAAACATACCAAACAAGCTCAACTGCTGCATTCCTATTGACCTTCCTGTAGAAGCAGCATTAAAAAACATTGACTTTGTTTCAACAGATGTTTTCGGATCCTATTCTCCGGGGTACGGATCCTATTTCGGCAAACAGTCGCTTGATGTATATTACAAAATGCTGAACTGCGGTATTCAGTTACCGCTTGCCGCCGGAACGGATTTTCCCTGTAACAATTTTGAGCCGCCTGGTACGGTACGCACTTATGCCCATATAAATACAGGTCTTTCTTACAACAACTGGATCGAAGCTATACGGGAAGGAAAAACCGTCATATCAAGATTGGGTAATAAAGAGTTCCTGGATATTAAAGTGAATAGTGACCAAATACCCGGCGCTTCCATTAAACTTCAGGAGGCACAAAAAGTAAATATTGAAGTCACCTGGAATGCAGACAGTGAGGCAAAAGGGGAAATTGAAATATTGTGCAATGGAAAGGTGGTAGCTGCTATGGGCGGAACAGCTACTCCCGGCAAACCCCTTGTATTGAAAACAGACCTTGCGTTAGATAAAAGCTCCTGGATTGCAGCAAGAAGGATAAGCGGCGACGAATACCATGTGCATACCTCTCCCGTATACGTGTATATCAGGGGCGAAAATATTATGGCGGATAAAGAAGACGCATCGTATTTTGTACGGTGGATAGATAATATATTAACCAATATAAGCGACGATGGAAAGTGGAGAAAGTTTTTCCCGGAAACGCTCGATAAGGTAAGGGAGCACTATCAGCAGGCGAAAGAATATTATACCGGTATTATGGATACCCGCAAATGATTATCTAAGGTCGGGGCGACAAACAGTAGCATGATGATTGGGCTGCGGCAGAATGCTCAGTAAGATAATATTGCAGAACTTCTTTATTACCGGTCATAGTAACACCACAGCTTGTCATCCCGATTTTGGAGGAATCTGTGTGTAAAATGTATAGAGACATCTTATAATAACTAAAACAAATGAAAAATTATTTCCTGTATGCAGCATGCATCCTGCTTTTTAGCTGCGGCAACAAACAACAATCATCTGCAGAAAAGAAAACGGAAACCACCGATACACCCAAAACGGTGATGGCCGTATTTGCTCATCCTGATGATGAGCTGGATGTAAGTCCATTACTGACCAGGCTTGCATCACAGGGGCATAAGGTATACCTGACCATCGCGACCAATGGGGATATGGGTATCCGGGAACATGCCAATATTCCGGCCGGGGATTCCCTTGCTCATGTAAGGGCGCGGGAAACAGCATGTACATGCGAGACACTGGGTATAAATCCTCCGGTTATGCTGGGAATGGGAGACGGCAGATTAAGCAACTGGGACGCCCTTTCTATGTTAAGAAGAAAGCTGGACAGTGTTTTCGCTATCTATAAGCCGGATGTCGTTATTACATGGGGGGCGGAAGGCGGTTCCGGTCACCCTGATCACAGGATGGTCGGGGCCGTTGTTACGGAGATCTTCCAGGCCGGGCAGTCACCTGCTTTTGGAAAACTGTTCTACACCGCCGTTCCCACAGAGCACTGGAGAGACCAGCCTCCCTATACATCCGAACCACAGACCAGTTATCACCGGCAATATAAGCCGGTACAAAAAAAATACCTGCCGGTACGCATATGGTGCAGCGAGCAGGAGAACAAAATTGCAAGAGAGGCTATGCGCTGTAATACCTCTCAATACCCCCCGGAAGAATTAGATGATAACGAGCTCTGGATGACCTATATGAATAAGGATACTGTTTATTTACGTCCCTATACAAATGCGGGTTATATAAGCGATGACATCTTTAAGTAATGTTCGGAGGCTCAACACGAACTCGCTACAGCACCATGAGATGAGATGACTCGGGCAACCTGTGGTCGGGATCGCGATGACGTTTCCTATATCGCCGGGACAAGTCTGGCAGCAAAACACGGTGCGTAACCAGACTTATGTACATAAAATCTCTCCGGACTGTGTCCGGGGTCGTATGCCGGGCAGAACATCTTACAATAGGGAGCAGTCTGCAGTCGTTCTTTCGGGAACTTACGGCTTTACAAAAAGCCCGATAACTTTATTTTCCTCATTAAAAGTAACCTCTACTGTAAGATTATCATTCTCAAATTCAACCCTTTTTCGAATAATATTGTATCCCTGAATTATAGTAGTTGTAGTACCAACAACTTTTTTGAATGAGCCATTCTGTGCAATAACCGTTTCCCACACTTCGCCGATTTTCTCCCCGGTTAAATTATTCTTAAGCGATCCGGAAAAATCTTTCCTTACTGCCTCGTAATCTTCTTTCGCCAAGTTAATTACAATGTCGCTGGCTATTTTATCTCTTACGTCCTGATTGATCTGATCATATAAGGTATTAAAAAGAAAGACAGGTGCTGCATCTGTCCATGCGGGTAGCGATAATACAGTAAGTAAAATAATTAATACTCTTTTCATTGTAATAGATTTATTGATTAATTCATTTATCCTGGTAATAGTTAAGGTTTACTTTGAAATGATCCCCATGGGTGGAAGCTGTAAGTGTCCAATAATGTTCCAATATTCCTGCCTTTAATTTAACAGGAGTATACATCATGGACTTTCCGTTGGAATTTTTACCTTCATTGATCTCGTATTGTTGTAAGTCATCGTTTGGGGTAGAATAAGTATCATTCAAAAAATTTCTGGCTTTTTCGTATATTCTGAACGCCTCGTTTTTATCATATCCATTATAAAGATCTACTGTAACCCAATATTCATCATCATCAAAAAATTTATATGCTGTAATAAAACTATTAGGGTAAAAGCAGCTAAACTGTATACCAATACTATCTTTAAAAATCGGGGTTGCCCGAATATTAAAAAAATCAACTTTCGCATCTGAACTAATATTACTCATTATATATGGCAATTGATTGATAGCATTGCCTTCCTTAATATAATGAAAGCCTCTTGTCTGAAATCTTGGGTCAACCCGGTCTTTTTCCAATGCAAAATCAAAGCTGTATAGCGCTTCTGAAGAAAACAACGTAATAAGCCGGGGATAAACAAACCTGCTTCCATACCAGGCAAGCGTGTCATCGATGTAAAAACTACGGTTTGCTCCAATATCTCTGTTAACATTCCTGGCACTGGAGTTGAATGAAAGATGTCGGTTATAGGGAGCCTCTCGGTTTACAGACTCGCAATATACAGAAAAATCGCATCGCACACTGAAAGGAGCAGTGTTGGTGATTTTAAAAGCGAAGCGAACCCAATTTTCATCCGGGTTCTTGTTAAAATAAACTGTTTCGTTTTCAATCAGAAGATATTTGTTTACGGCACTGCTCATGTGAAGTATTCTTTTCGACTGCCTCGTTATCCAGGTAGTATAAGCTTCATTAGGCAACATATCGATATTTATCATTAATGATGCTTTGGCAATACTCAATCGCTTGTGAAG
>CAKSVK010000019.1 GCA_934502905.1 uncultured Chitinophagaceae bacterium
GTATAAAATAGCATCCGGGGCATAAGCGATCCTGTCCACCGTTTGCACGAGATGAGACTGCAGTTTCTTATCAAAGCCTCCGAGATGATCTTTATATCCGACATCCTTGTATAACTTCAGGTCTATTGCTACTCCCGATCCCCAAATGGTGGAGGACAGTCCGGCAACCATTCTTGCTTCCCGCTCCACAAAAAAATTGAACATATCTCCTATAGCGTCCATTTTTTCATACAAGGTATCTGAGTTCTTGGGTTTGAAATAAGACTGAACAACCCGATAGCCTTTCTGAAAATAAGCATTTATGGTTTTAAGAAAAGACCGGTCGATGAGGTTGTCAACATCAAATATGATAACAGCATCATGCTCCCGCTTGAAATGCTCCATCGCATATTGTATTGATTTGATTTTAGAATGCAGCGGAACCTCGGGTTGCAATATCACCACTCTTTTATCAGGAAACGACAATGTTGATATATCGCAGTCGTCTGCCACTACATACACAAAGAAATTACCATAGTTCTGCTTCAATATCGAATCTACGAGCGGCGTAATGAAAGTGGTTTCCTGGTGCGCTGTTACAACGAGCCCGAATTCAAATTGTTTGTTGTTGATATATGGTCGTTTCTCGAAAGGAGTTTTGATACGGAATAGCTTTGCGATACCATATGTTGTAAGCGACAAGAATGGAATGAGTATATAGCCGGCGATTATTGCCTCCTCCAAATAAAAGATTACCCAGAGTATAGTGGAAGTTACTTGCATTATATTGAGTGTTCTGCTTAACTAATATCACTCAGGCTTTCCCGATGTGTTGTTTTAAGTTAAGAAAGCCGCTATGCGATTAAAATTGCTAAGTTAACTGATACTTTATTATTGTTATTCGAGTTAGTGTAGAAGTTCATCGGGTATTTGAGACGTTTCGTCCCAATTTGACAATTGTTTATCGCATAGGAGTGGATAAGAATGACAGGATTTTTTAACAAGATTTTTTATTTTGGCATAATGTTTGCGTTTTCGGACTGAACTTATGAAATAGCCGATTCAGGTTTTCAGACAGGTGCAGCAATGCGCTTGTTTATCTTTTTTAATTCTAATTTCTAAATCCAAAGGTTCTATGAAAGCTAAATTTGGCATTTTATGGATGTTATTTTCCTGTGTAATGGCAAACTTAGGTTTGGCACAAACACAGCGCTTAGTACCGGTCACTGCTAGAATACATGACCAGATCGGGGGGTACTACGAATCGCTCCCGGCAGATTACACGACAAACACTTCAAAAAAATATCCATTGCTTATTTCCCTGCATGGGATAGGCGAAGTAGGAGATGGATCTTCTCAATTACCAAAACTCTTGAATAACAGCCTGCCGAGGCTGATCAATTCCGGCGGTTTCCCTTCCTCTTTTACAGTAGGAGGAGAAAGTTTTTCCTTTATAGTAATAAGCCCTCAATTGGCCACGAACTACAGGAATGCAGATGCTGTTACTGCTATCATTAATCATTGCATCAGTAAATACAGGGTAGATACAGACCGTATTTACCTGACCGGTTTAAGCATGGGGGGCGGTCTGGCCTGGCTTTATGCCGGGGGATCAAAAGCTTTCGCAGACCGGCTGGCAGCAATGCTTGTCGTTTGTGGAAATACGCAGGCTTACCCTGGATCAGTGAAGAATATTGCGACTTCTAATCTTCCCGTGTGGATAACACATAACAGTTCTGATGGTACAGTGCCTGTTACACATTCAACAAAGTGGGAGACAGACCTGAATGCTTCAGGAATTAAACCCGCAGCCATACTGGATGTTTTCAATGCTTCGGGGCATGACGCATGGTCCAGGACCTATGCGCTGGATTACCGGAAGAACGGCATGAATGTGTATGAATGGATGTTGAGTCACAAAAGAGGCGCAGCATCTGCGCCTGCATCTAACCAGGCGCCTACAGCCAGTGCCGGCGCCAACCAAACCATCACCTTACCAACGAACAGTATTACATTGAGTGGAAGCGGAAGCGATGCTGACGGCAGCATTGCCGGCTATAGCTGGACGAAGGTGTCAGGCGGCGCAGCTGCCATTTCTACTCCGTCTGCAGCAAAAACAACCGTTACCGGTTTAGTAGCAGGAACTTATGTATTCCGTTTAACTGTTACAGATAATAAAGGTGCTACGGGATCTGCAACGGTGAGCATTACCGTAAATGATGAGATCAACCAGGCGCCTGTTGCCAATGCCGGTACCAATCAAACCATTACCTTACCTGTAAACAGTGTTACACTATCCGGAAACGGTACGGATACAGACGGTAGCATTGCCGGTTATAGCTGGGCAAAACTTTCCGGCGGTGCGGCAACGATCGTTTCCCCCTCTGCTGCTCAGACAAGTGTAACCGGTTTAGTAGAAGGAACTTATGCATTTCGTTTAACCGTTACCGATAATAAAGGTGCAACCGGATCTGCTACTGTATACGTTACCGTGAATACAGCAGCTAATAAAGCTCCTACCGCGAGCGCCGGAAACAACCAGACAATAACATTACCCTCCAATTCCATCACCCTGAACGGAAGCGGTGCCGATAGCGATGGCACGATTGCTTCATATAGCTGGGCTAAAATATCAGGTGGTGCCGCTACAATCTCTGCTCCTTCTGCAGCCAGTACAACTGTTACCGGCTTAGTAGCAGGATCTTATGTATTCCGTTTAACTGTTACAGACAATAAAGGGGCAGCTGCATCAGCAAATGTCACCATTACTGTGAATCCTGCTGCAGTGGAGCAAAAGCCAGATGCACCTGTTGTCTCTAACCCTGCGCCTGTTCAAAATAATGGCAGCAGCGGGTCGGACTGTGGTTGTACAGCTACCCTGTCGGCAGCCAGCGACGGCGGTATTTATATTCCTGATGGATCTAAATATGCACCGGGTAGCGTATTATGTATCAAGGCTGGTACTTATAAGCATATCAATCTTCAAAATTTTCGCGGAACGGCTGCTAATCCTATTATCATTAAGAACTGTGGCGGACTGGTGAAAGTTTCCGGTGCCAGTTACGGAATATCCATAACAAAGAGCAGCCATTTTAAGTTCGTTGGTAATGGTACGCCCGGTGTGAAATATGGTATAAAAGTCGATGGGGTAACCATCGGAAATACATCTTCAGGACTGGGTGTGTCCAATCAGTCATCTGATTTTGAGATCGGTAACCTGGAAATAACCAAGGTAGGTGCAGGGGTGATCTGCAAAACCAATCCTACTTGTGATGAGATGACCTGGGGCGGAAAATATACCATGCGGAATGTGTTACTTCATGATATGTATATACATGATGTGGAAGGAGAAGGTTTCTATGTGGGGCATACTTCTGTTACTGCAAATGTAAGCTGTAGTGGTAAAACCATTACCGTTCCTACACAAACCATTGAGAATCTGAAAATTTATAATTGTATTACGGAGAATACAGGATGGGATGGTATCCAGGTTGCCAGTATCCCGGTAAATTGCGAGGTATTCAATAATGTTGTTAAAAATTATGGTACCCGTAACCAGCCATCTCAACAAATGGGGATCTTGTTTGGTGGACTATGTAACGGTAAAATTTATAATAATTATATAGAAAAAGGTCCGGGATCGGGATTACAAATTCTGGGTGTCGGGCAGATATCTGCTTATAATAATGTTATCGTGAATTGCGGAACTGCAGGGGAGCAGGAAGGTATATATGTTGATGATCGTCCTGTTGATGGATATGCGGGGTTAACGGTAAACCTGATCAATAATACAATTGTAAAACCGGGAAGAAGTGCAATACGGATAGAAAATAGTAAGAAGACGATTACAGGAACCAATCAGATACTGAACAACCTACTGGTACAACCAGGGGTTACTCATTCTGAAGCTTATATTTCTTTGCGTAGCGGTTCTAAAGCAACACAAAGTGGAAATATAACGCTAAGTAAAGTGGAAGATGCAAAGTTTGTCAATGCCGGAGCCCTGGATTTCCATCTTGCTTCAGGTTCTCCTGCAATAGATCAGGGGGTGGTTGTGAGCAGTTGGGGTGTTACCACTGATGGGGATGGAAAGGCAAGGTTGGCAGGCAGTAAAGTAGATGCAGGAGCATATGAATATGCTTCAGGACAAGCAGTTGAAAATAAGGCTCCCACGGCAAATGCCGGGAGCGCGCAAACCATTACGCTTCCTGCGAGCAGCGTTACACTCAGTGGGAGTGGTACTGATAGTGACGGCACTATTGCTGGTTATAGCTGGACTAAGGTATCTGGCCCGGCAGCGACGATAGCGAGCCCCTCTGCTGCAAAAACTGAAATTACCGGACTGGTAGAAGGCACTTATGTTTTTCGTTTGACCGTCACCGATAATAAAGGTGCAACGGGTACAGCAACCGTCACTATTACGGTAAAGCCTGCTGCCAATAAAGCACCTGTTGCCAATGCGGGTAGTGCTCAAGCTATTACACTGCCGACCAGCAGTGTTACATTGAGCGGCAGCGGCACAGACAGTGATGGTAGTATTTCGAAGTATGCCTGGACGAAAGTGTCCGGCGGCGCAGCAACGATCGCAAGTCCATCGGCTGCTAAAACCAATATTACCGGTCTGGTGCAGGGTACGTATGTATTCCGCCTGACTGTAACAGATAATAGTGGAGCCACAGCAACATCTGATGTGACCGTTACGGTAAATTCTGCTGCTAATAAAGCGCCTGTTGCCAATGCAGGTAGTGCTCAAACTATTACACTGCCGACCAGCAGCATTACATTGAGCGGCAGCGGCACAGACAGTGATGGTAGTATTTCGAAGTATGCCTGGACGAAGGTGTCCGGCGGTGCTGCAACGATCTCTACCCCATCAGCCGCAAAGACAACCGTTACCGGTCTGGTACAGGGTACGTATGTATTCCGCCTGACTGTAACAGATAATAGTGGAGCCACAGCAACATCTGATGTGACTGTTACGGTAAATTCTGCTGCTAATAAAGCGCCTGTTGCCAATGCAGGGAGTGCTCAAACTATTACACTGCCTACCAGCAGTGTTACATTGAGCGGCAGCGGCACAGATAGTGATGGCAGTATTTCGAAGTATGCCTGGACGAAAGTATCCGGCGGCGGAGCAACAATCGCAAGTCCATCTGCTGCTAAAACTAATATTACCGGTCTGGTGCAGGGTACGTATGTATTCCGCCTGACCGTGACCGATAATAATGGAGCCACAGCAACATCTGATGTGACTGTTACTGTAAATCCTGCTGCCAATAAAGCGCCTGTTGCCAATGCAGGTGGTGCTCAGACGATTACACTGCCTACCAGCAGTGTTACATTGAGCGGCAGCGGCACAGACAGTGACGGCAGCATAACTTCTTATGCCTGGACAAAGGTATCCGGTGGTGCTGCAACGATCTCTGCACCATCAGCCGCAAAAACAACTGTTACCGGTCTGGTGCAGGGTACTTATGTGTTTCGCCTGACCGTGACTGATAATAAAGGTGCAACCGGTACAGCAACTGTTACGGTTACTGTAAATCCTGCTGCCAATAAAGCGCCTGTTGCCAATGCGGGTGGTGCTCAAACTATTACACTGCCCACCAGCAGTGTTACATTGAGCGGCAGCGGTACAGACAGTGATGGCAGCATAGCTTCTTATGCCTGGACAAAGGTATCCGGTGGTGCTGCAACGATCTCTACTCCATCAGCCGCAAAAACAACTGTTACCGGTCTGGTGCAGGGTACGTATGTGTTTCGCCTGACCGTGACCGATAATAAAGGCGCAACCGGTACCGCAACCGTTACGGTTACCGTAAATGCGGCGCCAAAACCTTCTGCTCCGGTAGCCAATGCAGGGGACAACCAGTCGATCACGTTACCGACCAGCACCGTGAGCCTGAATGCAGGAAAATCTGCTGCGGCAAATGGCGCTACAATCACTTCTTATACATGGACGAAAGTGTCCGGTCCGGCGGCAGGAACGATAAGTACCCCCAAAAATGCACAAACCAGTATAACCGGGTTAACCATCGTGGGAACTTATGTCTATAAAGTAACCATTGTTGATAACTTCAATAATCAGTCAACAAGTGAAGTGACGGTTACGGTTAAAGAGGGAAGCCCTGCTAATGTGGGGAAGGATGAATTGATCATCAAGATCAATCCTAATCCGGTGAAAACAGATATGACCCTTACACTTGATTGCAGATCAACCGGAAGAACTATCGTAAAAGTTTACGATATCAAAGGGCTCCTGGTGATGCAAACAGAATTCGTGAAAGATGTTGCCGGAAAAGTATCCAAGTTAGTGGATGTCTCTAAGATCCCGAATGGTATTTATATTGTTCAGGTGACTGTAGACTACCAACTGGTGCAGGCAACCAGCATGTTGAAATTTTAAAACCTGATTTTGATAAAACACAGAAGAGGCTGCTGTAGAGGCAGCCTCTTCCGTTTTTAAAGCCCGTGAGTACAGGCCGATACAGGCTTTTATACTGATGGGGCGTTTATAAGAGGACTGCAAAGAGGTGTGGCATATCATTTGCCAATACATATTATGCAAGTTGCTGTTAATCAAATATCTGTAAGATGGTGCATCGCACCGTGAAATATTTATAGTAATGTAGGATAAAAAAATCTCACGAGCTGCAGCGCGGCGAAATCTTGATTTGTTGTCGTAAACACGGTCTTCATTTAGCTCCAAACTCCCTGCTTTTTTACTGTTACTTTTTTGCGGAAAAAGGTATCCGCCTTCGGACGGACACGGGCGTCCTGATTAAGCTTTAGTGCTACTGTAGCTTCGGCTATTCTCCCTGATATTTTACCCAGGTAAAGGAGATCGGTCACCTTATTGACTTTACATGTCAAGGTTCAATGATTGAGGACACTAATGGGGTATTTGAGTAAAACAATTAGTCGATCCTCAATTACGGAGCCGTAATATATAGGACCCTGCCGGGGTGCCGCTCAGGTGGGTGTCACTGATCAACCCAACCTGTATTCGAACTGCCCCTGAAGGTACGTACGTGCAGGGGGAAAGAGCCACCCTGTCCTGTGTCCTAATGCAACTTTCACATACAGATGAGCACGGAGAATACTGGCTTTCAGCAAATTACAACTCCATATCTTTATCTCTGCCCCACTTCGTTGTTACCAAATGAAAACTAATGGTTTTCCGGTATACCGGAACCCTTCCTTTATATTTAATTTTGGATATTTAGCCCCAAAACAAAAGGATACATGCGCATTGGCATTATGTTAGGCTGTTTATTACTGGCATCTGCCTGTGCATTTACACAGACGGCTGAGACAGACAGCCTGCTAAAGCGCCTGCAGACAACCACAGCCTACGATGAAAAAATGGAACTGCTGGGGCAGCTTTCAGATGCTTACTCATATACAGACTCTTCAAAGGCTATTGGTTACGCGCTGATGATGAGAGATATTGCGGCGGAGAAAAAAGATAAACGGGGAGAAGGTTTTGCATATTACCGTCTCGGGGGTGCTTACCTGGAGGCCCATAAGCTAGACGATGCTGAAAAGAGTTATATAAAGGCGGAAGAGCTCCTGGAAAAGGATACTACACGTCAGGGAATGAATATACTTGCAAGGACCTGGGCAAATCACGGGTTGATCTACCGGCAGGCGGGGGATCTGCCTACCATGCTCGGGTACCTGCTGAAAAAATCGATCCCCATAAACGAAAAGCTCAGGGACTCCGTCAATCTTGGTAAAAACTATCATAACATCGGGTTGATATTCCAGGATATGAAGGAGCATGCGAAAGCGGCAACGTATTTTAAAAAATCAGTTGAGTTGCTTAAGCATTTTGAATATGTGGCCGAACAGAAAGATAATATGATAAGGATCGTGGAGTCTATGCTTTTCCTGGATGCAGGAGATGATCTGAAAGATTCGGCTTTTGGTTTGCTGCAGGAGGCCAAAAAGCTCATTGACAGGTATCCGGATGTAATGTCTGAAGTTTTTTACCTGCAAGGAATGGGTATGTGCCATGAATATTTCTATATGGCCCTGGACACGGCAGACGGGTACTACGGGCAGGCGGCAGCTTTAGCCGAAGATATCCGTCTTGGCAGCCTGATTTCTGCGCTGAACCTCCGCCGGTTTTATATTAAGGAGAAGCTGGAAGATTATCCGGCTGCGTTAAAGCTCGTGGAAAAAAACTACTTCGATTATGCATCTTATTTAGTGCCCCGGGACAGGCTGTTGCATATCAAGCACATGATGCGGATGCAGGAAAAGCTGGGAAATATTAAAAAATCCCTGGAGCTGCACAAGCGTTATATTGCCCTGTACGATAGTATACAATCGGATGAAATAGCCGTGAAAGTGCAGGAGCTGGAGCAAAAATATGCTGCAAAAGAAAAAGAGACCCAGATCATTAAGCTGAACCAGGTAGCGCAACAGCAACGGATGCAGATCGAAAAAAACCGCCAATCAGTTTATCTTTTGATCGCCATCATAGTCTTTTTATCAGGCGGCTTTATCGCGTGGCAGAATAACAACAGGAAAAAAGGGCAGATTGCAAGGCAACAGGCTGAGCTGCTGGAGCAGCGAATAGAAAAAATGAAACAGGAGCAGCAGATCGGTCATTTTGCTGCTGTGCTGGAAGGGCAGGAGCAGGAGAGAAAGCGTCTCGCAATTGATCTGCATGACGGGCTTGGCGGATCATTGTCGGGTATAAGGCTTAAGCTTTCCAGGATCATCCAGGATGAAAGCACGCTGAACGGAACAACCAACAACGGCTCCCTGAAAAGCATTGCCACCGAGCTGGATCACTCTATTAACGACCTGCGCCACATTGCACGCAATATGATGCCCGAGTCCCTATTGAAATATGGGCTGGTTGAAGCCATCAAGGATTTCTGCCGGAGCATGGAAACCGAAAGGACACACATTACCTTTCAGACCTATGATATGGAAGAAGAAAAAATGAGCCAGTCGGTGCAGATCATGGTATTCAGGATCTTCCAGGAACTCATTACCAATGCCGTAAAACATGCAGATGCCGGCAACATACTGGCCCAGTGCCTGCAGCAGGGAAACACCATTTCCCTGACCGTTGAAGACGACGGAACAGGTTTTGAAACCGGTAGCAGGACCGAGGGCATCGGGCTGGCCAACCTGAAAAACAGGGTAAGTTTCCTGGGGGGCAAGCTGGATATTCATTCTGAAAAAGGCATAGGAACCACCACCAATATTGAATTTGACATTAAAGATGAAACAGACAATCGAGATCATTATAGTTGACGATCACCCGATGGTGATTGAAGGATTGAAGTCATTACTTTCTGCCTACGATACCCTGTCGGTGACCCAGACATTTACAAAAGGAAAAGAGGCTTACAGCTTCTTGGAAGACGCTTATGCCGATGTGGTCCTGTTGGATATCAACCTGCCCGACATTAACGGAATTGAGCTGTGCGGTAAGCTTACCGCCCGCAACAGCGATATAAAAATACTGGGAATGAGCACCTATAACGATGCATCCATCATCAGGCAGATGGTGCATAAAGGGGCAAAGGGATACCTGTTGAAAAACGCTTCTCCTGATGAACTGCTGCGGGCCATTGAGCAGGTCTACGATGGTAATAAATATTTCAGCCAGGAAGTGCAGGGCATCCTTGCGGAGTCTTCCCTCAAAGACATTCCGCATCTTACAAGACGTGAAAAGGAGATCCTGCGCCTGATCGCATCCGGAGAAACGACCCAGCAGATAGCCGACAAACTTTACGTCAGCCCGCTAACTATAGAAACACACCGTAGGAACCTGATGCAGAAGTTTTCTGTCAACAATGCCCCTGCGTTGATAAAAATGGCCATTGACCACAAGTTCCTGTAGACATAATATTTCCGTGCTCTGGGGTTGTTAGCTAGCTGCAGGATACCAGTTATCATTTGTACCGTTGCTCAGCAGGGCCCCACGCGCATTACTGGTATACCAGGATGGCCTTTGTAATTGCTTTGTAACCCACCTGAAAATATTTCTTTAAGTTTGAGATGGTAAATAAATAAAAATCCCATCTATTATGCGTATAGATTTTAAGGACTTCTTACAGAAAAAGATCGGGATAACGGATGAACAGTATGATTTGCTGGAACCCTGGATTTCCTTTAAAAGCGTGGAAAAAAATACGATCCTGTTGCAGCAGGAGAATGTATGCAGCGAAGTATATTTTGTGCTGGAAGGGTTGTTGCGGGCTTATACCATCGACGAACAGGATAAGCTGCATGTAATACAATTTGCGCCGGAAGAATCATGGATCGCAGACCGGAATAGTTTTTATTTTGGTGAGCCGGCATTGTTTTTTATAGATACCTATGAAGACTCGGAAGTGGCGGTGCTCAACCGGGAGTTTTTTGCCCACCTCAATAAGATGCCCGAGTTTTTTGAGTTCCAGGTCCGTTTGCTGCATAACTATATCCGTCAGCTGCAGATGCGGGTGAATATGCTTTTATCGGCTTCGGCCGAAGCCCGTTATCTGGATTTTACAAACCGGTATCCCAATCTCACATTGCGGGTACCGCAATGGATGATCGCAACCTACTTGGGCATTACCCCGGAATCGCTGAGCAGGGTGAGGAAGGAGCTGGCCAGGCGAAATTTCAATAAGTAATATTTTTGTTTAAATATCACCACTGGGGGAATACAAACATTTTTTTACCTGAAAATCTTAACTTTAGCCCCCTTAAATAAGTTCTAATTATTATTTGTATTAAAACACATTTACAATGAGTATTGTTGCAGGTAGCCGTGAATATTTTCCCGGTATTGGTAAGATCCGGTTTGAAGGTCCTCAGTCAGATAACCCGCTTGCTTTTAAATGGTATGACGAAAACAGGGTGGTAGCCGGTAAAACCATGAAGGAGCATTTCAGGTTTGCAGTTGCTTACTGGCATACTTTCTGTGGAACGGGCGCTGACCCCTTTGGTCCGGGCACGAAGAAATTTCCCTGGGATGAAAATGCAGATGCCGTTCAACGGGCAAAAGATAAAGCCGATGCTGCTTTCGAGTTTATTACCAAGCTGGGGGTTCCCTATTACTGCTTTCACGATATAGATGTGGTAGACGAAGGTAATTCGCTGGCGGAATATGAAAGTCGCATGCAAACGATGACAGCGTACCTGAAAGAAAAACAAAAGGCCAGCGGCGTAAAGCTGCTGTGGGGCACTGCCAATGTATTTTCCAATCCGAGATATATGAACGGGGCATCCACCAACCCCGACTTTAACACGGTGGCGTGGGCTGGGGCGCAGGTAAAAAATGCTATTGATGCTACCATTGCGCTGGATGGTGAAAACTATGTATTCTGGGGAGGCAGGGAAGGATATATGACCCTGCTGAATACCGATATGAAACGTGAGCTGGACCACCTGGCGCAGTTCCTGACGGTTGCAAGGGATTATGCCCGCAAAAATGGCTTCAAGGGTACTTTCTTTATTGAACCCAAACCTTGTGAGCCTACCAAGCACCAGTATGATTATGACAGTGCGACTGTAATTGGCTTCCTGCGCTATTACGGTCTTGATAAAGACTTCAAGCTGAACCTGGAAGTGAACCATGCAACCCTGGCGGGACATACTTTTCAGCACGAACTGCAGGTAGCCGCTGATAACGGTATGCTGGGCAGCATGGATGCCAACAGGGGCGATTATCAAAACGGCTGGGACACAGATCAGTTTCCTGTGAACCTGAATGAATTAGCTGAGTCTATGCTCATTGTCCTGGAAGCAGGCGGATTTGCCGGTGGTGGTGTAAACTTCGATGCCAAAGCACGTCGCAATTCAACAGACCTGGAGGACATATTTTATGCGCACGTCGGCGGTATGGATGCTTTTGCCCGCAGCCTGGTGATTGCTGATAATATATTGCAGAAATCTGCATATAAAAAGTTCCGCCAGGAGCGTTATGCATCTTTTGACAGCGGCAAAGGAAAAGAATTTGAGAGCGGTAAGTTGTCCCTGGAAGATTTGAGAAATCATGCTGCAGCCTCCGGTGAGCCCAGGCAACTGAGCGGCAGGCAGGAATGGCTGGAAAATATCATCAACCAGTATATTTAGTATAAAAACTCACGTTGAAATCATCTTTTTGGTGTAGGTTTGTTCGCTTTTTCAGCGACATAATACATCGGAAAGATGATTTTTTGTGGAATGGCCTGATCAGTATACATCGCAAAGGGCACGCTCTGTTAAATTGATAAAAACCAATAAGCCGTAGCAGGTAAAAAATGATACACATGAAACTCTCTTCAAGATTACAGAAGTTCAACGAACCGGAAACTTTAAAAATGGCCAAACTGGGCCGGGAACTCAGAGCCAAAGGAATAGATGTAATAGACCTGAGCCTGGGCGAGCCTGATTTTGATACGCCGGATCACGTGAAAGCTGCCGGTAAAAAGGCAATTGATGAAAATTACAGTCATTACACACCAGTTGCAGGATATGCAGACCTTCGTGAAGCAGTTTGCACCAAGCTGAAACGGGATAACAACCTGGACTATAAGCCGGAAAATATCATTACTTCAACCGGGGCAAAACAAAGTCTTGCCAACGTGATACTGGCAGTGGTAGATGTGAATGATGAAGTGATCATTCCTACACCTTACTGGGTTACTTACTCTGAGCTGGTTCGCCTGGCAGACGGTAAGCCCGTATTTGTGCAATCATCTATCGAAAACAAATACAAGATCACCCCCGAGCAACTGGAAAAAGCGATCACCCCAAAGACGAAGCTGTTCATGTTCTCTTCGCCCTGTAACCCCTCCGGATCAGTATATTCAAAAGAAGAGCTGGAAGGATTGGCAAATGTATTCCGCAAGCATCCGGATATCCTGATCATTGCAGATGAAATATATGAGTACATCAATTATGCAGCCAAGCACGAGAGCATCGCCCAGTTCGATGACATTAAAGACAGGGTGATCCTGGTGAACGGTTTGAGTAAAGGTTTTGCGATGACCGGCTGGCGTTTGGGGTATATTGCTGCTCATCCGGATATAGTAAAAGGATGTGAGAAGCTGCAGGGACAATTGACCAGCGCTACCTGCTCTATTACACAACGGGCTGCCATTGAAGCATTGACCGGCGATTTAACTGCTTCCAAAGATATGTTGAAGGCATTTACGGAACGTAAGGCCCGTATCCTTTCGCTGCTCGGTGAGATACCGGGTGTACAATGTGCGGAACCGGATGGTGCGTTTTATGTGTTTCCCAGGGTCGATGCTTTCTTCGGTAAAAAAGATGCGGAAGGTAATACAATCAACAATGCAGATGACTTGTGTATGTACCTGTTGAACACTGCACACGTGTCCACCGTTACCGGCACGGCTTTCGGTGAGCCTACCTGCATCCGTTTGTCTTTTGCCACCAGCATGGATAAAATTGAAAAAGCTGCAGCGCGCATTAAAAAGGCGCTTACCGAATTACAATAAAAGCTGTTGAACAGATTTGTTAAAGCCCCGGATGATTATTCCGGGGTTTCTTTTTTCAATCGTCATATCAATCCATGCCGTCATTCCGATCCCGGACGAAGGTTGGAAGAAGAACTAATTTCATCAAAGGTAATCTGCCGGCCAGAGAAATCTTTCATCAATGAGGTATTCCACGCCTTCATGAGAAATCTCCCTTCGGTCGATATGACGTGCCGGGGTGATAAGATTTCTCTTTGTCCTTCTTCGTCGAATTCGTTGAAATAACATCGCCTGCCTGATCGTCACCTCGACGAAGGAGAGGAGGTCTCACGACCATTGACGTGTGCCAATGACGTATAATATAATCAATTGTAAATAAGCTGTTTAAAAAGTCGCGTGCGGACACGCGGCCGGGCGGTCCGCTGCCTCTGCACGTGTCCTCACGTGCAGTTCAAGTGCAGGTGGAATCAGACCGGGGATGCCTGATTATAATGGCACAGTTGGGTAGCTGTTCAGTCAGAACGGGATACTACATGTCACCGCGCAATGATTAAGCAACTTATAACTGGTCGGGGTAGTAAGATTCTCTTCATTTTCCTTTGAAGGCATCATGCCTTCAAACAAAAAGAGAGCACCATTATGTGCTCTCCGAGTTTAAAAAACCTAACCTTGACTTAAGACGTTAGAAGCTTATTTTTCGATGACTACTTCCGTACCAATAGGAAGCATATCGTAGAGCTCATCCATATCTGAGTAGCGTACGGAGATACAGCCACTTGTCCAGTTTATGAATTTATCTATTACCCACTCCTCATTCGGCCGGGTACCATGAATTCCAATGCCACCGCCTATTGTGGCTTTTTTAGGAATTTCACCCTTTGCCTTTCTTTCATTGAACCGTTCGTAACTTTCTCTGGTGGGATAATCCAGTAAAAGGAACTTACCCCATTTGCTATGAACTTTTTTTCCGACTATTTTAAAGCTGCCTTCCGGCGTTAAGCGGTCTCCCTCCATACGTTTATCGTCCTGTGCTTTATTGCCGAATACAACAGGATAGGTGCCAAACCAGCCATCCTGGTCATATAACGTCATTTCGTAAGCGCTCTTTTTAATAACGAGCTTATAGGAAACATCGGCCTTCCGGGCAGCAGTGATATTTTCTGCCGGTATGCTCTTTGTTCCGAAACTCTGGAACAAAAAACAGATCAGAATAGCTCCGAGGGCAACAGATAAACGGATTGAATTCAACATAGGAATTTAAAGAATTGAACAACAAAAAAACGGGTGTAAAAAACAAATATTTTCCACCAGGTCTTTCTTTACCTTTTGTTATTCCACAAAAGAAAAGCCCCTTATTGTTAATAAAATCCTATATATCCTATTGATTTATAGCCCTGCTTTCAGCTCCAGGAGGAACTGTTTTACCCTTTCCAGTTTTTGAATTAACTCAAAATTCTCTGAAGCTTTGTTTTTGTTCTTTTTCAGGTAGTTTTTTGCGCCTTCAATGGTGTATTTTCTGAAACGCAGCAGGTGGTGGATCATGAAAAGGTTTTTAATGTCTTCCGGGCGGAAATGACGATCTCCTTTCCTGTTTTTCCTGGGTTTGATAATATCAAATTCTGATTCCCAGTAACGAAGCAGCGAGCTGTTCAGCTTGAACATTCTCGATACTTCTCCAATGCTGTAATATTGTTTTTTAAATAGTATTTCATCCGGCGGAATTTCTATAAAGGCCGCTTCTGCTTCCATTTCCCTGGCTGATTTCCGTCCGCGCTTCCCTTTTTTAGGTAAGGACGCTGTTGCGATCGGGGTAACAGGTTCAGCAATCGTGATCTCTTCAAGGATCGTTTCTTCCTTCTCGCCTTCCGCCGGATCCATAAAAGTAACGGTACCGGAAGCAGGTACTGGAGATGTT
The DNA here is from genome assembly GCA_934502905.1 of uncultured Chitinophagaceae bacterium. Taxonomy (GTDB): domain Bacteria; phylum Bacteroidota; class Bacteroidia; order Chitinophagales; family Chitinophagaceae; genus Agriterribacter. Next base: position 15,331 of record CAKSVK010000019.1, read on the forward strand.
TGAGGTATATCCTGTTTTGCCGGGCCCCTGGGTGCCTCAGGTGGCGGAATCGGCTTTTCCTCTTCCGCAGGATTACCAAATAAATCCAACTGCTTATACATATTGCTAAGTTACTATCCCGCTAAGATACTTAAGATACTGTTTACAAAAGGATGGTGCTTAGATACTTATCAACAAGTTAGTCAAAGCTCTGGTTGCCCGACGCCGCAATTTGCAACATCCTGTCAAACTGTTCCGGGCTCAGGTCGTTATAGAAGAAGTAAACCGGATCCAGCTTCCGCCCGTTTTTATGCACTTCATAGTGCAGGTGCGGCCCGGTGGATTTGCCGGTACTGCCTACCCAGCCGATCTGTTCGCCGCGTTTTACCCGCTGGCCTACTTTTACATTGATACGATACTGGTGCCCGTACAGGGTTTCGTAACCATAGCCATGATTGACAACCACATAGTTGCCATATCCGTTTCCTTTATTACCGGCAATTTTTACAACACCATCTGCTGTAGCGTAAATGGGTGTTCCCTGTGGCGCGGCAAAATCAAGTCCCGAATGCATTTTTACCGTCTTGTACACGGGATCTATCCGGTAGCCGAAGCCAGAGGCGAGGCGCGTAAGCTCTTTATTGCTGATCGGTTGAATGGCGGGGGTTGCTGCCAGCAACTTTTCCTTGTCTTTGATCATTTTTTCAATGTCGCCATAGGATTTCAGCTGAAAGCTGATGCGGTTAGAAAGATTATCCAGGGTGCTGGCAATGGAGAAGGCCAGCTCATTGTCTCCCATGCTTTCCACCATCCGCAGCTCCTGTTCCTTTTCCATTCGCTTTGCACGGGCGCTGTCCGGAATAGGGTTGGCTTCAAAGATCTCCCTGTATATATGGTTGTCTCTTTTTTCCAGCTCCACCATTTGCTGCTGCAATGATCTTACCTTATTATTGAGCAATACATAGTCGTTCTTGATACGTTGATTTTCCTGTCGCATCAGCATTTCTTTCGGGGAATCAAGGATCCGGAAAGCAATGGCTACTATGATAACGGCAGTAACCAGTGCGGCAGCCAAAAAGCCTAAAATACGCAGCAGCTTTACCCGCAGGGGTACTACCAGTTTTTCGTATCGGAGTGTATTTGTATTGTAATAATATTTAATTTTTTTCATGAAACACCACTCAAGCTGTGTTCTGCTGGCACAAAAATCCAGCCATAAATTTAATTAACTTCGCACCCGCCTGTGACCATCCGGGCAAATATAAAGGTTAAATACCCCATATCGCTATAATAAATATAAACGAAGTAATTATGACTTCAGTACAGATAAGACAGGCTTTTCTTGATTTTTTTAAATCGAAAGGGCATCAGATCGTTCCTTCGGCTCCCATCGTGGTAAAAAATGATCCTACTTTATTGTTTACCAATGCGGGTATGAACCAGTTCAAGGACTATTTCCTGGGTAATAAAAAGCCTCCTTATAACCGTGTAGCAGATACACAGAAATGCCTGCGGGTGAGCGGTAAGCACAACGACCTGGAGGAGGTAGGCGTAGATACCTATCACCATACCATGTTTGAAATGCTGGGTAACTGGAGCTTCGGGGATCCGGCGCACCCGGAAAAAGGGTATTTCAAAGCAGAAGCCATTGCCTGGAGCTGGGAACTGCTGACAGAAGTGTATAAAATAGATAAAAGCCGGCTGTATGTTACCATTTTTGAAGGAGATGAAAAAGAAGGTCTGGAGAGGGATACGGAGGCTTATAACGAATGGAAAAAAGTAATCGCAGAAGACAGGATATTGCCGGGTAGCAAAAAGGATAATTTCTGGGAAATGGGTGATACCGGCCCCTGCGGCCCCTGCTCGGAGATACATGTAGATTGCCGGACCGATGAAGAAAGAAAAAAAACAGATGGTAGCACCCTCGTGAACGCCGATCATCCGCAGGTGATAGAGATATGGAACAACGTATTCATCCAGTTCAACCGGACCAGGAGCGGAGCATTGGAACCGTTGCCGGCCAAACACGTAGATACTGGTATGGGATTCGAACGGCTGGTACGGGTGCTGCAGGGTAAAACTTCCAATTACGATACTGATATCTTTACAGGTACTATTGCGGCTACGGAAAAGATAACCGGCAAGCAATACGATTTTGGCGACAGCCGCCAGGCGATCGCTTTCCGTGTAATTGCCGACCACATCCGGGCCATCAGCTTTACCATTGCCGACGGACAGTTACCTTCTAATACCGGCGCCGGTTATGTCATCCGCAGGATCTTAAGAAGAGCGGTACGTTACTATTATTCGTACCTCGACTACAGGCAACCGCTGTTGCACCAACTGGTACCCCTGTTGGCAGAGCAGTTCAGGCATGTATTTCCCGAACTGTATCAGCAGGCAGATTTTGTAATGAGGGTTGTAAAGGAAGAAGAAGATGCTTTCCTGAGAACCCTTGAAAAAGGGCTGAAAAGAATGGAAGATATAACCGGCGGAACAACCGGCAGCATCATTTCCGGGAAAGAAGCTTTTGAGCTGTACGATACCTATGGCTTCCCGGTAGACCTCACCCGGCTGATAGCTTCTGAAAGAAATCTTTCCGTCAATGAAAAGGAGTTCGGGGAAGAAATGAAGTTGCAGAAAGACCGTAGCCGGGCAGCTACTGCCATTGATACCGATGACTGGGTAGACATACATAAGACCGGCAAGACTTCTTTTGTAGGATACAATGACCTGCTGGTGGAAACACAGGTAGTAAAGTACCGTAAGGTAAAAGCAAAAGGAAAAGAACAATATCAGCTGGTGCTCGAGTCTACGTCTTTTTATGCTGAGAGTGGCGGACAGGTAGGAGACAGGGGATACCTGTTATTTGGTGATGAGCGTATACCCGTAACCGATACCAAAAAGGAAAATGACCTGATCATTCACTTCACGGATAAGTTGCCGTTGGATATTACTTTACCTGTAACAGCATCTGTCAACTGGGAGCACAGGATCAATACGATGTATAATCATACGGCTACACACCTGCTGCATGCTGCTTTGCGAAAGGTGTTGGGCAGGCATGTGGCGCAGAAAGGCTCGCTGGTATCGCCGGAAGAGCTGCGTTTTGATTTCTCTCACTTCTCAAAAGTATCTGATGAGGAATTGCGGGAGATAGAGCTGCTGGTAAATGAAAAAATAAGAGCCAATATACCGGTGGTGATCAAAGAAATGCCGAAAGAGGAAGCGTTGGAACTGGGTGCTATGGCATTATTTGGTGAGAAGTACGGAGATGTGGTGAGGGTGGTGATCATCGACCCGGAATATTCCGTAGAGCTTTGCGGAGGAACGCATGTAGCCCATACCGGTATGATCGGATTGTTTGCTATTGTATCTGAATCTGCGGTAGCGGCAGGTGTGCGTCGTATAGAAGCGCTGACCGGGCCTGCGGCTATACAGTATGCTTACGACAAAATAAGCCAATTCAAGCATATCGGCGAATTGCTGAAAACAAAGGATCCGTTAAAAGCGCTGGAGAAATTGATTGAAGAAAAAGCTGCGCTGCAGAAAAAGGTAGAATCGCTGGAAGCGCGTCACCTGGTGCAGGTACGCAATGAGCTGCTGCAGAAAGACCAGGTCGTGAACGGTGTAACCTTTATAGGCGAACTAGTACAGGTAGATAACGCCGATGCCCTGAAGAAGATCTGCTTTGATATGAAGAATAACCTGAGAGATTACCTGATGGTATTATGCGCTAATATCGGCGGTAAGCCGTTTGTAGCTGTCGGCATGTCTGAAGTGGTGGCAACTGCCCGGCAACTGGATGCCGGCAGGATCATCAAGGAGGTGGTGGCACCCCTGATCAAAGGCGGCGGTGGCGGACAAAAAACGCTGGCTACTGCCGGGGGGCAGGACGCATCTCAACTGAAGGAAGTGATTGAAAAGGTGAGATTGCTGCTGGGATAGTCTTATAAAAAAGCAAATATTCTGTCCAGCATTTTCCAGTTGAGTATCTGCGTTTCCTGTTGTTGCAAAAATCCTTCACCTGCATAGATCAGGAATGACTGTTCTGTTGCAGGTTGAATTTTTTTCCAGTATGCTATTCCTTTCAGAAAGCTTCTGTTGTAAGTAGTGCTGGATTTTATTTCTACCGGAATAGCGCCGGTTGCTTTATCAATCAATATATCTATTTCGTTTCCGGTTCTGTCCCGCCAATAATAAAAATTGCTTCTCTGTCCTTTATTAAAACGTTGCTTCAATAATTCCAGCAAAACAAAGTTTTCAAACAAAGCTCCCCGCAGGGGATGATGTGCCAACTGTATCTCATTCTCAATTTCCAGCAGTGAGCAACATAAACCGGTATCATAAAAATATAGCTTGGGCATTTGCAGCAGACGTTTACCTAGGTTGTTGTAAAAAGGCTTCAATGTAAATGTAATGAAGCTGGTTTCCAATATACCCAGCCAGGCTGCCACTGTTTTTTGATCTATGCCACAATCATTACTTATAGATGTGTAGTTAAGTACCTGACCGTTGCGGGAAGCGCATATCTTTAAAAAGCGTTGAAAAATAGCAAGGTTACTAATATTTTTTATCTGCCTGACATCTCTTTCCACATAAGTTAAAATGTAGTTAGGATAATAATCGGTCGGGGCAATGGATTTGTCGTATAACCGGGGATACCCTCCGTGAAGCATTAAAAAGTCAAGCGTATTATTTTTCCATTCTGTTCCTTCCAATTCTTCATAGCTGAATGGCAGTAGATGAATAAAAGCTATCCTGCCAGCGAGGCTTTGAACAATATTCTCAAGAAGCAGGAAATTTTGTGAGCCTGTTAAAATAAAGCGACCCGTACCCTGGGTGTCTTCATCTATAATACCCTGTAAATAAGAAAACAAATGGGGCGCACGCTGAATTTCATCAAACACAGCTCCATCCGGGTATCTTGCTAAAAAAGCACGTGGATCTGTTATGGCAGCCAGCAGGGTATCCTGGTTCTCGAAGCTGACATAAGGCTTATTACTGAACAAGGTTCTTGCTAATGTCGTTTTACCACTTTGCCTGGGGCCCAGCAAACCGATAGCAGGAAATTTATCTGCCAGTTCCCTGATTTTAGCCGCTGCTGCTCTTTTTACCATTATACAAATTTATTTTTATATTTTGACAAATACGGAATTTTGTTCCGTATTTGTCAAAATATGTATAACTATATCATTATCAATAAGTTATTTTTCGTTTATTTGGAAAAGCAACGCCCTGTTGCGGGATTAACAAGCATGAACAGTGGATTCCACCCTTTCAGGGGTTGGAACACTTTTTTCGTGAGATGCGATTTTTTACAGACTTATTTTAACTTCCGTAAGAAAGCATTTACCATGAATCTCCATAGATCTGCCAGGGTGATACTTTTTGCCGTTGTAGCGTTAATGGTGGTTTTGATCTTTTTTATCCTAAGGGTTATCAATGCCCCCACCCAACTACCCGTTAAAACAATGGTACTGAATGCGGATTCTATCAGGGGACAGGTGCTCTTCCAGTCAGATTGTACTGTATGTCATCCTGCAAAAGGACGTTTACATTATTCACTGAAGGGCGTAGTTGATCGCTTGAGAGAACCATACCTGAAAACATATCTTACAAAGCAGGATTCTTTGTTACGAGCAAAAGACCCGTATGCTGTTGCTTTGATTGAGAATTACAGGATAACAGGTAATCACCGGTTCCCGTATTCAGAGGATGAGTTAAATTATATTATTGCCTACCTGAGGTAAAAAGCAACCCTTACAGGTTTTCAAAATCTGTTAGGTCTCTGCCTGTTCATATATTCCAATACGACTTCCTGTAATCCGAAGGTGTTTGTCCCGATATCCTCGAAAATATTCTGTTGAAATACGAAATATTAGGAAATCCTACCAGGTTAGCTATTTCTTTCAGAGAATGATTGGTGGTAGTCAGTAAAAGCTGTGCTCTTTCAATCCTTTTAAGCTGTATATAGTCCAGCGGGCGCATCTGTATCTGTTCATTGAATAATCTTGAAAAGTAGTCCGGGTTCAGGTGGCAATAAGTGGCCAGGCGTTGCACGGTCAGGGTTTCTTCCAGGTGTTCGCTGATGTAATATAACACATCCGAAATCCTTTTTGACTGGAGCGGATTGGCAGGACTGGTAACAGGATCAGTGATGAAGCCACTCAGCAATACTTTTAAAATTCCCTGTGTTTCAATCAGCACCTTTGGAGAAGTTTTGTTGTTCAGGGCCAGGAGCTTTTGCGTAAACGCCCTGTTATCGTAGGTTCTCGGGTCGCTTTTTTCTATTTCACGATGTGGATTGATCTCAAGCATACGGGTAAACAACCGGGTATCCAGGTCAGAAGCCGGACGTTCATATACAAAATGTTGCGATGTAAATACTGATAAGCCGCTGCCTGTATCCTCCAGAAAATGTACATAGGTTTGTTCCATGAAATGGCTGCATTGGTAATGGCTGTAGCTGAACGACGGTATCAGGTACAGGTAACCTTGCTTTAAATGAAACTGCTGCTGATGATGAAACACCCTGCCTTCTCCTTTCTTTATCCAGTACATCCTGGAAAAGGGACTGATTATGTTATCATAGTTCCACTTTTTATCCAGTTGAACCTTCGCAACGTTCAACAGGCTCAGATTGAGGTCCTGTAAGGATTTGTTCATTATCTTTTCCCGTATTGAGTGAGATATAAAGGGTAATTTCTGAAAAAAGTCGGATTTGTACAAAAAACAGTCATGTTTATGTAACCTGCGTTCTGTTAAATATCTCTACCTTGTACTCCGATCGCCAGTCATTATGAAGTACAGGTTCCTGTTCATACTTACCCTTGGGTTCTATTACGCATGTTCTCCTGCTTTACCCGAAGATGTAGAAGCGGTGTATGCCACATTGCCTTCAAAAATCGATTTTAATGCTGACGTAAAACCCATCCTGTCTGATAAGTGCTTTGCATGCCACGGTCCGGATAAAGGCAGCCTTAAAGCGGGACTGCGCCTTGACATTCCGGAGGCTGCATATGCAGAAATGCCGGAGAGCCCGGGCAAAAAAGCTATCGTGCCGGGTAGTCTTTCCAAAAGCGAAGTTTTCCATCGCATCCTTTCTTCCGATCCCTCCTATATGATGCCGGAGCCCGAGTCTCACCTTACGTTATCAGCATATGAAAAAGCAGTATTGATCAAATGGATGAAAGAAGGTGCGGAATACAAGCCGCATTGGGCATTCATAAAGCCTGAGGAGCCGAAGGTGCCACAGGTGAGCAACATTTCTTCCGTGATCAACCCGATCGATAATTTTGTATTGCAAAAGCTGGAGCAGAAAAAATGGAAACTTTCGCCCGAGGCTGACAAGGAGCTGTTGATGCGCCGGTTGAGCCTTGATCTTACCGGGTTGCCACCCACGCTGGAAGAGCTGGACGCATTTGTAAATGATAACTCCCCGGATGCCTACGAAAAGCAGGTGGATCGCCTGATGGCATCTCCGCATTATGGAGAAAAAATGGCTGTAGACTGGCTGGATGTGGCCCGCTTTGCTGATTCGCATGGATACACGGTAGACCGTATCAGGGATATGTCCCCCTGGCGCGACTGGGTAATCAAAGCATTTAATACCAACCTGCCTTACAATGATTTTGTTACCTGGCAATTGGCCGGCGATCTGCTCCCCCATCCAACCAGGGACCAACTGATTGCCACCGCTTTTAACCGGAACCATCAGCAAAACGGGGAAGGTGGCATTGTGGAAGAGGAGTTTAAAGTAGAATATGTTTCAGACCGAACCAATACAACAGCGGAAGCTTTTATGGCGATGACCGCAAGCTGTGCCAAGTGCCATGATCATAAATATGACCCTATTTCCCAAAAAGAATATTTCCAGCTGTATAGCTTTTTCAACAACGTAAAGGAAGCAGGACAAATATCATGGGATGATGCCATGCCGGTGCCGACGCTGGTGTTAACAACAGCCGAGCAGGATAAGATCATTGCAGTCCTTACCGGCGATGCCCGGCAAAAAGAGACAGAATTAAGAAATGTATCACAATCAGAGAATACAACTTTTCACCAATGGCTGCAATCGGGAGCGTATAGAAAGCTGGCTTCCAGGAAATATCCGGCAGATCTTGCCGCGCATTATCCGTTAAAAGGAAATGTGTCGAATGCGGTCCGCCCCCATGAAAAAGCTACCCTGGCAAGGGAAAGCAACGGCGGCGAAAAGCCGGTATTTACCCAAACAGCAAAAGGAACCTCCCTGCTGCTGGATGGTGATGTATGGCTCAACATGAAAAATACGGCTACGTATAACCGAACTGATCCTTTTTCCATTGGAGTATGGGTAAATATTCCGGAGGAGCTGAAGAACGGGGTTATTTTTCATCGCTGTAATTCTACTTTGTTGTATAACTTCCGTGGCTTTTGCCTGAATGTGAAGGAAGATAAGCTGGAGCTGAAAATGGCGCATACCGCACCTTATAATGCCATTATAGAGTTTACTAAAGAAGACGTAATAAAAGGTGAGTGGATCCAGCTTACGCTTACGTACGATGGATCCAGTAAAGCCAGTGGTCTGAAAGTGTATATGAACGGAAAAGAAATGGAGACGGATATAGACCAGGATCATCTTTATAAGGATATTATTCTTTGGGTAAATCCGCAGGGCCTGCAGCTGGGCGCCTGGAGCCGTGGCAAGGGACTGACTGGTGCAAAAGCCAACGATGTGGTGGTATTTGACAGGGAACTGACGCCCCTGGAAGTGCAGCATCTGTACCAGCCCAATACATTCGGCGTCATTGCCGGAAAAGATGTACAGGACCTGTCCACAGCAGAAAAAGACATGCTGAAGCAATATTATTTTTCCAATATTTCTGCTGAAAGCAGGAAAATAAGGGAAGAATTAAAAAAGATACGGTCATCGTTAAACGACACGACGGAAAAAATTCCGGAACTGATGGTTATGGAAGAAACGCCGGAACCTATCCCTGCTTATTTGCTCGACCGGGGAGATTACACCTCACCGGCAGAAAGAGTATATCCCGACGTACCCCACAACATTTTACCCATGCCGGATGATCTGCCTCGTAACAGGTTAGGGCTGGCGCAATGGCTGCTGCATCCCGATCATCCGCTGACGGCAAGGGTAGCGGTTAACCGTTACTGGCAAATGTTCTTCGGTAAAGGGTTGGTAAAAACAGCGGAAGATTTTGGCAACCAGGGCGAAATGCCTTCGCATCCTGAATTACTGGACTGGCTGGCTGTTGGTTTCAGGCAAAGCGGATGGGATGTAAAAGCGTTGATAAAAATGATGGTAATGAGCGCTACTTACCGTCAAAGCTCCCTTGCTAGTCCGGAATTGATGGAAGCAGACCCGGAGAATATCTTATTGGCCCGCGCCTCACCCTCAAGGTTAACTGCAGAAATGGTGCGTGACAATGCATTATTTGCCAGCGGGCTTTTGAATACAACCATTGGCGGCAAAAGCGCTTATCCTTATCAGCCGGAAGACTTATGGCGCATGAATGGATCAAAGTATAAGCAGGATAGTGGCGCACTGGTATACAGGAGAGGGATGTACACCATCTGGCGACGTTCCATCCCCAATCCCACGCAGGCTACCTTTGACGTAGGTATCCGTACAAGCTGCATCGTGCGGCGGCAGAAGACCAATACGCCGCTTCAGGCATTGATCACGCTCAATGATCCTACTTATGTGGAGGCGGCAAAAGTGCTGGGAGAAGAAATGACCCGGATAGGGAATACAGAAAGGGCTATCATTTCTGCTTTCAGGAAGCTGACAGGACGTAAGCCTGGTAGCAAAGAGCTGCACCTGCTGACTGAATTATATGACAGGGAAGTAAAAAAGTTTGAGCAGCAACCTGCCAAAACAAAAGGTTGGCTCGGCACAGGACAATATGTTGTTGACAAAACATTACCGCGGCACGAGGTAGCTGCCAATGCCGTGGTGGCCAGTACCATCATAAATACCGATGCCTGCATCACCAAAAGATAATCGTATGGACCTGCATCACCACAAACAATTTGATCCGCTAAATCCTGATCTCGCCGGTGTGAAAAAGCTGCTGGATCGTCGTACTTTCTTAACCAAAACCAGCATGGGCATCGGGGCGGTGGCGTTGGGTTCCCTGCTGGGTAAATCACTTTTCGGGAAGAATGGTATTGCAGCACCCGCGGAAGAAGGCGTCACTTCCACGGTATTTCCAAATTACCTGCCCAAAGCAAAAAGAATTGTGTACCTGTTCCAAAGTGGCGGTCCGTCGCAGTTGGACCTGTTTGACTATAAGCCGGGACTGGTACAATACCAGGCACAGGATCTGCCGGAATCCATACGACAGGGGCAGCGGCTGACAGGGATGAGCGCGGAGCAATCCATTTTCCCGGTAGCCTCTTCCATTTTTAAATTCGACCAGTATGGTGAATGCCGGGCATGGGTAAGCGAACTGATGCCCCATACCGCTCAGGTAGTGGATGATCTTTGTTTTATCAAATCGATGCAGACGGATGCTATCAATCACGATCCGGCCATTACCTTTTTACAGAGCGGAAACCAGATCGCCGGACGCCCGTCTATTGGCGCCTGGCTGAGCTATGGGCTGGGATCAGACAATGAAAATCTTCCTACTTTTATTGTCCTCATCAGCAAAAACGGTGTGGGGCAACCGCTGATGGCCCGCTTATGGAGCAACGGTTTCCTGCCCAGCAAGCACCAGGGGGTTGAATTCCGTTCCGGGAAGGACCCCGTGCTGTTCCTGGGTAACCCGGAGGGGTATGACGGTAAAGACCGCGGTGAAATGCTGGACTATCTGAAGAAACTCAACCAGCTTCAAAATGATACCTATGGCGATCCCGAGATCAATACGCGGATATCGCAATATGAGATGGCTTACCGCATGCAGACCTCTGTTCCGGAAGTGACTGATATGAGCGATGAGCCGGATTGGGTATACGAAATGTATGGGGAAGAGAGCCGTGACCCCGGCACCTTTGCCGCCAACTGCCTGCTGGCCAGAAGACTGCTGGAAAAAGATGTAAAGTTTGTGCAGCTTTACCACCAGGACTGGGATCATCATGGTAATCTTCCTGGTGGATTAAGAGCCCAATGTAAACAGACGGATCGCGCGAGCGCTGCATTGATAAAAGACCTGAAGCAAAGAGGACTGCTGGAAGATACGCTGGTGATATGGGGCGGTGAATTTGGCAGAACGGTATATTCGCAGGGCAAGCTTTCGGCAGACAACTATGGGCGCGATCATCATCCCCGCTGTTTTACCATGTGGATGGCGGGGGCCGGTGTGAAGCCGGGCTTCACTTACGGAGAAACTGATGATTTCGGGTACAACGTGGTCAAAGACCCGGTGCATGTACATGATTTTCATGCAACCCTCCTGCACCTGTTTGGCATCAACCACGAGCAACTGACCTATAAGTACCAGGGGCGCCGGTTCCGGCTGACGGACGTACATGGACATATTGTAAAAGACCTTTTAACCTGATAATAAAACGGGACTAATAAAACACCAGCCTGGAAAGGCGGGATATATAACGACTATTACTATGCGAAAAAGAACATTTTTGAAATCAACCGCCCTTATGGCTGCTGCTTCTATCATACAGCCGGCTTCCGTATTCAGCATTTCCAAAAACAGGCAGCCGGATGATCCCCTGATCGGGCACGGTAGCTTTAAGTATAAGGTGCATAAGGACTGGGCCAAGCTGAGTGTTACCCATACGCCCCTGCTGAATTGCCACGAAATGGTAATGGACAGCAAGGGACGGCTGATCATGCTGGGTGATCATACACACAATAATATCCTGGTATTTGACAAGAGCGGTAAGCTGCTGGATGCCTGGGGAACCCAGTATCCCGGCGGGCACGGCCTGACCCTATCAAAGGAAGGGGAAGAAGATTTTTTACTGATCACCGATTGCGGTTATTTCCTGGACAGGCAGGGGCAGTGGAAAAGCCAGGCAGGGCAGGTATTTAAAACCACTATTGACGGACGGCTCCTCTTTAACCTGGGTGATCCGCATGCCCTCGGGATCTATAAGGATGAAGAAAAGTTCATGCCTACTGAAACAGCAGTCGGACCTAACGGTGATATATACGTGGCGGATGGATATGGCTCTGATTACATTATTCAATACGATCGAAAGGGGAAATATATCCGGCATTGGGGAGGACATAAGAATACCAATCCTGCTCACAACCTGCAGAATGCACATGGTATTACAGTAGATACCCGCGATAAAAACAATCCCGTGCTGATCTGCACCTCCCGCAATGAACAGTGTTTTAAGTTTTTTACGTTGGATGGCAAATACATCAAAACAGTGGAGCTGCCCGGGCTTTTCGTCTGTCGTGCAGTGATAGATGACAGGAATATTTATGCCGGCGTTTGCTGGTCTACCACCAGGGAAGGAGAAAAATGGAAAAAAGATACGGGTTTTGTAACGATACTCGATGAGCACAATAAAGTGGTATCCAACCCCGGTGGCACCGAACCGCAATATGTGAATGGTAAGTTGCAGCCGATGTTCCAGTCTACGGATAAAATATTTAACCACGGGCATGATGTATGTGTAGATGAGGACAGGAACCTGTATGTATGCCAGTGGAATGCCAGCCATACGGCTCCGGTCAAACTCGAACGCGTTAAATGATGCTGTTGAACATATCCATCTTTATCGGGAAATTCCATCCCCTGTTTGTGCACCTGCCAATAGGATTTTTGCTGCTGGCAGCGTTGCTGCAGTGGATGGGCGGTTTGCAACGGTATGCGAAGATCCGCGTAGCAGTACCTGTTACTTTATTGGCAGGGGCCATCGCTGCTTTGTTTTCCTGCATTACAGGTTATCTTTTGTCGCTTGACGGAGGATATAATACCATTACGCTTGACCGGCATATGTGGATGGGCATTATCACAACGGCAGTAGCCTTCACTACCTGGCTGATCAGCATCCGGAAAATACCCTTCGTTTTTTTGCGGTCTGCAAGATCCCTGAACCTGTTCCTGGTGTTGATCGTGGCCGGCATTAGTCTTGCCGGGCATTGGGGCGGCACCTTAACGCACGGTGAAGGATACCTGAGCTTTTCCAATAGCGGTAATACTACTCCTGAACGTCCTGTAATAAATGACGTCAACGAGGCACTGGTATTCCAGGATATCGTACAGCCCATTCTGCAACATAAATGTGCCGACTGTCATAACAGCAATAAGATGAAAGGAAAGCTGTCTCTGCAGGGTTTTGCGCAAATTATGAAAGGGGGGAAGCACGGCGAAGTAGTGGTCAGCGGTAAACCTGGAGCGAGCGAGCTTATCAAAAGAGTATTGCTGGATCCTGCGGATAAAAAATTCATGCCAACTGATGGGAAGCCTCCCCTGATCACGGATGAGATAACACTGTTATCCTGGTGGATAGAAAATGCACTGCAAAAAGAGGACCGGACCGTAGCAGTAGCAGCGCCACCGGAAGAGATCATGCAGATCATACAAAACTATTTTGGCGCTGGCGTACAGGCTGAGGTAGCTACAACTTCCGCATCCCAACTGAATCCCGCCACCCCGTTGTCCGCCCCTGCCTTGCAGGCAGATGCCATATCATCTCTCACGGATCGCGGATTTGTAGTAAAGCAGATCCACTATAACCCCGACCTGCTGGACATTACATTGCCTGCTGCTACGGGTGATATGAAAACCAGGTTGGCTCTTTTGGCACCTGTAAAAGAAAATATTACCTGGTTGAACATTTCCGGCAACGAAGTATCAGATGAAGACCTGGAAACAGTTGCCGCCTTTATCAACCTCCAACGCCTTCGTCTGGACAATAACCCGGTAACAAACAAAGGCTTACAGCACCTGAAGGCGCTCAGCCACCTGGAAAGCATCAATCTTTGCTTTACCGGGATTGAACAGCCGGCCCTCGCTACGCTGGAAGCCATACCCTCTCTTAAAACCGCTTACATATGGGGAACGGCGCTGCCGCAAAACCATACTTATCTCAGGGCAGACTCCACGCTGAAGATTGTTGCGGGGGAAAGCCCTGCCAGGAAATGAATTTTGCTATATGAAGTCTCAGACTTCGTAACGTATATGTTCTTCTTTGTCTCCGACAAAGACTTACTCTATATCCTCCCCGTTTGCAAACGGGCAAGAACATAAAAAATCCGAAGTCGGAGACATTTGGATAGCTGCATAGGCGGGATCACAAAGAATAAAGTTTCATTGCCATCGTTATATAACCGATGTCTGCACATCCTTACAAAATACGTAACAGGCTCCGGTTTCACCGGGGATATTTTTGGGCGACTGTTATCCTGTTCATAACAGAGGTGCTGATCGCCCTGTTTGTACGCGACAATTTCATCCGTCCCTATATCGGAGACGTTTTGGTAGTCATTTTGATCTATTGTGCCATACGGTCCTTTTTTGATACTCCCCCCGTTGCCACTGCCATTGGTGTGCTGGTCTTCAGCTTTGTTATTGAAATACTGCAGTATTTCAGGATCATTGAAATATTGGGATGGCAGGCTAACAAGCTCGCCAGGGTTGTGATCGGTACTTCTTTTGCGTGGGAAGACCTGGTGGCATATGTAGCAGGCATTGTCATTATTATCCTGGTGGAGAAAAAGATGCGGAAGACCAGCCGATAATTTCGATACCAGCTGTTCCGGACTTATTTTTATTATCATGTAGCTTTTAATGCAACAGCTCAGGCAATATTATCGCTTTCAGCGAACCAGCACGGGAGGCGTTGGTGCTGACCGTAGGACTCTGGAATGCAGATCTTACAAAATCTGAAAAGGGATTTTATGCTATGGCTTTTATACTCAGCCTGTTTGCGGCCATGGCGATACAAAAAAATACCAGGGATCTGAAGAATAGTCAAAAGGAAGATACTTCAAAAACGACCAAACCTCAGACCAGTAATCATAACTACGGAAATTATATCTACTTATGTACACAAGGCTTAACAGGTACTTTTCCAAACTGATACCTCTGGGAGGTGGCAGTATTGCGTTATCTATACGACGTTGGTGAAAAGGGTTCCGGAACCCTCATCTATTGTAACTTGCAGTAAAGCATCATTATATGAAATACCTGCTGGATGGATCATCTACTGAAAGACTGTTGTTCCGGAAAATCCGGGAAGAAGATTTTGATGACTGGCTTCCGTTTCACCAGGATCCTGCAACATCCCGATACTGGATCAGCGAAAAGGAAGATCCCGAAACAGAATGCCGGCAATGGTATGAAAAACAATTTGGTCGTTATGTAAATGATAAAGGGGGGATGAATGCACTCGTGGAAAAATCCAGCGGCAAGCTGATCGGCCATTGTGGTCTGCTGGTGCAGGTAGTGGATGGTATTGAAGAGCTGGAGATTGCTTACTCGCTGTTACCACAATTCTGGAACCGAGGTTATGCCACAGAGGCAGCCCTGAAATGTAAAGAAGCAGCATTTGCCAAACAATATGCAGACTCTCTTATTTCAATTGTCAGCCTGACCAACACACCCTCCGCTAATGTAGCCTGTAAGCTGGGTATGCGAATTGACGGCCTGACTATCTATAAAGGGAATGAGGTGCATATCTTTCGCGTTGTGAGGGATAATTAAAAAAGGAGGCAGCACAAGCCACCTCCTCTTCTTTTGTATTATTTATAATCTTTAGTCGTTCTGCTGCGCCAGCGGATTATACAACATTTCGTTTTCAGGGATCTTTAACGTCATACTGGAAACCGGATAAGTGGTTTTGGTAACATGGTTGGCAGAGCTGGTCCTGTCCACCGGGATGTTCCAACGCTTATTGTTGTAGAATTCACGGCCACCTTCTCCCCACAACTCTATGCGGGTCTGTAATTGCACCATTTCCAGCGCGCTCATGCCTGCCATGGCTGTGTAGTTGTCGCAGGTTAATGTAGTAGTGGCTCCGGTGCGGGTACGCGCTGCCAGCAGCTTGTTTAAAGTTGTTTTGGCAGCGTCCTCGCTCACACCCTTTGCCTCTGCTTCTGCTTTCATAAGCAGTACCTCTGATGCACGCATATAAAATGCTGTTGAAGCGCCTACCTGTTTTTTATCCGTACCACCCAAAGGATGCGTGGCGGCATATTTAACATTGGTATATGACGGTATGAATGCCACGGTACCGGCGGCAGGATATGAGTAATTACCAAGAGCTGTTTCTGAAAAACAATCCCTGCGATAGTCATCGGTATCAATTTTTTCAAATAAGCGATTGTCAATCCGCTTGTACGCCCTGGAAACACCACCATTTCCTTCTCCGAAACAATTCATATAAGTGGTAAAGTGGGTATTTGCCTGCCCCAGCGGAAAACCTAATATTACTTCGGGGTTTTGCGCATTGTTCAGGAACCCATTTGTTTCGGGGAGATATTCCGGAACAGCAGTGGTGCTGGTATTTTTTCCACCATATTGTTCCTGGCTCATTAACGTGGAATAATTATCAAGGATACCATTACAAGCCGTTATAGCGGTTGGCCAGTCTCCCGTCCACACAGAAACCCGTGCCAGTAAGAAGTTAACCACGCCCAGATCAATATCGGCCGTATTGGCTGTATATCCTATACCCGCTTCCCCTAATAGCGTTAGGGCGGTGGTCAGATCATTCTTAATGAAGGTGTAGGTTTCCTCAGCCGTAGCACGTGGCTTATTGGGCTGCATGGGATCGAAATTATCATACAACATTATACCTAATTTGCTGTTACCTCCCTGGAGGTAAGCATCCTGGTAATTTTCCATCAGGTAATTATATCCATATGCCCTTATTACC
>CAKSVK010000020.1 GCA_934502905.1 uncultured Chitinophagaceae bacterium
ATCGCTTTTGCAAACTATTTGGAAGCTTGTTATAGAAACCAATCCCGGTTAAACATTTGAAATGATGCTGCATGAATGCGATAAACGACGGTATCATCATCAAAAGGTCAGCCCTTCAGTCTCTTTATTTCATACAGGTCTGTCCGCCTGTCAGTGAGGGTTTTAACAGAGCCATAGTGGTGAAGTTCTTTCAGTAAGTTCAGGTCTACATCCACTATCAGCGTCATTTCGGTGTTAGGGGTGGCCTCTGCCTTGATGGCGTTTGTCGGAAAAGCAAAGTCGGAAGGTGTAAATACTGCCGCCTGGCCGAACTGAATATCCATATTATTCACGCCCGGAAGGTTGCCTACGCAGCCTGCTATGGCCACATAACATTCGTTTTCGATGGCCCTCGCCATGGAGCAGTTCCGCACACGGCTATAAGCGTTTTGGGTATCGGTAAGGTAGGGTACAAATAATATCTTCATACCATCCAGCGCCAGTAGTCTCGATAGCTCGGGAAATTCCACATCATAACATATAAGGATACC
Organism: uncultured Chitinophagaceae bacterium; assembly: GCA_934502905.1. GTDB lineage: Bacteria > Bacteroidota > Bacteroidia > Chitinophagales > Chitinophagaceae > Agriterribacter. Next base: position 531 of record CAKSVK010000020.1, read on the forward strand.
TATTTTACCGCAATCGGTATTGATGACGGCTATCTTATCGCCTCCCGTAATGCCATAGTATTTTGATTCGTTGGGTGTGATATGTATTTTTCTGAAATCACTTTTTTTACCATCCCGGTGGCACAGGTAGGAAACGTTGTATAACTTCTCGTCTTCTACCAGCGGCATGCTGCCTGCAATGATATTGACATTGTAGGCGATTGCCAGCTCGGAGATGCGTTCTACGATAGCAGCGGTTTGTGACCCCAGCGCCCGCATAGCTTCATGGGTATCCATATGGTTATAGGCTGCCAGTAACGGGGAGTTGAAAAATTCCGGGAACAGCGCAAAATCCGACTGGTAGCCGCTGAGCACATCTACAAAAAATTCAACCTGCTCCATGAACTTGTCGATGGATGCAAACGGTCGCATCTGCCACTGCACCAGTCCCAGCCGTATGATGCTGTCATTAATGGTGCTTCGTTTACGCGAATAGTAAATATTGTTCCACTCCAGCAATGCCGCATATTCCATGGATTCGCTGTCGCCTTTAAGGTAGTGCTTCAGCACTTTCACCACATGAAAATCATTGGACAGCTGAAAGCTCAGCACGGGGTCGTAGATATCTTTCTTCTTTACCTTTTCAATATATTCCTTGGGACTTAATTCGGCTGCGTATTTGTGATAATTGGGTAACCTGCCGCCCACCTTTATTTCCTTCAGGTTCATCTGTTCGCAGAGCTCTTTACGGGAATCGTATAATCGCCTGGCCAAACGCAAACCGCGAAAACCGGGGTGTACAAATACTTCTATTCCGTATAAAACGTCGCCCCCGTCGTAGTGTGTGTCAAAGGTATAGTTGCCGGTTATTTCCTCATAGGTGTGATCGTCACCAAACAGGCGGTATTGTACAATTATTGACAGGGCACAGGCTGCCACTTTCCCGTCAACTTCCACGCACATTTGTCCCTGCGGAAAAATATGGATCAGCTTCCTGATGCTCGATTCCTTCCAGATAGCTCCGTATTCTTCGTAAGCCGCGGTCATTGATTCTTTCAGATCATCATAGTCATCTGCCTTCAGAGGTCTTACTTTTACTTCCATACTTCAACTTTTACCGGGTCTAATTTAAGAAAGAAATTTATCATACCCGTATAGATACATCTGCCAGGCGTATTTGCTTTTGCTGCTGGTCAGCCGATCAGCGCAAATAGGTTCCGGCACCATGGTGCCATGTGTTCTGCCTGCAAATCACCTATACCACGAAATTCCGTCCTGATTGTACCAGGGGGCAACCGTTTTCAATCCGGACACAGTCCGGTAAAACTATGGGGCACAAGTCATCCTTCGGAAGACTCGCGCCAGCGTGGGTGGTATGAACAAATAACTGAATACGGGTTCCGAACCCTGGCAGCAGGCACCGGAAAGATCAATAGATTCCCAGGGTTCGGAACCTCTTTGCCCCGGTTCTTTCTGCGGGATCCGCGTATAGGATCTGCGCTTATCTGCGGGAAAGATTCCTGGCTGCTTGCAGGATCTCCAAAGGGGTCTGCCGGTCTGGTCGACCTGGCGCCATGTGTTTTGCCTGTAGATCATTTGTATCCCAAAAATTCGCCCTGATTGTATCAGGGTGCAACTTTTTTACCGGGCCGGTGTAATGCGGTGCATCAGCTCTTTTTGCGGCTGTTATTTGTCTTTTTCACGATCCACGGCAAGCTAAGTCCCTGGCCTACCAGTGAGAACAATACCACAGCAATGGAAAGGAAAATGATGTCTTCTCTCATAGGGAATGGTGCGCCGTTTTTAAGTGTAGTGGGTAAACCCAGCGCTATGGCAAGGGAGACAATCCCCCGCATGCCCGACCAGGATAATATCAGGCTCGTTTTTGAATCATACAAAGCTTCTTCGCTGATACGGCGTTTACCCCGGAATGCGCGGAGCAGGCTGAACTGCTGCCAGTATACCCTTATCAGGCGGATGCCAAATGTTACCAGGGTGATGATGGCCGCATAGCCTGTATAGGTCCATACCTGGGCGGAGTTCATTTTTTCTACAACTATGGGTAACTGTAAGCCGATCAGTACAAAGATCAGCCCATTGAGCAGGAAGATATTTACTTCCCAGAAGTTCCGGGACTGCTGTTTTATTTTCTCGGGGAATTTCTCGCGGCTCAGCCACGACATGCCTAATCCCAGAACGACCACTGCTATTACACCGGATACTTCAAAATGTTCTGCGATCAAATACGTTACAAAGGGCATCAGCAGCATCAGGCTGATGATGACCATATCGTTGTTCCTGAACATCAGCAATGCCACGGCGAGTAAACGGGAGACGATAAAGCCTACTAAAAAGCCTCCGCCCAAAACGATGATAAAGTCCAGCGCTGCTTCCCACCATACAAATGCAATGCCGGTGACGGCTGCAACCGCAAAACGGTAGGCGATCAGGGCGGATGCGTCATTCACCAGGCTTTCTCCTTCCAGTATGGTGATGGTTTTATGCGGCAGCCCGAGGCCTTTGGTGATACCGATGGCGGCTACGGCATCTGTTGCCGAAAGGATGGCCCCCAGCACAAATGAAAGCGGCCAGCTCATCCCAGGTATCATATAATGGACAATTACGGCAATGCCTGCGGTGGTGATGAATACAAGCCCCACCGCCAGGGCGCTGATGGTGTTAAGATTGGTTTTAAAATCTTTGAATGATATATTGAAAGCCGCATCATATAACAACGGCGGCAGAAAAATCAGCATTACTATTTCCGGGCTGAGCGCAACCGATGGTATGGAAGGAACAGCACCAATGATGATCCCGACCAATATCAGCAAAATAGGAACCGGTATTTTTATTTTATCAGCAATAGCGGAGGTGCCGATCATCACAGCCATTATGATGAGTATGACGGTATAATTCTCCATCGGGGGTATTATTGCCATCAAAGTAAAAGAAAAGCCGTTATACTTTTTTGCCGTTTATAAAATACTGCCAACTATTTTTTTGACAGGACCGGTTACGGGTATGGTGTCTGCGGACGATATCAGGCTTTCTTCAGTATTTTTTCGAAAGCTTTTCTTGCAGCGCCCCGGAAAAAGACTTCCCCGCAATAAGTATAATGCAGCTTCTCCAGTATTCTCAGCATGGGGGCATTGTCAAAATTGGTATCTACTTTAATGCTGTACACCCCTTTTTCAACAGCCAACGTTTCGATCCTGTTGAAGACCTCCGTTGCCATGCCTTTTCCTGCTGCATGCCCGGCAACTGCTACCCTGTGCACTACCACATAGTCGCCGCCGGTCAGCCATTTTCCTTCAATTGCCTCGTAAGCAGGCTCTTTATCAAATATAATAGCGGCGTAGGCATACACTTTGTTGCCAGATGTCAGCACATAACCATACCCGTTGTAAATATCATCTGCTATGGTTTGCTCGTTGGGATACCCATCCTGCCATTGTTGACTGCCGTCTTTTTTCCGCTGCGCTATCGCGTATTGAATGATTTCCCGGATAACCGGAGAGTCGTTCGTCGTTGCTTTTCTCAGTTCCATTATTCATCTGTTGTTATGACAGCCACCATTTTTCGTGCAGGGAAGCATGGAGGGTAATCTCCTCTCCAAGCCGCGGCAATGTATAGTACAATCCTCTTTTCTCCGCTTCTGCCACAAATCTTTCAACAGGGTCTGTCCATGAATGTTGCGCCAGTGTGAATCCTGCCCAATGCACCGGCATCACCTTTTTTACACCTGCGTCTATTGCTGCCTGTATGCTTTCCTCCGGGTACATATGTATCTGGTGCCAGAGCGGGTTGTATTGTCCGCATTCCATAAATCCAAAATCAAAAGGAGCCAGGCGGTTGCCTACTTCTTTAAAATGTTGTCCATAGCCGCTGTCGCCGCTGAACCAAATATGGGTATCTTTTGTTTGGAGTGCCCAGCCGCCCCACAGTGATTTCGACCGGTCTCTCAAGCCCCTGCCCGAAAAATGCCGTGTAGGTGTAAACGTGATCCGGATATCACCGAAGGGAGATTCATCCCACCAGTCGAATTCTGTAATGGCAGATGCTGCTATGCCCCATTTTTTCAGGTGCCTGCCCACGCCGAGTGCTACGAAGTATTTTTTTGCTTTGGCTTGCAGCCTTAGAATGCTTTTGTAATCGAGGTGGTCATAATGATCGTGCGAGATCAGCGCCAGGTCGATATTCGGCAGGTCGTCGATGATGGACAAGGTATCGTCAGAGAACCGTTTGACAGCAAAGGGGGAAATAGGCGCCGCATTGGCCCCGAACATCGGGTCGATCAGTATGTTCTGTTGATCTATTCGTATTAAAACGGCAGAATGCCCGAACCATATGGCTTTGAAACGGGTATCGTCTTTTTCAAAGCTTGTCTTATCAAAGGGCAGTACGGGAAGCTTATGCGATGGCTTACGACCGTTATTTTCGCGGAACTGCTTATATAAAAGCCCGGGAAGCGTTGCCAGGTTGATATCTACTTTTGTATGTTCCCCGTTTTTAAAAAACTTTCCGCTCCATTGCGGGGAAATACTATACCTTTCAATATCTGTTACCGATGGCGTTGCCCCGAATTGTTTAAATACTTCCATAGCTGTTTTTTCAATGCTAATTTATTCCTTTCCACCATTGCGTGAATGGCTGCGTGTTGTCATTCAGCCGGACGGCTTCACCAATCATGGGGGTGGCAAGGCGATAGGAACGGGAGGTTGACAGTCTTGTTATTTCTTCCAATGGCTCGTCCCAGGAATGCCTGGCCAAAGTAAACTTGGAGTGATGGACCGGCAGCAGGTTTTTGGCATGTAACTCGGTTGTTGCCTGTGCCACTTCTTCCGGAAGCTCATGTACAGATTGCCAGGCTTTGTTATACTGCCCGCATTCCATGATCGCCCAGTCCACGCCGCCGAATTTTTCATAAAAGCTGTTAAAACGGTCATCGTATCCTCCGTCGCCGCTATAATACAGGGTAAGGGACGGCGCCTGTATGAAAAACGCCAGCCAGAGCGCCCGGCTCCGGGTAAATCCCCGCCCCGAGTCATGGTGTGTGGAGGTTGTATAGATCGTAAATCCGGGTTTTACCGTAATACGTTCGTCCCATTCGGTTTCAATAATTTGCTGAGGGGTATATCCCCAGCGTTCGTAATGTGCACCGCCACCCAATCCGCAAATAACATGTTTCACCCTGTCTTTTAAAGCAAGCGCTGTTTCATAATCCAGGTGGTCATAATGATCATGGGAGAGCAGCATATAATCTATCTCCGGCATGTCTTCGGCCGTGTAAATATCGGTGCCGGCATAGGCCCGTACGCCTCCGGGCAGGGGAGAAGCCTTACCGCTGAAAACAGGGTCTGCCAGTATTTTGATGCCATTCACCTGCACAAAAAAAGAGGAATGACCAAACCATACCAGGATATTACTGTCAGCAGGCAGCTGCCGCAGGTCCGTTTTTACCGATGGTAATGGTTGCGAAGGACTGCGACGGGGAAAGCTTCCGAATAACGTTTTATATAATTCGCTGCTCATGCTGTATCCCGGTGTAATTGTAGGCCTTTCTACGATATTCCTGAACCGGCCGTCCCGGAAATGTATGGATTTTTTCATCCGTTCCAGTCTTTCCCCTTCGGGCAACGCTCCAAACTGCGGGCGCTGCATATAAAAATATATGCCTGCAGCCAGTACCACCAGCAACACTGCCAGTACGATCATGATCCGTTTTAGTATTTTAAAGATTCTTTTCATGTGCCTGTAACGGAGGATGTGGTAAAGATAATCTCCGGATAGTTTATACAAAAAGGGACAAAGGTAACAACAGGGGGTGCAAAAAGTTGACAGGAGCCGGAATTTCCCCTGAGAAGCAGGCATGGTTATAGATGCTAACATTCAATTCACGTGGCAAAACCCTAACAGCTAAAATTGTACATTTGCGTAAAGCGCCAGCGGCATGGAAAATTTCATAGTATCGGCAAGAAAATACCGTCCCCAGACATTTAATACGGTTGTGGGGCAATCTCATATTACGACCACGCTTAAGAACGCCATTAAGAGCCAGCAACTGGCACATGCGTTCCTGTTCTGCGGGCCCAGGGGAGTGGGAAAAACCACCTGTGCCAGGATATTGGCCAAGACCATCAATTGTGAAAACCTTACGGCAGATGGGGAAGCCTGTGATAGCTGTATATCCTGCAAAACCTTCAATGCCGGCACTTCGCTGAACATACATGAGCTGGATGCAGCAAGCAACAACTCGGTGGACGATATCCGCACGCTTACGGAGCAGGTAAGGTTTGCGCCGCAGGCAGGCAAATACAAGGTATACATCATAGACGAGGTGCATATGCTCACGGCGTCTGCATTCAACGCTTTCCTGAAAACCCTGGAAGAACCGCCATCCTATGCCATTTTTATCCTGGCGACTACTGAAAAGCATAAAATTCTTCCTACCATTCTTTCGCGCTGCCAGATCTTTGATTTCAAACGCATCAGTTCCAACGATACGGTAGAGCACCTCCAGGAGATAACCGAAAAGGAGCAGATCAGGGCTGAAAAAGCGGCATTGCAGGTGATCGCCCAGAAAAGTGAGGGCTGCATGCGGGATGCGTTGAGCATCCTCGATAAGATTGTAAGCTTTACCAATGGTGAGCTAACGTATAACAATACACTGGAGCACCTGAACATACTGGATGCTGATTATTATTTTAAGCTGATTGAAGCCATGCTGGACCAGGATGTAGGCCAGGCCATGTTGCTGTATGATGATATCAACCGGAAAGGATTTGAGGGGGATATGGTGCTTAATGGCTTGGCGGAGTTTATCCGCAACCTGCTGGTGTGCAAAGATCCTAAGGTGGCCGGTCTGCTGGAAGTAGTCGAAAGCTTTAAGGACAGGTATATAAAAACCGCAGGGGGGATCTCTCCGTCCTGGATGATCAGCGCGCTTAATATCCTGAATGAGGCAGAAATAAACTATAAAGGCGCCCGTAACAAAAAGCTGCATGTGGAGCTGGTGCTGGTAAAGCTTTCGTACCTGAACCAGGCTGTAGAGCTGGTGAGCGACCCGGGGGTATCAAAAAAAAAACTGGCTGATGCAAAACCGGTAGCTTTCAGGCAGATCCAGCCGGTAGCATTGCCTGCCGAAAAGAAAGAAGCGGTTGCAGAGCCCCACACAGAAAAAACAGAGGCAAAGCTTTCTGTTTCCAAAGAGATAAGCATACCTGTGATCGAGCCTGCTCCCCGCCAGGAGGCCAGGACAGCAGAGCCGCCAAAGCCTCCGGTATCGCTGGGAGCGTTGCAGAGCATACGCAAACAGGTGGCAGAACAGAGCCGGCAGACCAATAATGCCCCCCTACCGCTTACAGGGGAAAAATTACAGGACAGCTGGAACCGGTATATTGAAAAGCTGATGGAGCAGAAAAACCATTCTGCGGTTACCAACTTTAAATTAGCTGTACTCAGGGTATTGGATGATAAAAGCTTTGAGATCGTGGTATCGAGCAACATACAGCAAAAATTTATCGAGCAGGAAAGAGCGTCGCTGGTAGATCACCTGCAGCTCTTTTTTAATAATAAATCATTGTCATATGTGATACAGGTGGAGGATACCGGGCAGCCGGAGGATACCGGGCAGCCTGTGCTCAGCAGCCGGCAGGTGTACCTTAAGCTGGTAGAAGAATACCCGCTTATTAAGGAATTAAGGGACAGATTGAAAATGGAGCTGGATTATTAAATTTCCCCTGGTTCTTTAATAATAAGTGACGGCTTTCATTTGCGGTTTTTACATTAATTTCGACCTTCCAAAACTCATCTTAAATTTAAATAGTATATAATGGCTGATGTTATAAAAATGCCGAGAATGAGCGATACCATGACCGAGGGGGTGATAGCTGAATGGCACAAGAAGGTTGGTGACAAGGTAAAGCCCGGTGACCTGCTGGCAGAAATAGAGACGGACAAGGCAACTATGGAGTTCGAAAGCTATGATGAGGGCACCTTGCTCTATATCGGCGTGGAGAAAGGGAAAAGTGCAAAAGTGGATGATGTAATAGCCATCATTGGTAAAGAAGGAGAAGACTACCAGGGTCTTTTATCCGGCGGCGCCGCTCCTTCCGCTGATAAACCAGCAGAACCACAGCCAGCCAAAGAAGAGAGTGCCGCCAAAGCAGCACCGGCAGCGCCTTCAGGATCCGTGGTGACCCCGGAGGAACTGGGTGTGACCGTGATAAGGATGCCTTTGCTGAGCGATACAATGACGGAAGGAAAAATAGTGCAATGGAATAAAAACGTAGGTGATACCGTAAAAAGCGACGATAACCTGGCAGATGTGGAAACCGACAAGGCTACTATGGAAGTGGTAGGTTATACGGAAGGTACCTTGCTGTATGTGGGTATGCCTGCAGGTGAAGCCGCCAAGGTAAATGATGTGATCGCCATCATAGGTAAGGCGGGTACGGATGTCAACGGTCTGGTGGCTTCCCTCAACAATCCGCAATCTGCCGCAAAGCCGGCAGCAGACAACAAAGCAGAAGCCTCCGCTTCAAAAGAAGCCCCTGCTGCCGACAGCAGTGCTGCAGTATCTTCTGCAGGCGAAAACGGGAGGATCAAAGCCTCTCCGCTGGCTAAAAAAGTAGCCCAGGAAAAGGGAATAGACCTCAAAGCTGTTCAGGGTTCCGGAGATGGCGGACGGATCGTTAAAAAAGATATTGATAATTATAAGCCATCTGAAGCCCCTGCCGCTAAAGCTGCCGAGGCTCCGGCGGCTGTGGCTGCCTTTAAGCCGGCTTCCGATGCAGAGGGATATACAGATATCAGCCTAAGCCAGATGCGTAAGGTTATTGCCCGCAGGCTGGGTGAAAGCAAGTTCTCTGCGCCGCATTTTTACCTCACTATGGAAATTGTGATGGACAATGCGATGAAAGCCCGCGCACAAATGAATGAAATAAGTCCTGCAAAGATCAGCTTCAACGATATGGTGGTAAAAGCAGCCGCACTGGCGCTTCGTAAGCATCCTGCCGTCAACAGCAGCTGGATGAACGACAGTATCCGTCAATGGCACCACGTGCATATTGGTATTGCGGTGGCCATAGAAGACGGGCTGATTGTGCCGGTGGTGAAGTTTGCCGACCAGAAAACACTGAGCCAGATCGCATCGGAGAGCAAGGAGCTGAGTGGTAAAGCACGGGGCAAAAAGCTGCAGCCTAACGAATTCAGCGGAAACACCTTTACCATATCCAACCTCGGTATGATGGAGATAGATGAGTTTACGGCTATCATCAATCCACCGGACAGCGCTATCATGGCGGTAGGTGCCATCAAAGAGGTGGTGGTAAAAAAAGGAGAAGGCTTTGGTGTCAGCAATGTGATGAAAGTAACGCTTAGCTGCGACCACAGGGCTATAGACGGGGCTGTAGGCGCCTCCTTCCTGCAGACTTTTAAAAAGTATATGGAAAACCCCGTGACCATGCTGGTGTAAGACACGTGTGATCATTATAGAAATGAATGTTCGTGCGATTATTAAACTAAAACAAATACATATGAATTGGAGCATTGGGAAGAAGATTTTTACCCTGGTTTTGTTGCTGGGTATATATACCGGTGTGGCGGCACAAAAAGCGAAGTCTATATTTAATGGCAAGGATCTTACCGGCTGGACAGTCCATGGTACGGAGAAGTGGTATGTAGAAAAAGGGGAGATGATCTGCGAAAGCGGTCCCGATAAGGAATACGGTTATCTCTCAACAGATAAAAACTACAAGAATTTTGAGCTGACGTTAAAATTTAAACAGGAAGCAGAGGGAAACAGCGGTATTTTCTTCCGTTCTTCCATCGATGGGGTAAAGATCAGCGGATGGCAGGCCGAAGTAGCGCCTCCCGGCCATAGCACGGGTGGTATCTATGAATCTTACGGACGTGGCTGGCTGATCAAGCCGGATGAAGCCAAAGATAAAGCGCTGAAATACGGAGAATGGAATACTTACAAGCTTCGTGTGGTAGGAGATGAAGTAACTACCTGGGTGAACGATGTGGAGATGATCCACCTGAAAGATGAAAAGATCGGGCAGGGTGAAGGATTCATTGCCCTGCAGATACATGATGGCGGTGGCATCAGGGTGAAATGGAAAGATATTAAAATAAAAGAACTCTAGTTCCTGTAAAAGAATAAAAAAAGACAGCTTTTGCTGTCTTTTTTTATATATGAAATATTTAGCGAGGTTCGCAATCAAAAGCTTCCAGAACTCCCTGGGCAATCTCCTTTTCCTGTGCACTTAAAGAGCCGGCACAGTCTCCGGTCAACAAGGCTTCGTAGGCAGCTCTGGCCTTTTTACAATTTTCAGTTGATTGGTCTGTGCCATAGGCTGTAAATGCTTTTTGGGCATTTTCAGTCACTGTTTTACAGTCAGTTTTTTTATCTTTTTTACAGCTTGCAAATGCAACCAGGGCTGCACACATAAATAAACCAGAAATTACTTTTTTCATGGGATTATAAGTTTTAGATTTTTTATTACAAACGCATGACATATTTTTATATTGCCCTATATTAACTCTTTTAGTATTATTTAAGGGTAAATCAGTAGTAGGGTTACAGTGAACATTTTTATTCTTAAGTACGATGTTGGAAGTATTCTACCAGGATGTATTGACGGAGGCGGGTTGCGATGAAGCAGGACGCGGATGCCTTGCGGGCGCTGTTTTTGCGGCTGCGGTTATACTACCCCGTGACTTCTATCATCCGTTGCTGAATGATTCCAAGCAGGTGAAGGAAAAGCAGCGGGAAGAGCTGCGTGTATACATAGAGGAAAGAGCCGTGGCGTTTTCCGTTGCCAGCGTGGACCAGGTGGAAATAGATGAGATCAATATACTGAATGCATCTTTCAAAGCCATGCATCTTGCCATAGAGGGGCTGTCTATGACCCCCGGGCTCCTGCTGATAGATGGAAACCGTTTCAAGCCGTATAAGACGGTGTCTCATCATTGTATTGTAAAAGGCGATTCGAAGTATGCTTCTATTGCTGCTGCCAGCATTTTAGCCAAAACTTACAGGGACGCCTACATGACAGACCTCGACAGGCAATATCCCCAATACGGGTGGAAGAAAAACAAAGGTTACGGCACAGAAGCGCATCGCAAAGCCATCGTCGATTTTGGCATGACGGATATTCACCGGAAAAGCTTTCATTGTAAATCTTTGTTACAACTGGAGCTGTGGGATAATGGGGATTAATACTGTTTCGGGGTTTCCTCTATTGGTGGATGATCCTTCATTTTCCCCAACACGGCACGTGAGGACACGTGCAGGAACGGGGTCGCCTGGTTGTGTGTCTCCACGCAACTTTCCCGGGGTGCAGACATTTTTCTATCGGTGTGGTGTCCGCACCCACCGGAAAATCCAAAACTGATAAGGTCTCTACCCGGATAAGATCAGCCGGTTACCTTTATATTTTACTACCGGTGGCTGGTCGTTCATTTTCCCCAACACGGCACGTGAAGACACGTGCAGGGGCAGTAGATCACCCTGTCGTGTGTCTCCACGCAACTTTCCAAAATCTGCGTCATCCGTGGGGATATCAGCGTGGATCAGCGGGAAATATTTTGAGTTGCACGTGAAGACACGTGCAGGGGCAGTAGATCGCCCTGTCGTGTGTCTCCACGCAACTTTCCCGGACATTGACATTTTATGCTGTAAGCGTGTTAGGGGTAGACAGGTGGGGAAGAGAACTTGTGTCCCGTATTGTAATTCAGGCCGGATCATCACAATACCCAGTAAGCCAGCCACTGGCAAAAGAAGCCGAGACAGAATCCCCAGGCAATATCCCTGACCGTATGGTCGGATACTATCAGCCTGGCGCTGCAGGTGATGCCGGCGATCAGTACGGAGAGGATCAGGGGAAGATTGGCTATTTCAGGCGAGGTATACAGAAGTACAACAAACAGTCCCAGCATACCGCCTACACCTACTGCATGCATGCTTACCTTTAAGTATATGTTGGCAATAAAAGCGGCAATTACAGAAAGGAACAGCCCGAGGCTCATTTGGGTCATGATGGCCGGTACGCCGGCTTTGTTTTTAAAAACATAAAAGGTCCAGAAGAAAAAGACCATGGAAATGGAATACAGGATGATCCTTTCCTGCCGGGTTTGCAGAAACAGGGATTTTATAAAGCCGAGCGCTTTGCAGAGTAATACAGATAACAAAGGAAAAAATACAGCATTGACGATATAGATCAGGAGTATCTGCATCCTGCCCTGCCGGCTGACACCTGTAAAATAGTCCGGCTGCAGGAAAATAAAGTAAGCGGAGATATAAATGCCGAGGAACAACGGGTGAAAAATAAAGGAAGCCAGTTGCGCAAAAAAGCGGGCCGGCGTCAGAGGTTGTTTCTCACTATATGCTACTGCTATACTATCCATCAGATCTGTTTTCTTAACCTGGCTACAGGTATGTTCAGTTGTTCGCGGTATTTTGCAACGGTTCTGCGGGCAATGTTATAACCTTTTTGCTGTAACAATTCCGTGAGCCGTTCGTCGCTTAAGGGTTTACGTTTGCTCTCGCTTTCCACCATATCGCTCAGTATCTTTTTTACTTCCCTGGTAGACACTTCTTCGCCACTCTCTGTACTTAACGATTCGCTGAAGAAGAACTTCAACCGGTAGGTGCCAAATTCTGTTTGAACAAACTTACTGTTGGCTACCCTGCTCACGGTGGAAATATCCAGGTTGGTTATTTCCGCAATGTCTTTCAGGATCATCGGCTTCAGCGTGGTTTCATCCCCTGTTACGAAGAAATCGTGCTGGTATTCCATGATCGCATGCATGGTGGTATACAAGGTATTCTGTCGTTGTTTGATGGCATCTATGAACCATTTGGCAGCATCAATTTTTTGTTTGATGAACAATACGGCTTCTTTCTGCCGTTTGTCTTTTTTACTCCCTTTTTCATAGTCGCGCAGCATATCGCGATATCCCTCGCTTACCCTGAGATCGGGAGCGTTTTTTGAGTTGAGGCTGAGCTCAAGCGTATTGTTATTGTTATAAATAAAAAAGTCCGGTATGATATAACTTTCGGCTTTGTTCATTTCACCGATGTTTCCTCCCGGCTTGGGGTTCAGCTTAATGATCTGGTTGATGGCCAATTTAAGGTCTTCATCCGTCAGATCCAGCCCCTTTTGTATTTTTTCGTAATGCTTCTTGGTGAACTCGTCAAAATACTTGGAGAGTATCTTTATGGTGATCTCCACATCTGCGCCTTCCTCTACTTTCCGGTACAGTTGCAATAAAAGGCATTCCCTCAGGTCGCGGGCACAGATACCCGGCGGATCAAACCGCTGGATCTGTTTTACAAGCGCCTCAATCTCTTCTTCCGTGGCAGAAATGTTCTGCCGGAAGGCCAGGTCATCCACTATAGCCGAGAAGTCGCGGCGCAGGTATCCGTCATCGTCAATGCTTCCAATGATATGTTCAGCAATTTTCTTCTCCCGCTCACCCAGGGAGAGCATGTTAAGCTGTTCCTGCAGTGTTTCGTAGAAGCTCTCCTCCACCTTGACGGGCTGTACCTTTTTATCATCCGGTTCGGGATAATTATCGTCTTTCAGCTTGTAATCAGCAATCTCGTCATCATTATCAATATACTCGGAGATATTCAGGTTATCATAATCCTCATCCTCGTGTTTTTCTTCCGCATCAAAGTCATCCTCGGCATTCGTGAACTCATCCGCCTGGTTTTCATGCTCTTCATATTCGTCGGAAGTTTCCAGCGCAGGGTTCTCTTCCATTTCTTCTTTGATACGTTCTTCAAGATTGGCTGTAGGCACCTGCAACAACTTCATCAATTGTATCTGCTGCGGCGACAGTTTTTGTAAAAGCTTTTGTTGTAAACTCTGCGAAAGAGCCATGTATTATATTGTAATTATTTTAAATGTATAGTAAAAACCCCATCCACAAAAATCAGGCCGTAAATGTATAAATAAACTGTCTAAAGTAAATTAGCGTTGGTCTAAATATTCATATGTTAACATTTTCTTAGAAACATTAAAAATTATAACTGGTTGATTAGTAGTGATATATCGAACTTTTGGGAAAAGCGGCCCGGTAAAAATAAATTTCTTTGATTTTTGGTAAAAATTTCTTATATGATATAGAGGTCCTGAGGGGTGCTGCCCGGTAGCGGGTTCTGCAGGCGGAGAGTACCTGAATGGTACAGTCGGGCTCTCCCTGCCCGGAAGGAAGTCACCCGGATAATATTTGAGTGACCTGAAAATGGATTTTTGACTAACTTTCGCCCCTGGATCTTATTACCGATCAAACCAAGATAGTATGAAAAAAATATTTAGTGTATTTGTATCCGGTTGCTTATTGTTTTCAACCGCGGTATTCGTTCAGGCAAATGAAACTTATCCATCCGGTTATGTGTGGGACAAGGCACTGGAAGGAAGATGGGATATTACAATTGATATTGACGGTACACCGGCGCCCTCCTGGCTGGAGATAACACATTCGGGTAACCGGACTTTTGTGGGGCGCTTTGTAGCTGTGACGGGTAGTGCACGCCCGGTGTCCAAAGTGAATGTGACCGGTAATAAATTCAGTTTTTCCATTCCTCCGCAATGGGAAGAAGGAGATGCCGATATGGTACTGGAGGGTGAGCTGAACGGTGCTGATCTGGCAGGAACTATTGTAACAAGCGAAGGCAAAAAGTATAACTGGACCGGCAAAAGAGCCCCTTCCTTGCTGAAGTCCGGCACGCCTGCCTGGGGTAAACCTGTTACGCTTTTTAACGGGAAAGACCTGTCTGGCTGGAAGCCCGTGGGGGATAAGGAAAATCAATGGGTAGCGGAGAACGGCATTTTAAAAAGCCTGAAGTCTGGGGTAAATCTGGTTACCGAACAAAAGTTCACCGACTTTAAGCTGCATATCGAGTTCCGCTATCAGAAAGGAAGCAACAGTGGTATTTATCTCCGGGGAAGACATGAGGTGCAGATCCAGGATGACAGGGGAAATGAGCCTTCTAACATTCTTTTCGGCGGGATATACGGTTTTGTTACCCCCAGTGAAATGGCTGCCAGGGGTGCCGGAGAATGGCAGACGTACGATATAACATTGATTGGAAGGAAGGTCAGCATTGTAGCGAATGGTAAAACCATCGTTTGTGACCAGTTGATCCCCGGCATTACCGGAGGCGCCCTGGATAGTAATGAAGGTGAACCGGGTCCTATCTACCTGCAGGGTGACCACGGCCCTATAGAGTTCAGGAATATTGTGCTGACGCCGGCGAAGTAGAATACTAATAGCAACAACAACAAAGTCCACGGCTTTAGCGTGGACTTTGTTGTTTCTATACTGTTGGTCGATCACTCTGCGCATAGCTGTCACCAATAGCCGATATACCCGGAGTATTGCTGGCAACCCTGTCTGCGGAGCTGATCACAGCAACGGATATACGTAAATGACTCACCCGATCTGTTTGCCGGGGTAAACCGGAGACCGGTTCATATTGTATGGACAAAAAAAATCCATCCCGAAGAATCGGAACGGATTACGTAGGTTTATGTTCCTAACCGTCCTAATGAAAATTTTTCCTGAGCTCTGTTTGAATTACTACACTTACCAAGGTTTGGAGGCCCGAATACGGCCACTCATAATTTACACAACGGGGGCTGTAATCGTGGTATCGTATTGGGTACGGGTTTTCAACTGTTAGCATGTTTTCCGGGCCTCTGAGCCAAGCCTTTCACACACCAAATTGTAGTTTTTCAATGAACTCGTTTATTGCGATCAATCTGTTCGTCTGTATTAGTATCATCCACAGTATCCTGTCCAGTCAAACCACAGCGAAAATATCTTACAATAAGGTTTTTACAAACTGGTAAATATCAACATAATGTGGATAAAAACGGGTGCAGATTCTTGCCTGTTATTTTTATCCGGTTCCGGGTGGCCCCGCCCGGATAATATATTCCTGTAACAGCGATGGTACAAGGATTTCGGTTGACCCTACATAATGGCGCCGGCGGATCGTGCAACCGGAAAGAAGCTGCTGGAACATTCCGGGCATCGTTTTATTTTTCAAATAGGGGTATTTTTACGTTGAAAACAGGGAAAATACGGTTTTTCGAATTTTGTAATAAAAGCGGTTAACCCGAAAACTTTTTGCATTTTTGCAAGCGAGGAATCAATAACTAAAGAATGACCGATCGTATTTACCAATCCCTTGTTGCTAAAAAAAAGGCAGGAAAGAAGTCTTTTGCGGTACTTATTGATCCTGATAAAGTAAACCGGCAACAAATTGAAATACTGACCTCCCTGGCGTTGGACGCAAAAGTAGATTACCTGTTGGTCGGCGGCAGTCTTGTCATCAGCAACCATTTGGATGAAGTGGTGACCCAGATTAAAAACCTGTGCGATATCCCCGTTATTCTTTTCCCCGGCACTCCTTCCCAGGTCAGCAGTTATGCGGATGCGCTGTTGTATCTTTCTCTTATCTCCGGCAGAAACCCGGAATTGCTCATAGGTCAGCACGTCATATCGGCTCCCTTTGTTAAAAAAAGCGGGCTGGAGCTGATGTCAACAGGGTATATGGTCATAGACGGGGGTGCTCCCACAACGGTGTCTTACATCAGTAATGCCACTCCCATTCCCTCCAATAAAAATGAAATTGCTATTTGTACGGCCATGGCCGGGGAAATGCTGGGCATGAAGCTGATCTATATGGATGCAGGCAGTGGTGCGGAGAAACCGATCCCTGAAACCATGATCAGGAGTGTTGCGCAATCCATTGATATTCCGCTGGTGGTGGGTGGCGGTATTTCAACTGCGGAAAAGGCTTACCTGAACTGTAAAGCCGGCGCCGACCTGGTAGTGGTAGGCAATGCCATTGAAAAAGATACCGCGCTGATCAGGGAGATGAGCGACGCTGTGCACAGCATACCGGTAGCACACTGATTTTTAGCTTTATCCGTCAAAATTTTGGTTAAAATAGAACAGCATTTGAAAAAATGTATTTTCTTTGCATTGTTAAAAGCTTTAATTCAAAGTACATCACTACTACAATGCAAAAAAATCATTCCACGGTAGGATATAAAGTGTTCGGAGGAACGAATGCTTTAAGTCGTGGGGTTTTTCCTGTTCCGCCTGGAGCGGTTTTTTTCTGTCGTCCAACTCCTTTCAGGGTGCGACGTTGATACGTACATCCTCTCGTAGTCATCTCTGGCAAAGAACTATGCCCGGACCAGTAACCGGGAAAGCGGTGTTTAATTCTATTTTATTTATGGTACCTAGTAAGTGGTAATACAAAAAATGAAAACCCAGGATCAATTTCAGGTATTGGTGGCAAATGAAAGTCACCTGGACTTTGCCCAGATTATTTGCGACGAGATGGCCTCTTCGGCAAAGGCCCGCGGTACGGGTATAGCCAAAAGAAGTCCTGAATATATTCAGCAGAAAATGAGGGAAGGAAAAGCGGTGATCGCTTTTAATAGAGACGGCATATGGGCCGGGTTCTGTTATATAGAAACCTGGAGTCACGGCCAGTATGTAGCCAACTCCGGGCTGATCGTGGCGCCTGCATTCAGGAAGGGCGGCCTGGCCAGGGCCATCAAAAGGAAGATATTCGAGCTGAGCAGGAAACTGTACCCCGAGGCAAAGATCTTTGGCCTGACAACGGGGCTGGCGGTTATGAAGATTAACTCCGAGCTGGGGTATGAGCCGGTAACCTATTCTGAGCTGACACAGGACGAAGCCTTCTGGGCAGGATGTAAAAACTGTGTGAACTACGAAATACTGATGTCCAAAGAACGGAAGAATTGTTTTTGCACTGCCATGCTTTACGATCCGAAAGATCACTATGAGCCGGAAGAAACAAAACAGGATTTCCAGCAGCATTCCAGGCTGTATGAGCGTTTTATGCGCATCAAAAAATGGAAGCTGTTACAGCCTTTTTTGAAAAAAGACAAAGAAGAAGCGCCGAAGAAAAGTAAATTGCAGACCATTTTCAGCTTCTTTTATAATTTTTGACATCTATTGTTTATCATCAAACTGATTTTTTATAATGAAGAAAATTGTACTGGGATTTAGTGGCGGACTGGATACTACCTATTGTGTTAAATACCTGACAGAGGAAAAAGGTTACGAGGTTCATTCCGTTATTGTAAATACCGGTGGTTTTACGGAGGATGAATTAAAGAAAATAGAGCAGCATGCATATAACCTGGGTGTAAAAACGCACACCACCGTACATGCTGAAAAGTCTTACTACGAAAGCATAATCAAATACCTGGTATTCGGGAACATCCTTAAAAACAATACCTATCCTTTAAGCGTAAGTGCCGAACGGCTCAGCCAGGCGATCCACATTGCGGAGCATGTAAAGAAGCTGAAGGCGGAAGCGGTGGCTCACGGCAGCACCGGCGCGGGAAATGACCAGGTACGTTTTGATATGGTGTTCCATATCATGATCCCGGGAGTAGAGATCATAACCCCGATCCGGGATATGAAGCTCAGTCGCGAGCAGGAGATCGCCTACCTGGAGAGCAAAGGGATACAGATGAATTTTCAGAAAGCGCTTTATTCCATCAACAAGGGATTGTGGGGAACCAGCGTGGGCGGTAAAGAAACACTTTCTTCAAAAGGATGGCTGCCGGAAGAAGCATGGCCTACCCAGGTGACAGCATCGGAACCCAGGGAGGTGAAGCTGACCTTTGAAAAAGGAGAGCTGAAGAACGTGGACGGCGTATCTTTTGAACACCCGGTAGCGGCTATTCAATATTTGCAATCTGTTGCCGGTCCTTACGGCATAGGGCGTGACATACACGTGGGAGATACCATTATCGGCATAAAAGGAAGGGTGGGATTTGAAGCGGCAGCACCCATGGTGATCCTCAAAGCACATCATGCGCTGGAAAAGCATGTGCTTACAAAATGGCAGCTGAACTGGAAGGACCAGTTGGCGCAGTTTTACGGCAACTGGTTGCATGAGGGGCAGATACTGGACCCTGTTATGCGGGATATAGAAGCGTTTATGACCAGCTCCCAGCAAAATGTGAGCGGGGATGTATTTGTGCAGTTGTACCCCTATCGTTTCCAGGTGATAGGTATAGAATCACCTTACGATCTGATGAACAGCCGTTTTGGGAAATATGGGGAAATGAATACCGGGTTTACCGGCGAGGACGTACGGGGCTTTAGTAAAATATTTGGGAACCAGACATCCATACATCAGTTGGTGTCAAAAGATGCAGCGGTAAAGTAATTATAACGTTGAATCCGCGTTAAGGTGAAGGCTTTATTATAATTTTGCAGCTACAAACAGGCTTGTTTGAAATGGGAAAAATAAAAATAGGAATCATAGGAGGAGCAGGATATACCGGCGGCGAGCTCATCAGGCTGCTGATTCATCACCCGAATGCCGATCTGTCGTTCATCCATAGCCGTAGCAATGCCGGCAAACAGGTAAGCGTGGTTCATCCCGACCTGTTCGGAGATACCGACCTGGCTTTTACCAATGACGTAGTTACCCTTGAAAAAGGAGACCTGGAGGTGTTATTTCTGTGCCTTGGACATGGAGAATCAGCCAGGTTCCTGGCGGAAACTAAAATTGCAGACAATGTAAAGATCATTGATCTTGCTAACGACTTCAGGCTGGAAGGAAGGAATTCGGTGGGCAGTAGAAGTTTTGTATATGGATTGCCAGAGCTGAACAGGAAGGAAATACAATCTGCGCAGAATATTGCCAATCCCGGGTGTTTTGCAACCTCCATTCAGCTGGGATTGCTGCCGCTCGCAAAAGCCGGGCTGCTAGACGAAATATTTACTACCGGCATTACCGGCAGCACCGGTGCGGGTCAGGGGCTATCTGCTACTTCCCATTTCAGTTGGAGGGCTAACAATATACAGGCCTACAAAACACTTACCCATCAGCATCTTGCAGAAATAGTACAATCGCTCAATAAATTATTACCCGCTGACAGCAATAAAAGCAATGAGCTGAATTTTGTACCCTGGCGCGGCGATTTTACCCGCGGCATTTTCATCAGCTCTACCGTACATTGTAATGCCGGTTACGAGGAACTGCTGAGCTTATATAAAGACTTTTACCGCGATGCCGCTTTTACTTTTGTAAGCGAACACCAGATTTTTCTGAAGCAGGTGGTAAATACCAATAAGTGCCTCATCCAGTTGGAAAAAGTAGGTTCCAAGCTCGTGATCCACTCTGTTACAGATAACCTGTTGAAAGGTGCCAGCGGCCAGGCTGTGCAGAATATGAATCTTATGTGCGGACTGGAAGAAAAAGCTGGGCTGCAGTTGAAGGCAAATTTTTTCTAAATCTAATAACAACAATAACTAAAAACTAAAAAAGGAGCTGTCTTAAAAACTAAACTGGTAATTCAGGATTTTGTGTAGGCTATGTAAGTTAAATCCATACCGGATGACTGCTTATGATGCCAGGGACAATGGCACAAGCTTTCTCAGGAATTTTCGGGCCGACTCCGGGAGACAATTTTATGAATCTATTTGATGTTTATCCTGTTAATGATGTTGCAATTGTAAAGGCAAAAGGATCCTATGTATGGGACGATAACGGTGAGCAGTACCTTGACCTGTATGGAGGGCATGCCGTTATATCCATTGGGCATACCCACCCGCATTGGGTAAAAAGAATTGAAGACCAGCTTAAAAAAATTGCCTTTTATTCCAACTCTGTTAAGATACCCCTCCAGCAGGAGCTGGCCGCCAGGCTGGGAAAGCTTTCCGGCAAGGATGATTACCAGTTGTTTTTATGCAATAGCGGGGCGGAAGCAAATGAAAACGCATTAAAGCTTGCATCTTTTCACAATGGACGCAGGAAAGTCGTGGCTTTCAACAGATCCTTCCACGGACGGACGTCGCTGGCAGTGGCTGTTACAGACAATAAAAATTATGTAGCGCCGGTAAATGAAACAGACAATGTTGTTTTCCTGCCTTTTAATGATGAGCAGGCGCTGGAAGACTATTTTAAAAAAGAAGGCAAAAATATATCCTCTGTGATCGTGGAAGGTATCCAGGGAGTAGGCGGCATCAATGTAGCCAGCGAAGGCTTTCTGAAGAAGATCCGCAGCCTGTGCGATACCCATGGTGCCGTGTACATTGCAGATAGCGTACAGTGTGGCTACGGCAGAAGCGGTAAATTCTTCAGTCACGATTTTGCCGGTGTGAAAGCCGATATATATACCATGGCCAAAGGCATGGGGAATGGTTTCCCGGTAGCAGGGTTGATAATAGCCCCGCATATCAAACCCAAACATTTTCAGTTAGGCACTACCTTTGGAGGCAATCATCTGGCATGTGCTGCGGCACTGGCTGTTCTGGAAGTGCTGGAAGAAGAAAAGCTGCTTGGTAATGCCGTGATGGTAGGTAAGTATTTAAGGGAAGCGTTGTCTGAAATTCCGCAGATCAAAAATGTAAGAGGCCGCGGACTGATGATAGGATTTGATGTGCCGGAAGAGTTGAAAGACCTGAGAAAAAATCTGTTGCTCAATCAAAAAATATTTACCGGCGAAGCAAAGCCTAACGTGATACGTTTACTTCCTTCCCTGGCATTGAAAAAAAGAGATGCTGAAGATTTTATTGATGCGCTGAAGGAGGAGATCGCGGCATTGGTAGGACCGGAAGAACAGCCGGAAGCGGTTACAACAGAGCCATCAGCCGGTGAGCCTTCTGAGGAATAAACCTTTTTTTGTATACTTGTAAAAAATCTGTGAGTATTGAAACAATTTATCTCAGCTAAGGATGTAAGCAATATTGATGCATTTATACAACAGGCGCTATCGCATAAAAAGAACCCGTATGCTCATAAAAGGCTGGGTGAAAACAAACGGATAGGTCTTTTATTTTTGAACCCCAGTATGCGTACCCGGCTGAGCACACAGATTGCAGCAAAGAACCTGGGCATGGAGCCTATTGTGTTCAACATTGGTAACGACGGCTGGGCACTGGAGTTTGAAGAAGGGGTGGTGATGGACGGTGCCAAGGTAGAGCACGTAAAGGATGCAGCGCCCATACTGGGCCGGTATTTTGACATACTTTGCATCCGTACCTTCCCGACGCTGCAGTACCGTGATGAAGACTACAGTGAACAATATGTCAACCAGTTTATCAAATACAGCGGAATTCCTGTAGTAAGCCTGGAAAGCGCCACCCTGCACCCGTTGCAGAGCCTTACAGATCTTATTACCATCACGGAAGTATTGCAGGAGCAGCCTGTAAATCGTACACCTAAGGTTGTATTGACCTGGGCGCCTCATATTAAGGCGCTCCCGCAATGTGTAAGCAACAGTTTTGCCCAATGGGTGAATGCATGGGGTAAAGCGGATTTTGTAATCACCCATCCGGAAGGATATGAACTGGATGAATCTTTTACAAAAGGCGCCACCATCACATACGATCAGAATGAGGCATTGAAAGATGCTGACTTTGTATATGTGAAAAACTGGAGCGCCTATAACGATTACGGTAAAATATTTACAACAGATCCGAACTGGATGCTGAATAATAAAAAACTGGCGATCACCCATAATGCTAAAGTAATGCACTGCCTGCCTGTAAGGCGTAACCTGGAGCTCAGCGATGAGATACTGGACGGACCTAACAGCATCATTACCCGGCAGGCATCCAACAGGGTCTGGGCCGCACAAACCGTGTTGGCCGAAATTCTCCAAAGCCAGTCATAATGGATACGCTGTTAATTGTAAAAATTGGCGGTAATATTATCGATGATGAGCAAAAGCTGTCGGCTTTTCTTGACCTGTTTGCAAAAGTTTCCCGGCAAAACAGCACTGTGCTGATCCACGGCGGCGGTAAGCTGGCAACACGCCTGGCGCAGGATATGGGTGTGCAGCAGCAGTTGATTGACGGAAGAAGGATAACCGATGCTGAAACCCTGAAGATCGTGACTATGGTATATGCAGGGTATATCAATAAAAATATTGTAGCAGGACTGCAATCCAGGGGTTGTAATGCAGTAGGGCTGACAGGTGCGGATGGAAACGCTTTGCTGGCGCATAAGCGGCCCCTGAAAAATAATATCGACTATGGTTTTGTCGGAGATGTGGACCTGGTACATGCTGCTTTCCTGAACGGATTGCTGTCTTCCGGACATACGATTGTGCTGGCGCCTATCACTCATAACGGGGAGGGACAACTGCTGAATACCAATGCCGATACCATTGCCCAGGAAACGGCAAAAGCCTTATCAGTTTTTTATAACGTCTCACTGGTATACTCTTTCGAAAAAGCTGGTGTATTGCTGGATGCCAATGACGATGCTACTGTGATCCCGGAGATCACCCCGGCTGCATTCCGTGAGCTGAAAGAAGGGAATAAAATATTTGCCGGCATGATCCCCAAGCTGGAGAACGCCTTTGCGGCCCTGGACAACGGAGTAAAAAAAGTGATCATAGGCAAGGCAGAGGAGCTGGAACGGCTGGTAGCGGGTACTTCCGGAACAACTATTGTAAATGACTGAGCAAAACTCCATACTGGCCGATGAAGCTATTGCGCTGCTGAAGCAATTGATCGCCACGCCTTCCTTCAGTAAGGAAGAGCACGGGACGGCAGGCATACTTTGCCTTTTTTTTGCCAGGAAAATGATCCCTCATTTCAGGGTAGGTAACAATGTGTTTGCCTGTAACAAATATTTTGATGAAAGCAAGCCCTCTGTTTTACTCAACTCACATCATGACACGGTAAAGCCGAATAAGGGTTATACACTCAATCCTTTTGAGCCGGTAGAGAGAGAGGGGAAGCTGTTTGGTTTGGGTAGCAATGATGCCGGTGGTTGCCTGGTATCGCTGGCGGCAACGTTTATCCATTTTTACGAACGGGATAACCTGCCTTATAATATTGTTTTTGCTGCCAGTGCGGAAGAGGAGATATCGGGAAAGAATGGGATAGAATACCTGTTGCAGGATCCTACTTTTAATCCGGCTGGCAGGAACTGGGCTTTTGCTATTGTAGGAGAGCCTACACAGATGCAGATGGCTGTTGCTGAAAAAGGGCTGATGGTGCTGGATGCGGTAGCGAATGGCAAAGCAGGCCATGCTGCCAGGGAAGAAGGGGAGAATGCTATTTATAAAGCGATCCGGGATATTGAATGGTTTCAAACCCATCGTTTTCCCAAAGTATCGGAGCTGCTGGGACCCGTAAAAACCAGTGTGACGGTTATCCAGACGGATAATACCGCTCATAACGTGGTGCCCGCACAGTGCAGGTTTGTGGTAGACGTTCGTGTAAATGAATTATATACACTGGAAGAAGTGCTGGAGATCATCCGGGAAAATGTACAAAGCGATGTACAGCCACGTAGTCTCCGCCTGCGCTCTTCAGGCATAGCGCTTACCCATCCCCTGGTGCAGGCAGGTATACAGCTCGGCAGAACGTACTACGGCTCACCCACCACCTCCGACCAGGCATTGATACCTTTCACTTCTTTAAAGATAGGTCCCGGCGATTCCGCAAGAAGCCATACCGCCGATGAGTATATATATATTCATGAAATAAAGGAGGGGATTGAATTGTATATCAGGCTGATTGAAGAAGTAAGCAGACAGTAGTGAGCAGTAAGTGTGGTACTGTTTCTGTCGGTCAATTAGAAATTAATAAATTTGGTAAGTATTGCATGAGGAGTTTTGCTCGGTCACTTACTACTTATCACTTAGGCACTTAAAACTTGAAGCATGAAACTTTGGCAAAAAGACAGCTCATCCGTTAATGACCTGATTGAAAAATTCACGGTGGGACGGGACAAGGAGTTTGATATATTATTAGCCCAATATGACGTGTTGGGGTCGATCGCGCATGTGAAAATGCTGAAGGAAGTAGGGCTGATGAGCGCGGAAGATGCGGATGCTGCAGTAAAGGGACTGGAGGTGATACACGACGAAATTAAAAAAGGCATATTTGTAATTGAGGAAGGAATGGAAGACGTGCACTCCCAGGTGGAATACGTGCTGACGCAACGTATAGGGGATGCGGGTAAGCAGATTCATAGCGGGAGAAGCAGGAACGACCAGGTGGCCGTGGACCTGAAATTATACCTGCGGGCGGAAGTGCTGGCTATAAAAGATGAAGTAAAAAAGCTGTTTGACCTGCTCATCACGCAAAGTGAAAAGTTCAAAAATGTATTATTGCCGGGTTATACCCACCTGCAGATCGCGATGCCCTCTTCTTTCGGGTTGTGGTTCGGTGCATATGCAGAGAGCCTGACCGATGACCTGGAGCTGCTGGCGGCATCGTATCATATTGCCAATAAAAATCCGCTGGGCAGCGGAGCCGGATACGGGTCATCATTTCCGCTTAACCGCACATTAACCACACAGCTGCTGGGGTTTGAAGCATTGAATTATAATGCCGTATATGCGCAGATGAGCCGTGGTAAAACCGAGAAGATGGTAGCTACCGGTCTCAGTGCTATAGCTGCTACTTTAAGTAAGCTGGCAATGGATGCCTGCCTGTATATTAACCAGAACTTTGGCTTTATTTCTTTTCCGCCTGAGCTGACCACCGGCAGCAGCATCATGCCGCATAAAAAGAACCCTGATGTATTTGAGCTGATCAGGGCAAAATGTAACCGTATGCAGGCTACACCCAATGAGCTGACATTGCTGATCAACAACCTGCCCTCCGGCTATCACCGGGATCTCCAATTGACAAAAGAAATACTGTTTCCTGCGCTGGAGGAATTAAAAGCCTGCATACAGATGACAATATTGATGTTGTCCAACATTAGTGTAACGGATAATATCCTGGATGATGAAAAGTACCGTTACCTGTTTAGTGTGGAGGCTGTGAACGATCTCGTGAATAAGGGCGTTTCTTTCCGTGATGCTTACCGCCAGGTGGGTAATGATATCGAGAATGGTAAATTTCACTACGACTATAAGAAGCAATTGCAGCATACGCATGAAGGCAGCCTGGGTAACCTGCGTAATGATGGCATACAACAGCAAATGGATAAGGTGCTGGCAAAGTTTTCCTGATAACCGGGGGTATTTACAACTTCACGGCAATACCTGCCCCGGTAGCGATTGACGACAACGCATAATGCTTACGGGCAGACCGGGGCTCTCCAAGACCCGGACCGGATATGACCTGAAAGGGGAGACCCGGGGGTGAGTCTTCGTAATAATAATAGGTAATGACAGGCCTGGAATCAAAATAGGCGACGTCGAGTGAAAGCGCTATTCTTTTGCTGATGTGAAAACGGAATGCCAGGTCTGCCTGGTAACAAAACGACCAGGGAAGGCTGGTCCCTTTGCTGAATCCGGTACCTATGGTCCCAGGCTCCAGGCCTCCTGAGGAACCGTATGCATAGCTGTATTTGTAACCCGGTATGGAAGTTTTGCACCAGCCGGCGTATAAGCCGGGCTGTAGCTCAAATCTTTTATCTCCGGATAACGGGATGGCATAGTTGACACCGGCCATGGCGTGAAAGACTTTCCACTTTTTTGCTTTATAGGATACAGATGCACCTTCAGGGAACGAACTTTGCATTGACCGGATCACCTTCCGGTTATTCTGCCCGTTTTGTGATCCGCCGGTTTGCAGGGTCAGTGCCCAGCTTTTGGCAAAACGATATTGCAAACGAATATTACCCGTGATGCCGGGAACGGCGTTTCCGGAAACGTCGTGAAAAGATGGCCGGTAGCGGGCGAATTCACCGACAGGCACAGAAGGACCGAACCGGATACCTGCGGAAAAACGGGTCTCTTGTGCCATACAAAAATGGCTGAGTCCAACTGATATCGCTACAAAGAGAATGAATCGTTGTATGTGTTTCATTTTACAGGTTTCTCCGGATAATAAGAATGATTTTTCCCTGTTGGTTTATAAGGAACGATTATATCGTTGCCGTATTGTGCGCCCAAGCCTTGAAGCAACGCTTAAAAAAAGAGGCTATCCTGAAATAAACCGGGTAGCCTCTTTTATTTTGCCAATGAACACCGTATTACAATACCACTACCGGTAACTGTTTATAGAACCTGTTAGGTCCTTCCACTTTTATCCAGTACATGCCTTTGGGAAGGCTCTTATTCAGCTGCAGTATATGGGCGGAAGCACTGCCTGTATGTGTCACCTGCTGGCGATAAACCGGCTGACCATTCGTATTGTGCAGGGTAACCCTGTATTTCCCCGCCTGAACGCTGCTGAGCTGGAGATTGAAGTTGTACCCGTATGCAGGATTGGGATATACTGATATCCGTTCTTTTGCTCCTTCCAGGCGAATGGAAACAATGCTGCTGTAGAAATAAGTGCCATCTGCATTCACTTCTTTGATGCGATAATACAGGATACCTTCTCCCGGCGAACGGTCAGTCCATTCATATTGTGCGTTGTTGCCGGCCTGTACCGGTAGGGTTGTTGCCGGTGCAAAATAATCGCCGTCAACCGATTTTTCTATGGTATAGGACACCACCTGCAGCTGGTCATAGCTTTCCCATTTTACTGTCACGGCGCCTTCCTGCCTTATAAGCTGGAGGCTGCTGTTTCGGATGGGGAGCGCGCCGGCTATACGCATATAAGCGATGCCTGAGGTAGTCTGGCTGCAGCTTCCACTCTGCACAACTGTGCGGTACTGTGTGGCTGTTGTTATATTGGTGACTGTTAGTTGCGATGCGGTATGGGTTATATCCTGTATGTTCGCCTGGAAGGTGTCGATAGAAGACTGCCATTTCACTACATCTCCTACCTGGCTCATCAGTGTCAGGATAGTGGAATTGTTGCCTGCTTCTACCTCTCCGTCGCCGGAAATGCTGCCGGCTGTGCTGGCAGGGCGAATGGTTGCTGTTACAGGTAGTCTTGATGCACAGCCTGCTGCGGCTACATAATAAGTAGTGGTAGCGGTGAGCGACGGTGTCGTGTATGTATTACCGGTATGTATGCTGTTCCCGCCGCTTTCTGCCGTGAACCAGGTGATATTGCCTGAAGAAGCGGTGGCCCCCAGCGTAACCTGGCCGGACTCGCATCTTTCAGCAGGTGTGAGCGAGGCAACGCCTGTGACCTGGAAAGTAAGGGTATTGGAAGTTGTGGCAGTACATCCCCCTCCGTTGGATACTATCAGGCGGTAATCTGTTGTGCCCGTTATATCCGTAGCCGGAACATAATAGGCCGAATTAGCGCCGGGAATATCTGTAAACGGATCGGAACCTGTTCTGCTTCGCCACTGGAATGCCCGGTCGCCGCTGCCACCGGTAACAGTGGAGCTGAAGAGCCTGGATGCATTCCGGCAGGCATTGCCTTCACTATTGCTGATGCTTACGCTGCTGGGTGGCGTGCCGGTAGCAGTTGCGATCGTGAGCGATCCGCTGATGCCCGCATTCCCGTTTCCTGCTTCATGCACGGTAGCGCGATACCGGTGGCCTACCGTGGCATTGGCGATCTGCAACCGGGAAGTAGTGGCGCCGGAATAGTTGCCACCATTGCTGACTGAAGTCCAGGTAGTACCGTTGTCTGTTGATTCTTCCCAGGTATAGGAAAGCGCACCGCCCGCTGCGGGCGTACCTACTACTTCAAGACTGGCGGTTCCCCCCGGGCATACCCTGAGCGTGGAGGTTTCCGGGCTTAGGGAGGCGTTGGGAGGCAGGTTGATAGAAGCCGCGTTATAAGCTATAAAGGCATAGTCGCTGGTACCGCTGGGCGTGATCCGTAATGCCCTTACCTGCGATGCATTGCCGGCAGTGATGCCAAAATCGGACAACTTCAGGCTGATCAGCCTCAGCCCCCGGGTAGGGCTACTGGAGAATGGACTATAGGGACGGGCAATATTATAGGGAATACCGGTTGCCATGCTAAAAAGATCCAGGGCATACCTGCCCAATTCGGGAAGGTGGTTCATATTCTGCATGAAGGAATGGGAACCCTGTACAATATTGCCGCTGGCATCCAGGAAGGCAAAGGCATCATTGGTTGAAGTGGGATCGGCAATTTGTGTCAGGATAATATCCGGTTCTGCATCCGCAACCCTGGCCGGATCAATATTATAGATCTGGAAGGTCATAGTGGCGGAAGTCGGCAGGTTGGTAATACCCGTACCCATGTCCAGACCGTTAATTCCATCCGTAAGTGCTTTTTTGATCGTATAGTCAGATACGCCGCCCACATTTGCAACCTCGGAACCATCTACATACTTCGCCAGCGCCAGATATACACTTCCTCCGCCGGTGGTTACACCGGATATGCCTGCCACCGGCAGCGCTTTAAAAACCGCCGGCGTGTAACTTACACCCTGTATCGTAAGCCTGGCATCGTTGACCCCGGTAGAATACGTAACATTATTGTGGGTGAAAGCCAGCAGGTGATGGCTGTTGTCCGGAAGTACACTGTTAGCGGAAGCAGCTGTTGTTGACCAGAAGCCGTTATAATCGGTGATCATCCCCGAAGTGGGAATATAAATAAATCCGGTTTGAGATGCCGAACCATCAGGGTTCGTAACTACAATGCTGCCCGAAGTACTAACCGGAACGGTCAATGTGATAGATGTGTTGGAGACAATAGTAAAACCGGCAATTACGCCCCCTACAGTAACCTGTGTGGCTGTTGAAAAATTGGAGCCGGTAACCGTAATCGTCATGCCCGGTGTGGCGGAAACAGGAGTAAAGGAACTAATGGTTGGAGGAGCAGCGTAACAAAAGCTGCTCAGGGCAATACAAAATACTGCCCAAACAAAGAGGCTCTTCATGTTTGAGAATAGGTTTAGAGAATTTCAGGAATTGTAATTTTCGGACGTGAAAGTAATTTATTTTTAAATAGTAAGTTCAAATGCTTAGAAGATTATAGTCATAATCTTTATTAATTGATAAGTAAAACCTTCCTGTGGGTGTATATTACTGTTAGGGATATACGAAGTTTGTATCAGTGCCGGTCATTTTCCGCCAGTGACCTGTCATGCCGGTCTCTGTTTTTTATACTGCACGATCTGTTTTTACTACTAAAAGTGCTTCTGTCATTAAGTTTGCTCCGGGGGTGTTCACAAAGTGCCTGCTTCACCCGTTAAGACGAAGCTTTTTTCTTACCTGTGATGCCATCCGGGCAGCTCCCGCCCCTGCATGCTTTACCACCCATAACAGGCCTCGCCATACGAATGAGCCCCGGGTCACCGTTATACCTGTATAATGCATATGCGTGAAGTAATATTTTTTGTCTGCATTCTTTTCCATATAAGTGTCCATGGACAGTCTAATGGTTATCTTGTTGGTCCGGAAGGTGATACGCTGCGGGTGGAAATAAAAATGCCGGTTGATTTTCTGGGAAGCCGGTACTTTGAAAAATTGTTCGGCCGGGTAACGGTCAAACATGCTACAGGTGAAATAAATACCTGTAAGCCCGGCGAG